>JBKPHT010000218.1:0-25242 GCA_046730015.1 Actinomycetota bacterium
CCGACGCGGCGAGCGCGGCGACCTGGCGCCGGCGGTCGTCGAGCTCCGCGGCGTCGGCGGCCCGGAGGGCGGCGGGCCCGACGCCGGCGGGCCCGACGGCGGCGGGGTCAGCGGGCGTAGTCGTAGAAGCCCTGGCCCGACTTCCGGCCGAGGTGGCCGGCGGCGACCATCCGCCGCAGCAGCGGGACGGCGGCGTAGTTGGGGTCGCGGAACTCGGTGTAGAGGGCGTCGAGGATGGCGACCGACGTGTCGAGCCCGACCAGGTCGAGCAGCGCCAGGGGCCCCATCGGGAAGTTGCAGCCGCCCTTCATCGCCGAGTCGATGTCCTCGCGGCTGGCGGTGCGGTTCTCCAGCATCCGGACCGCGTTGTTGAGGTAGGGGAACAGCAGGGCGTTGACGATGAAGCCCGCCCGGTCCTCGACCACCACCGGGTCCTTGCCGCAGGCCTCCGCGAAGTCGACGGCGGTGGCGACGGCCTCGTCGCTCGACACCAGGGTCCGGATGACCTCGACCAGCGCCATCGCCGGGGCCGGGTTGAAGAAGTGGATGCCGACCACCTGCTCGGGCCGGCCGGTCTCGACCGCCAGCTCGACCACCGGGAGCGTCGAGGTGTTGGTGGCGAGGATGCAGCCGTCCTTCACGATGCGGTCCAGCTCGACGAACAGCTGCTTCTTGACGTCGAGGTCCTCGACCACCGATTCGAGCACCAGGTCGCAGTCGGCCAGCGCGTCGAGGTCGCTGGTGGCCGACACCCGGCCGCTGACGGCCT
Source organism: Actinomycetota bacterium (assembly GCA_046730015.1). GTDB lineage: Bacteria > Actinomycetota > Acidimicrobiia > Acidimicrobiales > VFJN01 > ZC4RG19. The sequence continues at coordinate 770 of JBKPHT010000218.1, forward strand.
CGGCGTCGGCCGCGTCGAGCCGCCCCTTGTCGACCTGGCGAGCGAGCGACCTGCCCAGCGCGGCGACCATGTCATCGGCGGTCTCTTGCTTGCGGGACCGGAGCACGACGGTCACACCGGCCTTGGCGGCGACCTCCGCGATGCCGGACCCCATGATCCCCGACCCGACGATGCCCAGACGTTCGATGGTCATCGCCGAAGGCTACCGACGGTAACTACGGCGGGCCAAAGCGGGTGCGGCACACGGCGGCCGGGCCGGTCTACGGTCCTGACCCGTGAGCGAGCGCAGCGAGCGAACCATCGGCACAGTGTCCTGCTCGGCACGAAGTGCCGAGCGCTCACTGCGCGCATCCCGAAGGGTGCGCCAGTGAGTGGAATCTTGGCCCTGGTGGGCGGAGGCGAGTGGCACGACGGTTGCGACTTCGACGGCGACCTGCTCGCCGCCAGCGGCGGGACCGAGGTGGTCGTGCTGCCGACGGCGGCGGCCTACGAGCATCCGGACCACGCCGTCGAGCGGGCGGCCCGCTGGTTCGAGAAGCTCGGTGCGACCGTCCAGCCGGTCGCCGCCCTCGACCGGGCCGGCGCCCGGGACGAGGCCAACGTGGCCGCGGTCGGGGGCGCCCGGTTCGTCTACCTGGCCGACGGCTCGCCGATGCACCTCCGCTCGGTGCTCATGCACAGCCCGCTGTGGGACGCGCTGGTCGCGGCCTGGCGGGGCGGCGGCGTGCTGGCCGGGTCGGGGGCCGGGGCGATGGTGCTGTGCGACCCGGCGGTCGACCCGCGGGGCGGGGCGTTCACGCTCGGGCTTGGGCTGCTGCCCCAGATGGCCGTCGTGCCGCGGGCCGACACCTGGTCGGAGGACAAGCTGCACCGCACCCTGCAGCTGACCCCGGCGGGCCTGCCGCTGGTCGAGGTCGACGAGCGGACGGCCCTGATCCTCGACCCGGGCACGGGCTGGCGCACCGACGGGGTTGGCGCGGTGTCGGTCTGGGTCGACGGCCGGCAGGCCGACCTGAGTGCGTTGCCGGCCGGCGTCGCCTGAGCCACCGGCCCGCCCGCCCCGCCGGGTCAGGAGGGGCTGTGGATGTCGACGATGTCGACGTCGAAGGCCAGCGGGGCGTCAGGCGGGATCGGGCCCTGGCCCTGGGAGCCGTAGGCCATGTCCGACCCGATCACCAGGTGCCGGCGCTCGCCGATCTTGGCCCCTTCGAGGCCCCTGTCCCACCCGGGGATGACCTCGCCGGCCCCCACCGTGACGGTGAAGGGCTCGCCCCGTGACCACGACTGGTCGAACTCGGTGCCGTCGGCCAGCTTGCCGACGTAGTGGACGGTGACGAGGTCGCCGGTCGCCACGGGGGTGCCCACGCCCTCGATCAGGGTCGTGGTCTGCACCGCGTCCTTCGGCGTGTCGGCGGGCGGCGGCTCGGTCGAGGGGGCGCCCCGGGCGAGCACCTCCTCGGCCTTCGCGGGGTCGGTGTACGAGGGCTGGGTGGTCTCGGTCGTCTCGTCCTCGGGGAGCGTCGTCTCCGTGCCGGTGGCGGTGTCGTCGTCCGCGCGCTCGGGGTCGGAGTCGTCGGCCATGAGCCGCGACACGCCGAACAGGACGGCGAGGGTCACGATCGCTGCGACCGCGATCCGTATGCCCGTCCGGCGCGCTCGCTCACGCTTCGCGGCCGACAGCTGGGCGACGGTTTTGTCCAGCCTGGCCGCTCTCTGACGCTCTCGCTTATCGGTAGCCACGAACGCGGAAGGGTAGCCACAACGCTCCCCGGGAGGGCATTCGGGCTGGTCGCGCCGCCACGCTCGCGGCTTTCAACTGCACTCCGCGTTGTCCGACGTGCGAGAATCGTCCCGAGGCGGTTCCCTAGTGAACAGTGATCACAAAGAGAACCAGATGAACAACAACCACACCGAAGAAGAAGAGTCCACCACCCCGACCAGCGTCACCCTCGAGGTCGGCCGCCGGCTGCGTTCCCTGCGCAAGGCCCAGCACATGTCGCTCGACGATGTCGAGCGCCAGTCGTCGGGCCGCTGGAGCGCCTCGGCGATCGGCGCCTATGAACGCGGTTTCCGCACGCTCAGCCTGCCCCGTCTCCACGAGCTGGCCGAGTTCTACGACGTGCCCGTGTCGGTCCTGCTCGGTGAGCAGACGACGACGCAGGAGGGTCCGCCGAAGCTCGTCCTCGACCTCGAGGCCCTCAGCCGGGTCCCCGAGGCTGCGCCCGTGCAGCGTTTCGTCCGGTCGATCATCGTCGAGCGCGGTGACTACAACGGCCGGGTCCTGACCATCCGTCGGGACGACCTGCGGGCGATCTGCGCGCTGCTGCAGACCGACATCAGCGAGGCGGTCTCCCGGCTCGAAGCCTGGGGTGCTCTCGTCGAGAGCCCCTCGACCCTCTCCTGAGCAAGACGTCAGACACGCATCGGCGGGCACTGGGCGAGCATCCATCGCGGGAAGGGGCTCGCCCGACGCGGGCGAGGCATCGCCACACCACGAGCTTCCGACACGACCCTGCGGGGTCGCCAAGGGGTTCGTGGGCCGCGCCGGGCGGCCGGTAGGTTTGAGCACCGTGCCACTGCTGATCCAGAAGTTCGGCGGGACGTCCGTCGCCGACCCCGACCGCATCCGCGAGGTCGCCGACCACGTGGCGCGCACCGTCCGCCACGGCAACGACGTCGTGGTGGTGGTCAGCGCCATGGGCAAGGAGACCGACGAGCTGATCCGCCTGGCGGGCGCCGTGTCCGACGTCCGGCCCGGGCGGGAGATGGACATGCTCATTACGGCGGGCGAGCGCAAGGCCATGGCCCTGCTGTGCATGGCCCTGCACTCGATCGGCCTGCCCGCCGACAGCTTCACCGGCAGCCAGGCGGGCTTCATCACCGACACCAACCACAGCAACGCCAAGATCGTCGAGCTGCGGCCCGACCGGCTCCGTAAGGCGATCGACGCCGGGCACGTGCCCGTGATCGGCGGTGCCCAGGGGGTGTCGACCGACCACGACGTCACGTTCCTGGGCCGGGGCGGTTCCGACACCACCGCGGTCGCCCTCTGCCACGCGCTCGAGGGCGACGCCTGCGAGCTCTACACCGACGTGCCCGGCGTGTTCACCGCCGACCCCCGGCTCGTGCCCCGGGCCCGGCGGCTGGGCGAGGTGTCGTTCGAGGAGCTGCTGGAGATGACCGCCACCGGCTGCCCCAAGCCGGCTATGCGGTCGGTCGAGTACGCCCGCCGGTGGGGCGTCACGCTGCACGTCCGGTCCGCGTTCACGTGGGAGCCGGGCACCTGGGTACGCGAGGAGGACCCGACCATGGAACAGGCGATCGTCTCGGCGGTCACCCACGACGTCACCGAGGCCAAGGTCACGGTCTCGGGCGTGCCCGACCACCCCGGCATCGCCGCCCGGCTGTTCCGGGAGCTGGCCGACGTCGACGTGAACGTCGACATGATCGTGCAGAACGTGTCGGACCACGGGGTCACCGACATCTCGTTCACGGTCCCGAAGAGCGACCTCGGCACCGGCACCGACGTCTGCCGCCGCCTGGCGCACGAGATCGGCGCCACCGGCGTGTCCTCCGACCGGGACATCGCCCGGGTGAGCATCGTGGGCGCCGGCATGAAGTCCAACCCCGGCGTGGCGGCCACGATGTTCGAGGTGCTGGCCGGCGAGGGCATCAACATCGAGATGATCTCGACGTCGGCCATCCGGACGTCGTGTGTCGTCCGGGAGGCCCAGATCGAGCAGGCGGTGCAGAGCCTCCACACCGCCTTCGGCCTCGACGCCGTGGCGGGCTGAGCCGGCTTCTGGCGGGCCCGGCCGGACCGTCTCCGTGAGGCGATTGCGGTCGATCGCCCGAACTCGAGGTCATGGGGGCCGGCCCCCGACCGCTATCGCCTCGGGGATGCCGGATGGGCCTCAAAGACCCGCGCTCAGCGGGGCGGGCGGCCCACGATGCGCTCGAAGCCGGCGGGGTCGGTGACGCCCTCGGTGGCCAGCAGGAGGACCGTGGCGCCGGCGGGGACCGGGAGGGCGTCGCGGTGCTCCTCGACCACCGCCGTGAGGCCCGCCAGCGCGGCGGCGCCGGTCTCGCCGACGTCCAGGCCGGCGGCGGCGAGGGCCCGGACGGCCTGCTCGGCCCGGTCGTCGTCCACCGCCACCAGGGCGTCGAACGTCGCCACGACCGTCGGCAGCGCCAGCGTCGAGGCCAGCCCGCAGTTGAGCCCGGCCATGATCGAGTCGTGGGGGCCGGGAACCTCCACGACGTGCCCGGCCTCGACCGCGGCGGCGACGCAGGCTGCGGAGGTCGGCTCGACGCCGACGAGCACCGGCCCGTCGCCCGGCTCCCGGCCCGCCCGCAGGCTGGCCCCGGCGGCGGCGGCGAGGGCACCCACCCCCAGCGGCACGACGGCCAGGTCGACCACCACCGGGTCGGGGGCGACGATGCCGTCGCCGGTGATCTGGACACCCCGCGCGTCACCCTCGCCCGCCCCGCCGTCGGGGTCGCCGAGGGCCGCGAGCTGGGCGTCGATCTCGGCGAAGATCGTCGAGTAGCCCTCGATCACCCACCGGGGCGTGTCCTCGTAGCCGGGCCACGACGTGTCGGAGATGACGAGGTCGCGGTCGCCGGCCATGCCGGCAGAGAGGGTGACGGCGTCGTCGTAGCTGCCGGGGACGACGACGACCTCGGCACCCTCGGCGGCGATGCCGTCGACGCGGGCGTCGGCCGTCCCGTCGGGCACGAGGATCGTCGACGCCAGCCCCAGCAGGCGGGCCATGTGGGCGACGGCCCGGCCGTGGTTGCCGTCGGTGGCCGCCACCAGCCGCAGAGGGCCGATCTCCCGGGCGACGGCGGCGGCCAGGTCGTCGAGCGTCGACCAGGCGGGCTCGGCGCCGAGCCGGTCCGCCAGCATCCCGCCCAGCACCCGGTTGACCGCCCACGACGCGCCGAGGACCTTGAACGCCGGCAGCCCGAGGCGGCTCGACTCGTCCTTGACCAGCACCCGGCCGACACCGGCGGCGGCCGCCAGGGCGGGCATGTCGTGCAGCGGGGTAGGGGCGTAGCCGGGCAGGCGCTGGTGGAAGGCGTGGACGACGGGGCCGGGCCGGGCGTCCAGGGGGAGCGGGGCGACGTCGTGGTTGACCAGGAGGCGGGACCGCATGGCGTCGGTTCTACCGGCTCCCGGCGCCGGTGGTGGTGCCGGTGGTGGTGCCGGTGGGGGTTCCGGTGGGGACGAGGGCGAGGGCCTCGACCTTTTCACGAGGTCGCAACCAGCAGGACTTCAACATTTTGTTGATTCGTGCCATGGTGGTGGGGTGCCGGTGAGCTTCACCCTGAACGGCGCGCACGTCGAGGTCGGTGACCACCCGCACCTGCTGGCGGCGCTGCGGGAGGAGCTCGACGTCACCAGCCCCAAGGACGGCTGCTCCCCCACGGGGCAGTGCGGCTGCTGCACGGTGCTGGTCGACGGCAAGCCGACCGTGAGCTGCTCGCTGGCCCTCGACCGGGTGGCCGGCCGGGCGGTCACCACCCTCGAGGGCGTCGACCCCGCCGAGCGTGAGCGCTACGCCGCCGCCTTCGCCTCGACCGGAGCGCTGCAGTGCGGCTTCTGCACTCCCGGCATCGTCATGCGGACCAAGTACCTGGTCGACAAGGACGGCCCCGCCCTGACCCGGGACAAGGCGGCCCGCCACCTGGGCGGCCACCTGTGCCGCTGCACCGGCTACCACCCGATCCTCGACGCGGTCGAGATGCTCGCCTCGGGGGCGGAGGTCGCGGTGCCGTGGCCGTCGGCCCGGACCGGGAACGACGGGAAGAACGGGAACGGCGACGGTGACGACCCGACGTGGGGCGTCGGCAGCCGCAACGCCCGGTACCAGGCCGGCGAATTGGCCCTCGGCGACAAGCCCTACATCGACGACCTGCGGGTGCCGGGGATGCTCCACGCCGCCCCGGTGCTGTCCGCCCACGCCCGGGCCGACGTCGTCGCGATCGACACCGCCGCGGCCGAAGCCGTCCCCGGGGTCGAGCGGGTGCTGACCGCCGCCGACGTGCCGGGCGACCTGCGGATCGGGCTGATCCATCGCGACTGGCCGGTGTTCGTGCCGGTCGGCGGGCGGACCTCCTACACGGGCGACCTGCTGGCCCTGGTGGTGGCGGGCGACCGGGCGACGGCCCGGCGGGCGGCCGGGCTGGTTGAGGTCGCCTACCGGCCGCTGCCGCCGTTCGCCGACGCGCTGGCCGCCCTCGGCAGCACCGAGCCCGCGGTGTGGGAGGTCGGCGACCCCGCGGAGCCCAACGTCCTGTCCCGCACCGCCTACGCCCGCTGCGACCTGCCCGGCGCCGCCGACGTCGACGATGCCCTGGCCGGCAGCGCCCACGTCGTCCACGAGGTGTTCCAGACCCAGCGGATCGAGCACGCCTTCCTCGAGCCCGAGTCGACCCTGGCCGTCCCGCGGGACGACGGCACGCTGGAGGTGTTCTCCGGCGGCCAGGGGGTGTGGGACGACCGCCGCCAGATCGCCGACGTCCTCGGCCTGCCCGAGGACCGGGTCCTCGTCCACCTGGTCGCCAACGGCGGCGCGTTCGGGGGCAAGGAGGACTGCGCCAACCAGGCCCAGACCGCGCTCGCCGCCTGGCTGCTCGGGCGGCCGGTGAAGTGCACGTTCAGCCGGGAGGAGTCGCTCCACGTCCACCCCAAGCGCCACCCCGTCCGGTTCGAGGCGTGGGCCGGCTGCGACCCGGAGGGCCGGCTGACCGGGCTGAGGGCCCGGATCGTGGGCGACTCCGGCCCCTACGCCTCGGTGGGGATGAAGGTGCTGGAGCGGGCGGCCGGTCACGCCAGCGGCCCCTACACGTGGCCGGTGGTCGACGTCGAGGCCGTCGCCGTGCGGACCAACAACCCGGTGTGTGGCGCGTTCCGGGGCTTCGGCGCCAACCAGGCCCAGTTCGCCACCGAGGGCCTGCTCGACCGGCTGGCCGACGCCGCCGGGGTCGACCGCTGGGAGATCCGGGCCCGCAACGTCGTGGTCCCCGGCGCCGTCTGGGGGCCGGGCCAGGTGATGGACGACGGCTGCCTCGGCGCCCGCGACTGCCTCGACGCGGTGAAGCCCGACTGGGACGAGGCGGTGGCGGCCGGCAAGGCGGTCGGCGTCGGGCTCGGCCTGAAGAACTCCGGGCTCGGCAACGGGTTCAAGGAGGTGGCCAAAGCGGTCGTCCGGTTCGACGAGGACGGGGGCGTCGAGGTCCGCCACTGCTGGACCGAGATGGGCCAGGGTGTCCACACCGTCGCCCTCCAGGTGGCGGTTCAGGAGCTGGGGGTCGACCCCGGGCGCGTCCGGGTGGTGGTCGACACCTCCCGCGAGCTGGGCGCCGGCCAGACCACCGGCAGCCGGGGCACGCTGATGGGCGCCGGGGCGGTGGCCTCCGCGTGCAAGGCCGCCTGCGACGACGGCTGCCGGCCGGGCGTCGACTACGAGGGCGAGTACCGCGTCGACTGGACCCAGGCGCTGGGCACGGTCGAGCGGCCCACCATCCATTCCACGTTCGGGTACGCGGCCCAGCTCGTGGTCGTCGACCGGGAGAGCGGTGAGGTGGAGCGGGTGGTCGCCGCCCACGACGTGGGCCGGGCCGTGAACCCGCTGCTGTGCGAGGGCCAGGTGGTCGGGTCCGTGCACATGGGGCTGGGCTACGCGCTGACCGAGGACTTCCCCACCGACGATCAGGCCCGGCCCACTGCGTTGACGCTCCGCCAGCTGGGCATCCTCCGGGCCAAGGACGTGCCGCCGATCGACGTGATCCTGGTCGAACGACCCCAGCCCCGGGCGCCGTACGGGGTGAAGGGCGTCGGCGAGATCGGGCTGGTCCCGACCGCCGGTGCGGTGGCCGGCGCGCTCCGCGACCTCGACGGCGCCTGGCGAGCCACCCTCCCCATGCGCCGGACGTGACTGCATCCACCCAAGGGCTGGTCTGCGCCCACCACCACCTCTACTCGGCGCTGGCCCGGGGGATGCCCCCGCCGCCGGCCACCCCCACCGACTTCACCTCGATCCTCGAGCAGATCTGGTGGCGGCTCGACCTGGCCCTCGACCTCGACCTGGTCCGGTGGTCGGCGCTGCTGGGGGCGGTCGAGGCGCTGGAGTCGGGGACCACCGCGATCGTCGACCACCACGCGTCGCCGGCCGCCATCGACGGCAGCCTCGATGCCGTGGCCGAGGCCTGCGCAGAGGTCGGGGTCCGGGTCGTGTGCGCCTACGAGGTGACCGACCGCCACGGCCCGGCGGGGGCGAAGGCCGGGCTGGCCGAGAACGAGCGGTTCCTCAGGGCCGGCGGCCTGGGGATGGTCGGCGCCCACGCGTGCCTCACCCTGTCGGACGACACGCTCGACGCAATCGCCGGCCTGGCCCGCGACCTCGGCGTCGGGGTCCACGTCCACGTCGGCGAGGACGCCACCGACGCCGGCGCGGCCGACCGCCTCCGTCCCCACGCCACCGACGACTGGCTGCTCGCCCACTGCGTCCACGCCGGCCCGCCGCTGGCCGGGACGGTGGCCCACAACCCCCGATCGAACATGAACAACGGCGTCGGCTACGCCCGCCCGGCCCGCTGGGCAGCCGCCGGGAACCGGGTGGTGCTGGGCAGCGACGGCATCGGGTCGTCGATGGTCGACGAGTTCGCGCTCGCCTACGCGGCCCAGCGTGCCGACGACGTCACCGCCACGCCCGAGGACGCCTGGGGGTGGCTGGCGGCCGGCGCCGACCTGGTCCCGGACGTGGCGGGCGACGAGGTCACCTGGTCGGCCGACCGGGCCGACCCCTGGTACCTGGCGTTCACGCCCGGAACCCGGGCCGAGCGGGTGGTGGTCGACGGCGAGGTGGTGGTCGACGGCGGCCGCTGCACGCGGGTGGACGGGGAGCGGATCCGGGCCCGGGCCTGGGAGGAGGCACAGCGGCTGTGGTCGAAGTTGTAGACGTCGACGGCGTCCTGGCCGGCGTGCCGATGGCGCTGTACGTCCAGGACGCCCACCCCATCCGGGAGGCCATGGAGTTCGTCGCCGAGGCCGAGCGCCTCGGGTTCTCCGCGGTGTGGCAGGCCGACAGCCGGCTGGTTCGGGAGGCGACCGTCCCGATGGCCGCGTTCGCGGCGACGACCGGGCGGATCCGCGTCGGGTCGGGGGTCATCGACATCTGGACCCGCAACCCCGCCCGGCTGGCCTCGCTGTTCTCGACCCTCGACGACCTCGCCCCCGGCCGGGTGCTGGCCGGGCTCGGCGCCTGGTGGGACCCGCTGGCCGCACGGGTCGGCATCTCCCGCGACCGGCCGCTGCTGGCCATGCGCGAGGTGGTCGAGGCCCTGCGGGCGCTGCTGGCCTGCGACGGGCCGGTGACCTACGACGGCGAGTTCGTCCACCTCGACGGGGTCGAGCTCGACTACGTCCACCAGGAGCGGCGGGCCAAGCAGGTGCCGCTCTACATCGGCGCCACCGGCATGAAGATGATGGCGCTGGCCGGCGAGATCGCCGACGGGGCGGTGCTCAACTACCTGGTGTCGCCGGCCTACAACGAGCGGGCGATGGCAGCGCTGGCCGAGGGCGCCGCCCGCGCCGGCCGGACCGTCGACGCGATCGACCGCCCCCAGCTGGTCGTCTGCTCGCTCGACGCCGACCGCGCGGCCGCCCTCGACGCCGCCCGCCTGCTGGTGACCCAATACCTCGGCCAGCAGCCCCACATCATGGCGGCGTCCGGGGTACCGCCCGAGCTGCTCGACGACATCGCCGACGTGCTCACCTGGCCGGCCACCCACGACGAGGTGGAGGCGGCCAGCAAGCTGGTGCCCGACACGATCGTCCAGACGCTGTGCGCAGCCGGCACGGCCGACGAATGCCGGGCCACGGTCGCCGAGTACGTGGCGGCCGGCTGCACCTCGCCGATCCTCTATCCACTGGGTGATGTCGGCGCTACGCTCGCCGCGTTCGCCCCGGGCTGAGGCGACGCCGCCCGAGGGGTCGACCCAGGAGGGCAACGTGGGCAAGGTGATGCGGGCCGGGGCCGTCACCGTGGGGGTGCTGGCCCTGGCCGGATGCTGGTGCGTGCCGGGGCAGAACTTCGACCGGACCGCCTACAACTCGGTCGAGGCCGGCATCACGCCCGCGACGGTCGGCGGCCTGGTCGAGGCGTGGCGGGCCCGGGGGCCCGACCCGAGCTCGTTGGAGAGCCCGGCGGTGACCGACCCGGTGGTGTCGGACGCCGGTGTCCACGCGATGACCGGCGAGTGCACGGTCCTCACCGTCGATGCCGTGACGGGTGCCCAGCGGTGGGCGACCACCCTGTCCAGTGGGTACTGCGTGCCCCTCGCCCCCGTGGAGGTCGTGCAGCAGCACAGCCCACCGTTCGTCGTCGGAGACCACATCCTCGCCGGGGTGTACATCTGGGACCCCGACATCTTCGCGCCGTCCTTCCCGTTCCCCGTCTACGTCACCGCCGAGATCGACGCCGACACCGGCCAGCAGTTCGCCTCGTCGGCGCCGGGCGTCATCACCGCCGGCGTTCGAGGAAGGACGGCCGTCGCCACTACCCCACTCATCGAGCAGATCATCGTCGGGCCGCCGCCCGGGATCCCCCTCAACGTCGGCCGGGACCAGGTCAACGGCTTCGCCACGGTCGGGTCGCTCGACGACCCCGCCCAGCGGCGGACCATCCGCCTCGCGGCGCGGGTCAGCGACGTGTGGGTGTCGCAGCTGCCGACCCTCGGCGCCGAATCGCTGTTCCACGCCGGCGGCGGCACCCTGGCGACCCAGCCCGGCGACGCGGCGCTCGGATTCGCGCTGCGGGCCTACCCGCTCGACGCCACGCCGAGCGACTGCGGGGTGGCGCCCGCCGTCGTGACCTGCCCGGGGTGGGTGGCGCCGCTCGACACGCCGCCCAGCACCCTGCCGGTGATCGCCCCGGACCAGGGCACGGTCTACGTCGGCACCGAGGCCGGCACGCTCTACGCAGTCGACGCCGCCTCCGGGGCGGTCGAGTGGACCGCCGCCCTCGGGGCCCGGGTCGGTGCGGCGCCCGCCCTGGCCGAGGGGACCCTGTACGTGCCCACCGCGGACGGCCGCGTCGCCGCACTGGCGGCCGGCGGGTGCGGCGCGGCCACCTGCGCGCCGCTGTGGGAGGCGTCGACCGGCAGCGCGATCCGGGTGCAGCCGGCTGTCGCCGGTGGGGTCGTCTACACCGGCTCCGCGGACGGATCGGTCGACGGGTTCCCGGCGGCCGGCTGCGGGGCGCCTTCCTGTGCCCCCCTGTGGTCGGCCGAGGCCGGCAGCGGCATCACCGGTGCCCCCGCCGTGTCCATCGGCCAGCTCTACGTCGGGACCGAGGCGGGCGACCTCGTCGCCTACCGGCTCGGCTGACCGGGCAAGCTGGCGGCGGTGACCGACCGCCCCGACCGCCCCGTCCGCCTCGCCGAGGGCTCGCTCGTGGTGCTGGTGGGCCCGCCCGCGTCGGGGAAGTCGACGTGGGCGGCGGAGCAGTTCCCGCCCGGGCAGGTGGTGTCGTCGGACGACCTGCGGGCCGTGGTGGGCACCGGGCCCCACGACCAGCGGGCGTCGAAGGACGCCTTCGACCTGCTCGACGTGGTGGTCGACCGGCGGCTGCGGCGGGGGCTCATCACGGTGGTCGACTCGCTCGGCACCGACGCCAAGCGCCGCCGACGCTGGGTCGCGGCCGCCGAGGCGGCGGGCGCGCCGGCCGTGGCGGTGGTGTTCGACGTCGACCCGGCGACCTGCCGGGCCCGCAACCGGGGCCGGGAGCGCCCGGTGCCGGCCAAGGTCCTGACCTCGATGCTCGCGGCGTGGCCGGCCCAGCGGGACGGCCTGGGGGAGGACGGGTTCACCGCCGTCCACCCCGCCGGCCCGGTCGCCATCGTCGCCCCCGACCTCGTCGCCGCCCCGGCGGCCGCCGCCCGCCAGGAGGAGCGCCCGATGTCCCTCGAGTTCGACCTGCAGATCCCCCGCTTCGCCTTCCCCGGCGGGCCGGCCGAGACCCGGGCCCGGCTCACCGACATCGCGGCCGTGGCCGAGGACGCCGGGTTCTCCGGCCTGTGGGTGATGGACCACTTCCTCCAGATCCCCCCGGTCGGCCCCCACTGGGAGGACATGCTGGAGAGCTGGACCACCCTCGCGTTCCTGGCCGGGCGGACCGAGCGGGTGCGGCTCGGCACCCTGGTGACGGGCATCACCTACCGCAACATCGCTCACCTGGCGAAGATCGTCGCGACTCTCGACGTGCTGTCGGGCGGGCGGGCCGTGTGCGGGCTGGGGGCGGCGTGGTTCGAGCGGGAGCACCGGGCCTACGGCTGGCGGTTCCCGCCGCGGGCCGAGCGGTTCGCCGCCCTGGAGGACGCGCTGGAGCTGCTGCCGCTCATGTGGGGCAAGGGTGCTCCGGCGTACTCGGGGCGGACCATCGAGGTGCCCGAGGCGGTGTGCTACCCCCGGCCGCTGCAGGAACACGTGCCGATCCTGGTCGGCGGGTCGGGCGAGCAGGTGACGCTGCGGCTGGTGGCCCGCCACGCGGACGCCTGCAACCTGTTCGGCGACGCGGCCACGGTGCGGCGCAAGGTCGAGGTGCTGCACGGCCACTGCGCGGCCGAGGGGCGCGACCCGGCCGAGGTCACGGTCACCCATCTGTCGACCGCGGACGCCTCGACCGTCGACGACCACGTCGGCCGCTACCGGCTGCTGGCCGAGGCGGGGGTGCAGGCCGAGATCGTCAACTTCCCGGCACTGGCCGGCCCCGAGCCGGTGGCCGCCTTCGCCCCGGTCATCGACGCGTTCCGCTGAGGCCATCGGAAATCCAATGGGCGCCGCGGGCGACCGGACCTACGGTGAGGCCATGTCGATCTTCGTGACGGTGCTCCGTGCCCGCCTCCGGTCCCCTCGTGTGGGGGTGGCACCGGCTGGCGCCGCGGTGGGCCGAACAGATCGTCGCTGACGCCGCGATCCAGCCCGGCGACCTCGTCGTCGACGTGGGCGCGGGCACCGGCGCGGTCACCGCGCCGCTGGTTGCGGCCGGTGCCCGGGTTATCGCCGTCGAGTTGCACCCCCAGCGGCTCGCGGTGCTGCGCGAGCGGTTCGCCGGCGACCCGGTCACGGTGGTGAAGGCCGACGCGGCCAGCCTCCGCCTGCCCCGGCGGCGGTTCCGGGTCGTCGCCAGCCCGCCGTTCGCGGCCACCAGCCCGCTGCTCCGCCGCCTGCTCGCGCCCGGCTCGCACATGGTGGCCGCCGACCTGGTGCTCCAGCGGTCGGCCGCGCGGCGATGGGCCGACGGGCGCGCCCCCGGCGCCGGCCGCTGGGGCCGGGATCACGTGGTCGGGGTCGGCCGGACCATCCCCCGGCGGGCGTTCGCCCCGGCGCCCAGGGTCGACTGCGCCACCCTGGTCATCCGGCGCCGGCCGGGTCGTCGGGCATGAGCCCGGCGGCCACGGCCGCGCCCAGCTCCCAGCAGGCGTCCCGGTCGGCGGCCCCCGGCGGGCCGATGACCGACACCGGCGCCTGGGCCGCCGTCCAACGGAGCCCGGTCACGATCTTCTCGATGCCGCGCAGCGCACCGGTGGTGTCGTCGTTGCCGTGGACGTAGACGCCGTACGGGCGGCCGGCGGTGGCCTCCAGGCACGGGTAGTAGATCGAGTCGAAGAAGTGCTTGAGGGCGCCGGCCATGTAGCCGAGGTTGGCCGGAGCGCCGAGCAGGTAGCCGTCCGCCTCCAGCACGTCGACCGGCGAGGCGACCAGGGCGGGCCGGGCGACCACCTCGACCCCGGTGATCTGGGGATCGGTGGCCCCGGCCCGGACGGCCTCGAACAGCGTGTGGAGCGCCGGCGACGGCGTGTGGTGGACGATCAGCAGCCGGGGCATCCGGCCGGGACGCTAACCCTCGGGGTGCGGCTCGGCGGTCCGGTAGTCGCCGAACGGCTCGTCCCGCTCGGTGAGCGCGGCGACCAGGCCCTTGTCCTGCGCCTCGGCGATGAAGGCCTTGAAGCTCGGCTGGTGGATGGCCAGCGAGCACAGCTCGGTGCCCGACCGGATCGCGGCCCGCAGGCCCATCACGTCCATCGCCCGGTGCACGGTCCGCTTGTTGAGCTGGACGATGTCGGGCGGCAGCTTGGCAACCCGCTCGGCCACGGCCAGGACGCGGTCGTCCAGCTCGTCGGCCGGGAAGGCGGCGTTGGCCCAGCCCAGCCGCGCGGCTTCGGCGCCGGAGATCGAGTCGCCGGTGAGCATCATCTCCATCGCGGCCCGCATGCCCATGAACCAGGCGTGGAACTGCATGTCGGGCGTCCCGAACCGGACGGCGGGGTAGCCGATCTTGGCGTCGGTGGCGGCGTAGACGAGGTCGCAGCCGGTGGCCAGCTCCGAGCCGCCGGCCAGGCAGTAGCCGTGGACCTGGGCGATGACCGGCTTGGCCAGGTCCCAGATCGACATCCAGCCCTCCGTGACATGGCGGGGCCACTGGCCCTCGCCGGCGGACGTGAAGAACGGCAGCTCGGTGCCCTCGTTGCCGCCGCCGAGGTCGTAGCCGGCGGAGAAGCACGTGCCGGCGCCCCGCACGATCGTGACCCGGACGGCGTCGTCGCCGTCGGCCTCGTGGAGCGCGGCGAACAGGGCGCCGCGCAGCGGGTTGTTGAGGGCGTTGCGCTTCTCGGGCCGGTTCAGGCTGAGGCGGCGCACGCCCGGGGCCGGGTCGTCGACCAGCACCAGCGGCTCGCCGGCGGCGTTGGTGGTGGGGTTGCGGCGGCCGCCGCCGTTGGCGGAGGGGGACCCGTAGCGCTCGCTCACAGCCAGTCCCCGACCGAGTTGAGCAGCGCCTCGTTGGGCTCGGGGGGCAGCTCGGTGAGCGGCTCTCGGATCTCGCCCACCGTCGGCCCGAACTTCCGGGCCAGCGGGGCGAGGGCGTCGAGGTCGAAGCCGTAGAGCTCGGCGGCGTTGCCGGCGAGCAGGCGCCGGAGCTCGGCCGGGTCGGTGTCGTGGAACAGGGCCCGCAGGTGCTCGCGGGTGAACGGGGCGGTGCCCTCGTCGTGGGGGTAGTCGCTGCCCCACATGAACTTGTCGAGACCGATCACGTGGCGGGCGGCGGCGTCGTCGGGCCCGGGCTGGCTGACGCCCATCCACACGCTCTGCCGGAAGTACTCGGTCGCCGACCGCTGCAGGACGTGCTCTTCGCCGTAGCGGATCTCGCCGGTGGCGCCGGTGTCGCGGATGCGGGCCAGCACCTTGTCCAGCCGGGCCAGCAGGGGCGGCACCCATGCACAGCCGCTTTCGGTGATCACGAAGCGCAGCCGGGGGAACCGCTCGAAGATGCCCGACAGGATGAACTGGACGAGCGGCCGCTGGGAGTAGAACGACGCCTCGTTGATGTAGAGCAGCATCGACACCGGGTAGGGCCCGTAGTCGGGGACGCCGGTGCCGCCGTGGACGTTGACGGGGAGCTCCAGCTCCTCGATCTCGGCCCACAGGCGGTCGTACGCCGGGTCGTAGAGCGGCTTCACCCAGTGGACGTCGGGGGCGATGTTGGGGAGGAGGATGCCGCCCCGGAGCCCATGCTCCTTGATGAAGCGGGCGTCCTCGATTGCGTCGTCGATGTCGTTGAGGAAGATCTGGCCGATGCCGGCCCGCCGCTCGGGGAACTCGTTGCACCAGTCGACCAGCCAGCGGTTGTGGGCGCGGATGCCGGCCAGGCGGTGCTCGTAGTCCTCGGGCTTGGGCGGCTGGGCGAACAGCACGAAGCTGGGGAAGAACGGCGGCACGGTGTTCGGGAACACGACCTCGGCCACCACCCCGTCGGCCTCTTGCTGGCCGTTCCGCATCTCGTTGTCCCAGTTGCGGTAGCGCCGGGTGTCGCCGAGGTCGCGGAAGGGGTTCCTGTACTTCCCGCGCCAGGCGTCGAAGTCGTCGAGGAACCGGGGGTCGAGGTACTCGCGGTACTGCTTGTGGCTGCCCCCGGCGTGACAGTCCGCCGAGATGATCGTGTAGTGCTCGGCGGTGGCGTCGGGCTCGGTGGTGGCACTCATGACCCCAGTGTAGAGAGAACGCGTTCTCGCGTCAGGCTCGGCGTCCGCTGGGGCTTGACCCCGGACCCGGGTACGGGCCGTAGCGTGACCGCATGGACGCCCTCACCCTCGGGGCCCTGGCCCGCGGGGCAGGCGTGAACCCGGAGACGATCCGCTTCTACGAGCGCCGCGGCCTGCTGGCGGAGCCGCCCCGCACCCCCGCCGGCTACCGCCAGTACTCCGCCGCCGACGCCGACCGGGTCGCGCTGATCCTCCGGGCCAAGGACCTCGGCTTCACGCTGGCCGAGATCGGTGACCTCCTCGCCGGCGGTGGCGACGCCGGGGACGTCCTGGCGGCCGCCCGCCGGCGGCTGGCCGAGATCGACGACCGGCTCGCCCGGCTGGGCGAGCAGCGCTGCCGGCTGGCCCACCTCCTCCGGGCCTGCGAGGCCGGCGAGTCCGGCTGCGTGACCCTCGAGCCCCCGACCACCGCTCCCCCGGCGAAAGGCACGGCCCCGTGACCACCTCCACCCTCCCCGACGTCACCGACGCCACCTTCGACGAGACGATCGCCGGCGCCGACGTGCCCGTGCTCGTCGACTTCTGGGCCACCTGGTGCGCCCCGTGCACGATGATCGAGCCGATCCTGGCCGACATCGCCGCCGAGCGGCGGGACAGCCTGCGGGTGGTCCGGCTCGACGTCGACGCCAATCCCGACGTGACCCGGCGCTACGGGGTGATGAGCATGCCGACGCTCCTTGTGTTCCGAGACGGCGAGCCCGTGCACCGGATGGTCGGCGCCCGGGGGCGAGGCCACCTGCTGGCCGAGCTCGACGGGGTGCTCTGACGGTCAGTTGCGGGTGTCGGCCAGGCCGCCCGGCAGCTCGATCGGCGGGTTGGGGAGCAGGGTGACGTCCCGCTCGGCCAGCAGGGTGCGCCACTCGTCCTGGCGGGCCGGGAACGACCGCGGGTCGCCCATCATCACCTCGAACAGCACGACGCCGTCGCGCCCGGCCACGAACGGGCCGAAGTCGTCGCCCCGGTCGAGGGCGATGTGCGTGCCCGGCGGGCACTCCACGTCTCCGCACGTCATCGACCCCTCCAGCACGAACACGACGTGGTCGCTGTTGTGGCCGTGGGGCTGGACCATCATCCCCGGGTCCCACCGGGCGTAGAGCGACAGGAACCCGCCCTCCGCGTCGAGCCACCGCTCGCGCACCGAGGCGCTGGCCGCCGGGTCGGGCCCGTGCTGCTGGCGGCGGACCTCGTGCCACGGCTGGTCGTCGACGTGCACGATGCGGGGGCTGCGGCCGGTCATGGCGCGGAGTCAACCACGGCGGCCGGCCGGGCGTGGGATGATCGGGCCGTGCTACGACACGTCGTCGAGGGCGAGCCCGGCATCTTCCCGGAACCGGTGGCCCGGATCATGCGGGGCATCGGGGGCCTGTTCCGCCGCAAGCCCGAGCCGGAGCCGGAGTCCGAGCCGGCCGAGGCGCCGGCGGATCCCAATGATCGGTCGGATCCCGACGATCAGTCGGGCGCGGCCAGGTAGGCCTCGGTCAGCCAGCCGCGGATCTCGTCGTCGACCTCGGCGCCGGTCCGCAGGTTGACGACGTGCCAGGGCCCGTACGGCCGCCGGGCGATGCGGACGCTGTCGAGCGGCCGGGGCATCTTGAGGGACAGCGCCTCCCACCGGACCATCGGCCGCAGCTGGGCAAAGCACTGGGCCCGCTTGAGGAACACGCCCACCGACACCGGCTCGACGTGTAGGGGCCCCAGGTCGTGCAGATGGTCGAGCACGGCCGCCACCACGGGCGGCTCGTGGGGCGGCGCGGTGGCCAGGTAGTCCTCCAGGCTCATGGCCGGCGCGCACTCGTGGCCCTGGCCGGCACGCAGGAACCGTCGCTGGCAGTCGGGGCACGTCCACCCGGCCATGCCTCCATCCTGCCCGTCGCCGGATCCCGAGGCGATAGCTGTCACCCGGCGGTTCTCGAGGCGATGGTGGCCGGCCCCCGACACCTATCGCCTCGGGAACGATGGATCGGCCCTGATTGCCTCGACATCCCGTTCGTCGGCCTTTGAACCCAAACGAGAATGTGTTCTACTTCCGCGATGACGTCGGGGGAAGGGGACGGGCACCTGCTCGTCGAGCGTGACGGCCATACGATGGTCGTGACGATGAACCGGCCGGAGCGCCGGAACGCGTTGTCGCCCGAGATGATGGCCGGCATGGCGGCCGCCTGGGACGAGGCCAACGCCGACCCCGACGTCCGGGTCGTGATCCTCACCGGCGCCGGCGGCTGCTTCTGCGCCGGTGCCGACCTCCAGGGCATGACCGAGACCGCGCCCGGCGACGCCTTCGCCGCCCACGGGACCGGCGACGCGGACGCGTCGGATGGCGGCGACGGGTCCGGGGCCACGGTCGCCGACATCGCCCGCGGGGTCATCAAGCCCCTGCTCAAGGGGTTCCTGCTCGACAAGCCGCTCGTCGCCGCGGTCGAGGGCCCGGCCATCGCCGGCGGCACCGAGATCCTGCAGGCCACCGACGTCCGGATCGCCGGCGAGAACGCCCGGTTCGGCATCTCCGAGGTTCGCTGGGGGCTCTACCCGCTGGGCGGGTCGGTGGTCCGGCTCCGCCGCCAGGTCCCCTACGCCGTCGCCGCCGACCTGCTGCTCACCGGCCGCCACCTCACCGCGGGCGAGGCCCGCGAGGTCGGGCTGATCGGCGAGGTCGTGCGCGACGGCACCGCTCTCGACCGGGCCCGGGAGGTGGCCGCCACCATCGCCGCCAACGGGCCGGTCGCGGTCCAGGCCGTCCTCCGGGCCCTCCGGGCCACCGAGGGCGTCCCCGAGGCCGAGGCCATGCGGCTCGACTCCGAGATCGGCATGGCCGTCTACGCCAGCGACGACGCCCGGGAGGGGCCCCGCGCCTTCGTCGAGAAGCGGGCGCCCCAGTTCACCGGGCACTGATGGCGGGCCCGGCCGCCAGCGGCCAACGTAGGGAAGCACCGAGCGACAGGAGACACACCGTGGACGTGGCCCAGATCGACCTGCTCGACCGTGACCGGTTCACGGAGGGCATCCCCCACGAGTGGTTCACCTGGTTGCGGGCCAACGCCCCGGTGTTCCACCACGACGAGCCCGGCGGCGACGGCTTCTGGGTCATCACCCGCTACGACGACATCGTGACCGCCAACCGGGATGCGGCGTCGTTCTCGTCCTCCCAGGAGCTGGGAGGTGTCGTGATGCTCGAGGGCCCGACCGCCCCCATCCCGGGCACCGAGATGGCCGGCAACATGATGCTGTTCATGGACCCGCCGGGCCACACGCGCTACCGGAAGCTGGTGAACCGGGGGTTCACGCCCCGGATGATCGCCGCCCTGGAGCCCCACGTCCGCGAGCTGACCGTCGGGATCCTGGACGCCGCGCTGGCCAAGGGCGACTGCGACTTCGTCGTCGACGTGGCCGCCGAGCTGCCGCTGGAGGTCATCGCCGAGCTGCTCGGCGTCCCCCTGGAGGACCGCCACAAGCTGTTCGACTGGTCGAACCGGATGGTCGGCTCGGAGGACCCCGAGTACCGGGTAAGCGACGAGCACGTCACGGAAGCCCAGGTCGAGATGTTCATGTACGCCCAGCAGCTGGCCGAGCAGCGCCGGACCGCGCCGCAGGAGGACATCGTCACCACCCTCCTCAACGCCGAGGTCGACGGCGACACGCTGTCGGAGATGGACTTCAACCTGTTTTTCATGCTGCTGTCGGTGGCCGGCAACGAGACGACCCGCAACGCCATCGCCCACGGCCTGAACGCCTTCCTGGAGCACCCCGACCAGTGGGCCCTGCTGGTGGAGGACCCGGCGGCCCGGATCGACGGCGCGGTCGAGGAGATCCTCCGGTGGGCGTCGCCGGTCATGTACTTCCGGCGCAACGCCCGGCGCGACGTCACCCTCGGCGGGCAGGAGATCAAGGCCGGCGAAAAGATCAGCCTCTGGTACATCTCGGCCAACCGGGACGAGTCGGTGTTCGACGAGCCCTTCCGGTTCGACATCACCCGCGACCCCAACCCTCACATCGCGTTCGGCGGCGGCGGGCCCCACTTCTGCCTGGGCGCCCAGCTCGCCCGGCTGGAGATCCGGCTGCTGTTCGAGGAGCTGGCCGCCCGCGTGCCCCGGCTCGAGGCGCTGGGCGAGCCCGACCGGTTGCGGTCCAACTTCATCGGCGGCATCAAGCACCTGCCGGTCCGGCTGGCGACCGCCTGACCGGCGGTTGACTCTCCCCCCGGGGGAGGGACGAGGGTGGCGGGCGTGAACGAGGGGTTGATGGCGATCGGCCTGTTCTCCCGGGCCAGCCTGCTGTCGGTCAAGGCCCTGCGGGCCTACCACGAGGCGGGCATCCTCGTGCCCGCCCGGGTCGACCCGGCCACCGGCTATCGGAGCTACCACGCCGGCCAGCTCACCGACGCCGCCGTGATCCGCCGGCTGCGGGACCTCGATCTGCCCCTCGACCGGGTCCGGGAGGTCGTGGCGGCCCGCGACCCCGAGGTCACCCGCCGGGTGCTGGCCGACCACGCGGCGGCCATGCAGGCCCGGCTGGACGACGTCACCCGCATCGTCGGCGAGCTGCAGGACGGGCTCGACCGGCCGGCCGAGCACACCCCCGTCCACGTCCGCGACGAGCCCGGCACCCACACCCTGGCCGTCCGGGGATCGATCCCGGAGTCGGGGTTCGCCGCGTTCCTCGGCGGCGCGTACGCCGCCCTCGGCGAGGTCGCCGAGCGGGCTGGCCTGGCCCCGTCCGGCCCCGCCGGCGCCCTCTACCCGCCGGAGATCCCCGACGACGCGGCCCAACCGGTCGAGGCCTACCTCCCCGTCGGCACCCCCGGGCCGCTACCCGCCGACCGGGGCCCGGTCGTGCTCGGCGAGGTGCCGGCCGCCCGGGTGGCGGTCCTGGGTCACGCCGGGCCGTACGAGACCCTGGCCGACGCGTACCGCCGACTCGGCGCCTGGGTCGCCCACAACGCCCGCCCCGCGCCCGGCCCGGTGCGGGAGGTCTACGTCGTCAGCTACGGCGACACCGACGACCCGGCCCGCTTCCGCACCGAGATCCACTGGCCCGTCCTCGAGGAGGCACCGGCATGAGCGAGCGGAGCGAGCGAATCATGAGCACAGTGCGTTGCTCGGCCCGAAGGGCCGATCGCTCACTGCGTGCATCCCGAAGGGTGCACCAGTGAGCATCACCCTGGCCTGCATCACCTTCGACTGCGACGACGTGCCGGCGGTGGCGGGCTTCTGGTCGCAGGTCCTCGACCGCCCGCTGGCGGACGAGCCGCCGCCCGGCGACTACTTCGCCGCCCTCGTCCCGTCCGCCGGGTCGCCCGGCTGGCTGTTCCTCAAGGTCCCGGAGCCGAAGACCGCGAAGAACCGGTGCCACGTCGACCTCGTCGCTGGCGACCTCGACGCCGAGGTCGCCCGTCTGGTCGGTCTGGGCGCTATCCACGTCGCCGACAAGTCCGAGTGGGGCCACACCTGGGCAGTCCTCCAGGACCCCGAGGGCAACGAGTTCTGCGTCGCCCGGGGGTGAGGGTCAGCCGTCGGCAGTCCGCGCCTTCGCCAGGAGGTCGCTGACACCGAGCTCCGCCGCCCAGCCTTCGAGGTAGTCCTGGTCCAGGTCCTCCCCTCGGACGGCGAGCACAGTCGCGGCGTCCCTGACCTGGCGGTCCGAGCCGCCCATGGCAGCCCATTCCAGCTTGGCGAGCACCGTGTCCTCCGCCGTTGCGACATAGACATCGATGCCCAGCGCCATGACGGGGGTGCGGCGCGAGAACTCCTCCCGACTGAACGGCCGGTCCTTCCGGATGATGATGTCGACCTTCCATCCGGTCGTCGTGTCGATGAGGTTGAACTGGTCGCGGCCCGCAAGGGCCGCACGCGCCGACGGATCGATATAGATGTCGGGGCCAAAGGCGGTGACGAATCGGTCGAGCGCGTCAGGTGCCGGGTCGATGACGATGTCGATGTCCTGGGTCGCCCTCGGGGCGCCATGCGCGGTGCTCGCGAACGAGCCGACCAGCATGTGCGGAATACCGGCGTCGTCGAGCGCGTGCACGACCTCCCTCAGGAGGTCGCCCGCGCTCACGGGGCGACCAGCGGGGCGCCGGGCCAGGCCTGGCGGAACGTCTCGTCCCCGTGGCGGAGCCGGTGGAGCGCCCAGGTCACGTGCTGGTCGTCGTAGTCGGGGTGGCGGGCCCGGATCCCGTCTGCGGCGACGGCGAGGACCTCCTCCGACATCTCGGCCGCGATGGCGACGCGGCGCTCGGGCGACGTCGAGCGGTAGACGGCAAGCTGGACGCCATGGGCCTCGGGCGATGTGTCCGCACTGCGCACCCCGCCAGCGTAAGCTCCCGACAAGCCCGGACGGCGGAGCAACGGTTCGGGCCGACATGCGGCGCGGTCGGTCGCAAGCCCTGTCCGCGCCGGTGGAGGCTCCGAGCGAGAACCGGTTCTAGACTGCCGCGCCGTGCCCGCAGCCGTGCCCGCGCCCGCCGCGCCCATCGACCAGACCGCCCTGACCGCCGAGCAGCGCGACCGGCGGCGCCGGATCATCGACGCCGCCTTCGAGCTCGGGGCCGAGCGGGGCTACGAGGCCGTGCAGATGCGGGACGTGTCGGCCTGCGCCAACGTCTCGCTGGCCACGATCTACCGCTACTTCTCGTCCAAGGATCACCTGCTCGCGGCGGCGATGACCGAGTGGACCGCCAAGCTCCAGGGCCGGGTCGCCCAGTCGCCGCCCCGGGGCGACACGGCCGCCGACCAGCTCACCGACGTGCTGGTCCGGGGGTGCCGGGCCATGGCCCGCCAGCCGAAGCTGTCGGCCGCCCTGGTGCGGGCGCTGTCGTCGGCCGACGCCGGGGTGCAGGCCAGCGCGGCGGAGGTCCAGGGCCAGATCGAGACGATGGCGGCCGGCATCCTCGGCGACCTCGACCCCGCCGTCCGGTCGGACATCCTGGCCGTCATCGGCCACGTCTGGTACTCGACGCTGGTGGCGTGGGCCAACGGCCGGATCGACTTCGACCGGGTGATCGCGGAGCTGGAGCGGGCGGTCCGGGTGGTGGTCGGGCCGTACGACGCGCGCCGCTGAACGTCCCCGTTCCTGCCCCCAGGCGGTCCCCGACGCCAACTTGACCCGCGGGTCAAGACGTGCTGGCCTGGTGTCGCCGGGTGCTCCCCAGCCGACCGCACACGCACGAGGGGTTCTGATGACCGAGCGAAGCGAGGTCCAGCAAACACAGTCGACCTTCGCCACGAAGTGGCGAGTCGGTCACCGGTGCGCCCGAAGGGAGCACCAGTGACCGACACCGCCGATCGCACCGCGAGCGACACCGACACCGACGTCGTCGCCGAGCTCAAGGACTGGCTGGCCGACAACTGGGACCCGGACCTGACGGTCGGCGAGTGGTGGCAGCGCCTCGGCGCGTCGGGGTGGGCCGTGCCCACCTGGTCGGTCGACGACTTCGGCAAGGGCCTGAGCAGGGCCGACGGCGTCCGGATACAGAACGCCATCACCGCCTTCGGCGCCCTGCCTGCCCCCGGCGGGCTCGGGCTGCTGCTGGCCGGGCCCACCATCGCCGTCCACGGCAACGCCGAGCAGAAGGAGCGGTACCTCCGGGACATCGTCACCGGCCAGAAGGCCTGGTGCCAGCTGTTCAGCGAGCCGGGCGCCGGCTCCGACCTGGCCGGGCTCAACTCCCGGGCCGTCAAGGACGGCGACGAGTGGATCGTCAACGGCCAGAAGGTCTGGACCTCGGGCGGGCACGCCGCCGACCTCGGCATGCTGATCACCCGCACCGACCCCGACCAGCCCAAGCACGCCGGCATCACCTACTTCGTCATCGACATGCATCAGCCCGGCGTCGAGGTCGTGCCGCTGCGGGAGATGACCGGCCGGGCCCTGTTCAACGAGGTGTTCCTGACCGACGCCCGCGTGCGCGACGACTCGATGATCGGCGGCCTCAACAACGGCTGGCGGGTCGCCAACACGACGCTCATGTTCGAGCGGTCGGGCCTCGGCGCCGGCGGCGGCTCGGGCGCCGCGTCCCTGGCCAGCGCGGGCACGGTCGCCGGCGACCTCGACCGGCGGGCCGGCGACTTCGTCACCACCGGCGGCCGCCGGGGCGGCGGTGGCAGCACGCTGTTCGGCGCCTCGGCCAAGGGTCTCACCGGGCTGGCGAAGGCCAACGGCAAGGCGGCCGAGCCCCAGATCCGCCAGAAGCTGATGCAGCTCCACACCATCGGCGAGATCGCCCGGTTCAACAACCTGCGGCTGAAGGCGGCCATGCAGGCTGGCAAGGACATCCCCGGCTTGCCCAACATCGCCAAGCTGTCCATGAGCAACTCGGTCCGGCTGTCCCGCGACCTCGGCCTCGAGATCGCCGGCGGCTACGGCATGCTCCA
>JBKPHT010000219.1:0-17488 GCA_046730015.1 Actinomycetota bacterium
GGGCAGGCCGCCGCCACGGCCCCGCCCGTGAGCGATGCCAGTGCCGACGACGCCGGCGCCGACGACGCCAGAGCCGACAACGGCGGCGCCGACGACGCCATTGCCGACAGCGCCATTGCCGACAACGCCGGCGCCGACAGCGACGGCGCCGCGGAGGACCGCGACCCCACCGCCGAGACGCCCGTCCCGGGCTCGCCGTCGTGACGGGCGGCGACGGCACCGAGCCCGGCGTAGGGGCCACCGCCGAGGTGCCGGGCCCCTCCGCGGTCGCCCTCGCGCTCCGCCGCCTCGGCCCGCCCGAGCACGGCAAGGACTTCTGGGCCGACCTCGACCGGCGCCTGGCCGACGAGCCCCAGCTCCGGCTGGCGCCCCGGTCGGCCATCCGGCCCATCACCGTGCCGCCGCCGGTAACCGACGACACCAAGCTGGCCGCCGGGCTCACGGGCGCCGCCGACGGGCCGCCGCCCCGCCGGTCGGCCCGGACGATCGTCCTCGCGGTGGTCGCCGTGCTGGTGATCCTGCTCGTCCTCGGGGCCGTGTTCCAGGAGGACCCCGACGGCACCACCACCGGCGGCGCGCGCGAGACGACCGGGACCGACGGCGGCCCGTCCCGCGGCGACGAGGCCGAGGACGAGACCTCCATCACCCCGCCGACGCTGCCCCCCGGGTTCGTCGACCCGGCGGCGCCGCTCGACCCCGCCGGCGTCGGGCCCCTCCGGATCGGGGCCACGCTGGGCGAGCTGCAGGCGGCGGGAGTCCAAGTCCAGGCCGACGAGACGACCTTCCGGGGCTCCGGGGGCACCTGCTACGACGCCCGGGTGCCCGGGGCGCTCGACCTGCGGCTGCGGTTCCGCAACCCCGACGGCACCCGGCGGATCGAGGACCCGACCCTGGGGGTGCTGGCCGCGATCTCGATCGAGTCGTCGCTGCCGACCGGCCGGGCCGCGGCGGGCACCGGCATCGTGCTGGGCAGCGCCCAGGACGACGTGGTCAACGCCTACGCGGGAAACCTCGACGACCGGCCCAACCCGTACGTGGCGCGCGGGCACGTCTACCGGGCGGCGGTGGGCAACGGCACCGGCATCGCGTTCATCACCGACGGGATCGGCGTCGTCGGCATCGCGGCCGGCGAGATGGACGTCATCAGGTACGTGAAAGACTGCGGCTAGGACTGCACGGGTGCGCCGGTAGGCGCACCCTCAGACACCGCCGCCCGGAGGCCGATTTCCTGGTCACGAGCGGCTTTGGCCCCTCGTGCAAACGCTCACTAGGCTCCCGCGACGTGTCGGACCTCCTCCGCTCGTACCTGACGGCCGGTGTCTTCCTGGCCGTCGCGGTGGCCCTGGTGGCCGCCGTCATGGGCCTGGGCAGCCTCATCCGTCCGACCCGTCCGCAGCCCGAGAAGTACGTGAACTACGAGTCGGGGGTCGACCCGGCGGGGTCGATGTGGGGGCAGACGCAGGTCCGGTACTACCTGTTCGCCCTGCTGTTCGTGCTGTTCGACGTCGAGGCCGTGTTCATCTTCCCCTTCGCCACCCGGGCCGAGGCCTACGGTTGGTTCGGGTTCGTCGAGATGGGCATCTTCATCGCGATCCTCGCCCTCGGGCTGCTGTACGCGTGGAAGAAGAAGGTCCTCCGCTGGATCTGAGATCGCTGAGTTTGGACGTCCGCTGATGGGACTCGTCGAGAGCGGCAAGCTTCCGAAGCCGCTCACATCGCTCCTCAACACGGCCCGCAAGTACAGCCTCTGGGCCTACCAGTGGGGCCTCGCCTGCTGCGCCATCGAGATGGGCGCAGCCTTCGCCTCCCCGCGCTACGACGTCATGCGGCTCGGCGTCATCCCGCTGCCCGCCAGCCCCCGCCAGGCCGACGTCGTCGTCATCTCCGGCACGGTGACC
The DNA here is from genome assembly GCA_046730015.1 of Actinomycetota bacterium. Classification (GTDB taxonomy): domain Bacteria; phylum Actinomycetota; class Acidimicrobiia; order Acidimicrobiales; family VFJN01; genus ZC4RG19. Next base: position 1,899 of record JBKPHT010000219.1, read on the forward strand.
GACAAGATGGTCCCGGCCATCAAGCGCCTGTACGAGCAGATGGCCGACCCCAAGTACGTCATCTCCATGGGGGCGTGCACGAACTGCGGCGGGCCCTACTGGGACAGCTACTCCGTGACCAAGGGGGTCGACCAGATCGTCCCGGTCGACGTCTACATCCCCGGCTGCCCGCCGCGGCCCGAGGCCCTGCTCGAGGGCATCGTCCTGCTCCAGCAGCGGATCGGCCGGGAGGACATGGCCGAGCGCTGGCGGGGCGATCCCCTGGTGGTGCAGTGATGGCCGACACCGCCGCCCCCGACGCCGCCGCCCCGACCGAGGAGGCCGAGGCGCCCGAGGTCGACGAGGCCCGGGAGGCCCTGCTGGCCACGTTCGCCCAGGCCCTGGGCGACGCCGTGGTCGGCAGCCACGTGGCGCCCGGCCGCGGGCTCTGGGTGCGGGTGACCCGCGAGGCCTGGGTCGAGGCGGCCGAGACGGCAAAGCAGCGGCTCGGGTTCCACTTCTTCGACTACCTGTCGGCCATCGACTGGATGCCGTCGCCCTGGGGCCGCTACGAGGACAGCGCGGTCGACGTCGGCGTCGCCCCGTTCGACCCGACGGCCACGGTCGAGACCGGCCTGGCCGGCGGCGACACCCGCTTCCAGGTCATGTGCCGGCTGGCCGCGGTCCGCCGCCGGGGGGGCGCCGGATCCCACCTCAACGTGGTGCTCAAGGCCGACCTGCCCGACGACGACCTGCGGATCGCCAGCCTCGTCCCGCTGTACGGCGGGGCCAACTGGCACGAGCGCGAGTGCTGGGAGATGTTCGGCATCATCTTCGACGGGCACCCCGGCCTGCGCCACCTCTACCTTCCGGGCGAGTTCGAGGGGCACCCGCTCCGCAAGGACTTCCCGCTGCTGGCCAGGCTGGTGAAGCCGTGGCCGGGCATCGTGGACGTCGAGCCCATGCCCGGAGAGCCGGAGGGCGACGACGCCGACGCGGAGGGCGACGCCGAGGGAGGCGACGGATGACCGCGGTGACGGAGCGGCAGCAGCTCGCCTACGTCGACGCCCAGGCGGCCGATGCCCGGGTCAACGTCGAGCTCGAGACCGACGAGGGCATGGTCCTCAACATCGGGCCCCAGCACCCCGCCACCCACGGGACGCTGCGGGTCACCGCCAAGCTAGACGGCGAGCAGGTGGTGTGGGCCGACGTGGTGCCCGGCTACATGCACCGGGGCTACGAGAAGCTCACCGAGGTCCGGACCTACCCCCAGATCACGACCCTGGTCAACCGCATCGACTGGCTGGGCAGCTTCGCCAACGAGGTGCCGTTCATCCTCGCCGCCGAGCAGCTGATGGAGATCGAGGCCCCGCCCCGGGCCCGGCACATCCGGACGATCCTGTTCGAGATGGCCCGGGTGGCCAACATCGTGCTGTTCCTCGGCGACCTGGGCGTGCAGCTGGGCGCGGTCACCCCGGCGTTCTTCGCCTTCCGCGACCGCGAGCACGTCCTCGACCAGATCGAGGCCGTGACCGGCGGCCGGTTCCACCCCAACTTCGACCGCATCGGCGGCCTCAAGGACGACCTGCCCAAGGGCTGGATCGCCGACACCAAGGCCGTCATGGTCCGCATCCGCAACTTCTGCGACGAGATCGAGACGCTGCTGTTCGGCAACGAGATCTTCGAGGCCCGCACCCGGGGCGTCGGCGTGATCCCGGCCGAGGTCGGCATGTCCTACGGGTTGACCGGGGCCAACATCCGGGGCTCCGGCGTCGACTGGGACCTTCGCCGCGACGGGGGGATCGCCGGCCTGGCCCACGGGGACGTCGACTGGGTGGTGTGGACCCATCCCGATGGCGACAGCTTCGCCCGGTGCTGGGTCCGCCTGCAGGAGACCCGCGAGGCCACCAAGATCATCGACCAGCTGTGCGACGGTCTGCCGGGCGGGCCGATCATGGCCAAGGTTCCCCGCATCATCAAGGTGCCGGCGGGCGAGGCCTACGTCGCCACCGAGAACCCGCTGGGCGTCATGGGCTACTACGTCGTCTCCAAGGGCGATCTCGGCCCGTTCCGGGTGAAGATCCGGTCGGCCAGCTTCTCCAACGTGTCGATCGTCCCGTGGCTGCTCCGGGGCGTCTACGTGCCGGACATCATCACGATCCTGGCCAGCCTGTACTTCATCCTCGGGGACATCGACCGGTGAGCGAGCGAAGCGAGCGAACCATGAGCGCAGTGCCCTACTCGGCACGAAGTGCCGGTCGGTCACTGCGTGCATCCCGAAGGGTGCACCAGTGACCGCGTCCGCGCTGGCGATCGAGCTCGCCTATTGGCAGCAGACGATCCTCCGCACCGTCGGCGTGCTGGTGGCCGTTCTGCTGCCCGCCGGCACGCTCGTCTACGTCTTCCTGTTCAAGATGATGAGCTTCATGCAGAGCCGCCTCGGCCCCATGGAGGCCGGCCCCTACGGCTCGATGCAGCTGCTCGCCGAGGTCGGCAAGTGGATCCAGAAGGAGGACATCGTCCCCTGGCGGGCCGACCGGCGCCTGTTCGCGCTGGCCCCCTACGTGGTGGTGGCCTCGGTGTTCCTCATCTACGTCGCCGTGCCCTTCGGCCCCGATGCCTGGTTCGCCAACCTCGACGTCGGCATCTTCTGGATCCTGGCGGTGTCGTCGGTGTCCGTGCTCGGCATCCTCATCGCCGGCTGGAGCTCCGCCAACAAGTATTCGCTGCTCGGCGGCCTGCGGGCCGCCGGCCAGCTCATCGCCTACGAGCTGCCGCTGGTGCTGGCCGTGGTCGGCGTGGTCATCCAGGCCGGCACGCTCAACATGCAGGGCATCGTGGCCGCCCAGCACGGCGGCGAGATCTTCGGCTGGGGCGGCATCGGCAACCCGTACATCTTCACCCAGCTCGTCGGGTTCTTCATCTTCCTGGTGGCGATGCAGGCCGAGCTGACCCAGACCCCGTTCGACATGCCGATCGCCGAGTCGGAGCTCGTGTCGGGGTACATGACCGAGTACTCGGGCATGCGCTTCCTGCTGTTCTTCATCGCCGAGTTCGCCAGCGCCGGCGCGTTCGCGGCGGTGGCGGCGACGCTGTTCCTCGGTGGCTGGGCGCTCCCGGGCGTCGACCTCGACGCCGGCTACATGAACCTGCTCGGCCCGGTCGTGCTGCTGGTCAAGATCATGGTGGTGGCGTTCCTGGTGTTCTGGGTGCGGTTCACCTACCCGCGGTTCCGGGAGGACCAGCTCCAGCAGCTCGCCTGGAAGATCCTCATCCCGCTGTCGCTGGTCAACATCCTGGCGACCATGGCCCTGAAGGTCGCGTTCTGATGGCCAAGCTCCCCGCCCCCAAGACCCCCGGCCTGGTGAAGGGCCTGGGCGTCACGCTCAAGACGATGGGCCGGACGGTCTTCCCGACCCGGGGCCTCAAGACCCTCATCCCCGCGCCGTCCAAGGGCGCGGCCACGGTGCAGTACCCCCATGAGAAGGAGACGCCCGCCGCCCGGGCCCGCGGCGTCATCGCGCTCAAGGAGGACAACTGCACCGTCTGCATGCTGTGCGCCCGCAGCTGCCCCGACTGGTGCATCTACATCGAGGGCCACAAGGACACCGCACCGCCCCGCCGGCCCGGCGGCAAGCCGCGGACCGTCAACAAGCTCGACCGGTTCGACATCGACTACGCGCTGTGCATGTACTGCGGCATCTGCGTCGAGGTGTGCCCGTTCGACGCCCTGTTCTGGAGCCCCGAGTACGAGTACTCCGAGCTGCGGCTGGCCGACCTGCTCCACGACAAGGAGCGGCTGGGCGAGTGGATGCAGGCCGTCCCCGACTTCGAGCCCTACGAGGCCGGGTCCGAGCAGAAGGTGCGCAAGGTTCCCCGCTGATGGCCCAGAGCATCTTCTTCTACGCCATCGCCGCCGTGATGGTGGCCGCCGCGGTGGCGGTCGTGACCACCCGCAACGTGGTCCGGGCCGCGCTGGCGCTCATCGTCGTGTTCGCCGGGGTGGCCGCGCAGTTCGTCGTCCTCGCCGCCGAGTTCGTGGCCGTCACCCAGGTGCTCATCTACATCGGGGCGATCATGGTCCTGATGCTGTTCGGCATCATGCTGACCCGGGCCCGCATCGGCCGCGAGGTCGGCATGACCAACGAGCACTGGTGGGTCGGCGTCCTCACCGGCGTGCTGTTGCTCGGGGTCATGGGCTACGCGCTCGTCGACTATTGGGGCGACGACAAGCTGCCCGCCGAGCGGATGATCGACTCGGTCGACGGCTCGAACACGGCCACGGTGAGCGACTCGATCTTCTCGACCTACCTGATCCCGTTCGAGGTCGTGTCGGTGCTGCTGCTCGCCGCCCTGGTCGGCGCCATCGTCATCGCCCGGAAGGACCGGTGATGGACGACCTGATGGTCAACCAGTTCCTCCTGCTGGCGGCGATCCTGTTCTGCATCGGGGTCTACGGGGTCATCGCCCTGAAGAACACCGTGCTCGTGCTGATGTCGATCGAGCTGATCCTCAACGCGGTCAACATCAACCTGCTGACCTTCGGCGCCATCCACGGCGACGTGGCCGGCGCGGTGTTCGCCCTGTTCGTCATCGCCGTGGCCGCCGCCGAGGTGGGGGTGGGCCTGGCGATGGTGCTGATCATCTACCGCAACCGGTCGAGCGTCGACCTCGACGACGTCGACTCGATGAGGGGCTGACGTGCTCGACAACGCCTGGGTGATCCCCCTCATCCCCGCGGCCAGCTTCTGGCTGATCCTGTTCTTCGGGAAGCGGCTGCCGCGGAAGGGCAGCGAGATCGGCATCGCCGCGGTCGGCCTGGCCTTCGTGCTGGCTCTGATCACCAACGTCCAGTGGTTCGACCACGTCGACGACGCGGAGCACGAGGCAGAGTCGTCATATGCCTCCGGCGAAGCTTCGCCGCCTCCGGCCGTTTCAACACCTCGCGATGCCGTTGTCGACCTGGCCGAAGGGGAGAATGCCGCGCCGGTCCAGTCCGACGAGCATGGCGAAGAGGAGCACGCTGCCGAGGAGGAGCACTTCGAGGTCGGGCCGGTCACCCGGGAGTGGACTTGGTTCCAGAACGGCGGGGTCGACATCGAGATCGGCATGCTGCTCGACGGCCCCGCGGTGATGATGCTGCTCCTCGTCTCGCTGGTGTCCCTGCTCGTCCACGTCTACTCCACCGACTACGTCGCCGGCGACCGCCGCTACACCCACTTCTTCGCGTTCCTGTCGCTGTTCACCGCGTCGATGCTCGGCCTGGTGATCGCGAAGTCGACGCTCCAGCTCATCATCATGTGGGAGCTGGTGGGCGTCTGCAGCTTCGTCCTCATCGGCCACTGGTGGGAGGAGAAGGCCAACAGCGACGCCGCCCTCAAGGCGTTCATCACCAACCGCGTGGGTGACGTGGGCATGATCGTCGGCGTCATCGTGCTGTTCTGGACCGCGGGCGAGACCTTCGACATCCTCGAGATCAACGCGAAGGCACTGTCCGGCGACATCAGCCACACCGCGCTGCTGGTCGCCGCCTGCTGCCTCATCGCCGCGGTCATGTCGAAATCGGGCCAGTTCGTCCTGCACACCTGGCTGCCCGACGCCATGGCCGGCCCGACCCCGGTCTCGGCCCTCATCCACGCGGCCACGATGGTCGTCGCCGGCATCTACATGGTGGGCCGGCTCTACGCGGTGTTCTTCGAGGGCCTGTCGATCGGCGTCTCCAGCGTCAACCTGCTGGCCCTCGTGGGCGCGGTCACCGTGCTCGGCGGGGCGGGGCTCGCCTTCGTCCAGAACGACATCAAGAAGGTGCTGGCGTACTCGACCGTGTCACAGCTCGGATACATGGTCATGGCGCTCGGCGTCGGGGCCTGGACCGCCGCCTTCTTCCACCTCTTCACCCACGCGTTCTTCAAGGCCTGCCTGTTCCTCGGCTCGGGCTCGGTGAGCCACGCCGTCCACAGCTTCGACATGAGGGACATGGGCGGGCTGCGGAGGTGGATGCCCCACACCTACCGGACGTTCCTCATCGCCACCGCGGCGCTCATCGGCATCTTTCCGCTGGCCGGCTTCTGGTCGAAGGACGAGATCCTCGCCGGCGCCAGCCAGCTCGGCGGCGCCGGCAACTACCGGGTGTTCATGGCGGTCGGCATCGCCGGCGCCCTCATGACCGCGGCGTACATGACCCGGGTCATCTGGCTCACCTTCTTCGGCGAGTTCCGGGGGCACGGGCATCCCCACGAGTCCGGGCCCCTGATCACGGTCCCGCTGTGGATCCTCGCCGTGCTCGGCGTGACGGCCGGCCTGGCCAACCTGCCGTCGGCCCTCAGCCCCGCCGCCACCGAGCTGCGGTTCGAGCACTACTTCGAGCCCAAGGGCCTCTACTTCCCGGTCGAGAACTTCTCCCACCCCGAGTTCTCGCTCGGCATCGCCCTCGGGGCCACCGCGATCGGAGTGCTCGGCATCGGCCTCGCCTACCTGTGGTACTGGCGCGGCCTCGGCCCCCACGGCGTCACCCAGCGGAGCCGGGTCGCCCGGGGCGGCTACACGGTTCTTGTCAACAAGTACTACTTCGACCACCTCTACACCGACCTGATCGTCGGCTCGGTCAAGGGGCCGGTGGCCCGGGCCACCAACTGGGTCAACCAGAACGTGATCGACGGCGTCGTCAACGGCGCCGGCCGGTTCTCGACCGCCCTCGGCCGCTTCGTCTACACGCGCATCGACCAGCAAGTGGTCGACGGCGCTGTCAACGGGTCCGCGGAGGTCGCCCAGGGCGGCGGCCAGATCTTCCGCCAGCTCACGTCCGGAAGGGTCCAGCAGTACGGCGCGCTCCTGTTCGGTGCGGCCGCCGTGCTCGCCGGCGCCTTCATCGTCTTCGTCTGACGGCAACGCCAAAGGTCATCGATGGACAACAACCAGTTCCTGGCCGATTGGGGCCTGACGCTCATGGTGTTCCTGCCGCTGGCAGGGGCGCTCGTGATGCTGCTCATCCCCAGGACCGAGGAGAACGTCCACCGCTGGGTGGCGCTGCTCGTCTCCCTCGGCGCCGCGGGGGTCGGGGTGGCGCTGTTCGCGGACTTCGACTACGGGGCGACCGACAAGCTCCAGTTCGTGGTGGACAAGCCGTGGATCGACGTGATCCACGCCCGCTACGTGGTCGGCATCGACGGGCTGTCGATACCGCTCCTGGCGCTGACCCTGCTGATCGTGCCGCTGTGCATCGTCTACAGCTGGAACCACTTTCCCGAGCCCCGCAACCCCAAGGCCTTCCTCATCCTGCTGCTCGTGCTGCACACCGGCATGCTCGGCACGTTCGTGGCCCAGGACCTGATCCTGTTCTTCGTGTTCTTCGAGGTCGTGCTGCTGCCGATGTACTTCCTCATCGGCGTGTGGGGCGGTGAGCAGCGCCAGTACGCGTCGATCAAGTTCTTCCTGTTCACGCTGTTCGGCTCGGCGCTGATGATCGTGAGCTTCCTGGCGCTGTTCTTCGCGACCGGTGGCGAGACGTTCGTCATCTCCGACCTGGCGCGGCTGGTGGCCGAGTCCGACATCTCGCGCTGGACCGGGCTGCTGATCTTCGGCGGCATGTTCATGGGCTTCGGCATCAAGGTGCCGATGTTCCCCTTCCACACCTGGCTGCCCGACGCCCACACCGAGGCCCCCACCGTCGGCTCGGTGATCCTGGCCGCGGTGCTGCTGAAGCTGGGCACCTACGGGTTCATCCGGGTAGCGATCCCGATCCTGCCCGAGGCCGCGGTCGAGTGGGCGCCGATCATCGGGGCCCTCGCGGTCGTCGGCATCATCTACGGCGCCCTCGCCTGCCTGGCCCAGACCGACATGAAACGGCTCATCGCCTTCTCGTCGGTGTCCCACATGGGCTTCACCATGCTGGGCATCGCCACGCTCACCGACTTCGGCTTCAACGCCGCCGTGATGGGCATGGTCGCCCACGGCCTCATCACCGGCATGCTGTTCTTCGTCGCCGGATCGGTGAAGGAGCGCTACCACACGCTCGACATCAAGCGGCTTGGCGGCATCCTGCTCAAGGCGCCCCGGATGGGCTGGATCCTCGGCTTCACCGCCATGGCCTCGCTCGGCCTGCCCGGCCTGGCCGGGTTCTGGGGCGAGTTCCCCGCCATCCTGTCGGCCTACGAGCCGGGGGCCGGCCTCTCCGACGTCACGTTCCGGGTGTACATGGTGGTGGCGGCCGTCGGCACGGTGTTCGCCGCCGGCTACCTCCTGTGGCTCTACCAGCGGACGTCGTTCGGCACGCCGACCGAGGAGTTCGCCGACTCGGACATCTCCGACGTGACCGTCCCCGAATGGATCGCCTGGACGCCGATGCTGGCGCTGATCCTGGTGATCGGCATCTACCCGAACATCGTCTTCCGGGTGACGGACGGCGAGATGACCTCGGTGGCCCAGTCGGTGGCCGCCGCGGTGGGCGGCTGACCGATCGTGGCCGTGCCCGTCACCCTCGACGGCGTGTCGTCGGTCGCCCAGGCGGCCCAGGACTCGTTCGCCCGGCCCGAGATCGACTGGCACGCGCTCGCCCCCGAGCTGGTGGTCGTCGGCGTGCTGTGCGTGGTGCTGGTGGCCGACCTGTTCCTGTCCGAGGACCGGAAGGGCGTCCTGCCGTCGCTCGCCGGGCTCGGCCTGCTCGGCGCGCTGATCCCGGTGCTGACCCTGGCCGTCGACGGCGCCGACCGGTCGATGTTCGGCGGCGCCTACGTGGTCGACAACTTCGCCCTCGTGCTCAAGGCGCTGTTCCTGCTGGCGGGGTACGTCATCGTGCTCCAGTCGACGAACTACGTCGCCGAGGGCGATTACGCCGAGGGCGAGTACTACTTCCTGCTGCTGTCGTCGATCCTCGGCATGACGGTCATGGCCTCGGCCCGCGACCTCGTCACGATCTTCGTGGCCCTGGAGATGCTGTCGGTCCCGGCCTACCTGCTGGCCGGCTGGCGCAAGCAGGACCGCAAGGGCAACGAGGCCGGCGTCAAGTACTACCTGATGGGCGTGTTCGCCTCCGGGGTGCTGCTGTACGGCATGTCGCTGGTCTACGGCGTAGCCGGCAGCACCCGGCTGGTCGACATCGGCGAGGCGCTCGCCACCGGCGAGTCGGTGCCGGCCATCACGCTGGCCATCGTGTTCTGCGTGGCCGGCTTCGCGTTCAAGGTCTCGGCCGTGCCGTTCCACACCTGGGCGCCCGACACCTACGAGGGCGCACCGACGCCGATCACCGCGTTCCTGTCGGTGTCGTCCAAGGCCGCCGGGTTCGTGGCCCTGCTGCAGCTGATCATCATCGGCTTCGCGACGCAGCCCGAGGTCGTCCGGCCGCTGCTGTGGGTGCTGGCGGTGGCGTCGATGACCATCGGCAACGTGGTCGCGCTGCGGCAGACCAACCTGGTCCGGATGCTGGCCTACTCCGGCATCTCCCAGGCCGGGTTCATGCTTGCGCCCCTCGCCGTGGTCGGGCAGATCGGCGGCGACACCCTCACCGCGGTCGTCACCTACCTGCTGATCTACGCGGCGATGAACCTCGGGGCGTTCACGGTGGTCATGGCCGTGGCCCGCAAGACCGCGAGCGCCGAGGTCTCGTCCTTCGGCGGGCTGTTCGAGTACGCGCCGTCGCTCGCGGTGCTGATGTCGGTGTTCCTGTTCTCCCTGGCCGGCGTCCCGCCGCTGGGCGGCTGGCTGGCCAAGTTCGTCGCCTTCCGGGCGGTGATCGACGCCGACACGGCCTGGGCCTACGTGCTCGCCGTGGTGATGGCGGTCAACTCGGTGATCGCGCTCGCCTACTACGCCAACGTGGCCAAGGAGATGTGGATGAACCCGGTGCCCGACGGCGACCGGACCCGGGTGCGGGTGCCGGTGTCGCTGAGCGCCGCACTCGTCATCACCACCGTGCTGACCGTGGCGTTCGGGGTCACCCAGTGGGCGACCGAGCTGGGCGATCACGCGAGGTTCGTCGCGGACGTGGTGCCATAGGGGGCGGGGCCCGACCCCGCCGGGTGGCAAGCTGACCGGCGACATGTCCCCCGAGCCGTCCGCCGTGGTCGCCCGGGCGGTGGCCGACGCCGTCCGCCGCCACGGCCCGGTCCCGCTCGACCGGGTGCTGGAGCTGGCGCTCTACCACCCGAGCGGCGGCTTCTACGAGCGGGGCGGCCGGGCCGGCCGGCGGGAGGGCGACTTCATGACCAGCCCCGAGGTCGGTCCGCTGTTCGGCGCGGTGGTGGCCCGGGCGCTCGACGGCTGGTGGCGGGCCATGGGCTCGCCCGACCCGTTCGTCGTCGTCGACGCCGGTGCCGGGCCCGGCACCCTGTGCCGGACCGTGCTCGCCGCCGAGCCGGCGTGCGCGGTGGCGCTCCGCTACGTCCTGGTCGAGCGGTCGGCGGCCCAGCGGGCCCGCCACGGCGAGCGGCTGCGGCTGGAGGACCCGGCCCTGGCCTTCGCCCCGGTCGACGCCGATACCGAGACCCCGGTCCGGGGCGCCCCGACCGGCCCGATCTGCGTCAGCCTGGCCGAGCTGCCCCGAGTCGCGGGCCCGGCGGTGGTGCTGGCCAACGAGCTGCTCGACAACCTGCCGTTCGGCCTGGCCGAGCGGCGGGACGGGTCGTGGTACGAGGTCCGGGTCGATCTCGTCCCCGAGGGCGACGGCCTGGCGGAGCGGCTGGTGCCCCTGGCCGACGACCGGGCCGCGCTGCTGTCCCGGCTGGCACCCGACGCCCCCGACGGCGGCCGCGTCCCGCTCCAGGACCCGGCCCGGGCCTGGCTGCGGGACGCCCTGGCGGTGGCCGGCCCGGCGGGCCGGGTGGTGGCGATCGACTACGCCGCCTCCACCGCCGACCTCGCCGCCCGCCCGCCGGAGCAGTGGCTCCGCACCTACCGGGCCCACTCCCGGGGGGTGGGGATGCTCGACGACCTGGGAGGCCAGGACGTCACCTGCGAGGTGGCGGTCGACCAGCTGGCCCTCGTCCGCCCGCCCGCGGCGGAGTCGTCCCAGGCCGACTGGCTCCGGTCGTGGGGCATCGACGACCTGGTGGAGGAGGGCCGCCGGGCCTGGGCGGCCCGGGGCGCCGCCCCCGATGTCGCCGCGTTCGCCGCCCGCAGCCGGGTGTCCGAGGCCGAGGCCCTGCTCGACCCCGGCGGGCTCGGCGGCTTCCGGGTGCTGGAGTGGACCGGGGGGTGAGTCTGCCGCCAGAACCGGGGGATTGTTCCTCACGTGGGTCGATGCCACCCCAAGGGCGCGCGTAGGCCAGCCCGGGGGGCCGGCCTGTCCCAGTGTGGGTTCGGCGAGTGGCTTCCGCCCCGGGCCGTCAAGGGTCACTGCGGGACTCCGCTGCGCTCCGTGTCCTCGCTCGGCCTGCGGCCGCCCCTTGACCGCCCTCCCGCCGGTGGTTGGCCTTGGGCCTCGTCCGCCGACCCCTATCGCCTCCCGCAAACGGGTCGCATGAGGCGAATGGGGTCGGTCGCCGGTTCTCGAGGCGATAGTGGTCGGGGGCCGACCCCTATCGCCTCGGGTACGGCAGAACGACCTCTATCGCCTCGGGTACAGGAGAACGATCCCTATCGCCTCGAGAACCGACGGCCCGGGGGATGGGTGAGGGGTCGACTGGCCGATCAGCCGATGCTTTTCTCGTAGCCCCCGCCGTCGGCCCCGGACGACTCGCTCGCCAGCAGCCGCTCGATCCCGGCCACGATGAAGTCGAGGCCCAGCTCGAACTCAAGGTCGTAGTCGACCGGCTTCATCTCGCCCACCGCGGCCACGTTGGGGAACCGGTCGACGTCGATGGCGTCCCGCATCGACGGCCGGGGGGCGTGCGCCCTCATGGCGTCGCCGACCTGCTCGGCCACCATCCCCAGGGTGAACGAGGCGATCACCCCCAGCACCCGGTCGGCCAGGGCCAGGTCGAATCCCATGCCCCGCAGCTCGGCCAGCGCCGAGTCGACGAACGCCGCCGTCCCCTCCGTGATGAGCGGCCGTCCGGCCACCAGCCGGAGCGCGTTGGGGTGGTCGAGCAGCACGGCCCGGTAGCTGGCGGCGTGGCGCCGGACCCGGTCGGGCCACGCCCCCGGGCCGGGCACGATGAGCGGCATCTGCCGGAAGATCTGCTCGACCACCCCCTCGATCAGGTCCTGCTTGCTCTGCACGTAGCCGTACAGCGACATGGCCTCGACGCCCAGCTCCCGGCCCAGCCGGCGCATGGTCAGCGCGTCCAGACCCTCTCGATCGACGAGGTCGAGCGCGGCCCGCAGCACCCGGTCGCGGGACAGCGGGACGCGGCGCTCCATGGGCAGCACCTTGTCACGTGCGGCGGCCGACGGCCACCGGGTCGACGCTCCCCCGGTGACCGGTAGGCTCGCCCCCGTTCCGACCAGGCGAGCAGCTAGCGAGGGGGAGAGACGATGGCCGACGAGCCGGCGATCGAGGACTACTTCGTCGAGGACCGCACCTACCCGCCGCCCGCCGGGTTCAAGGCCGACGCACTGGTGGCCGGCGCCGAGATCTACGACGAGGCCGAGGCCGACTGGCAGGGCTTCTGGGCCCGCCAGGCCGCCGACCTCGTCGACTGGTACGACGAGTGGCACACCATCCTCGACTGGGACCTGCCGTTCGCCAAGTGGTTCGTCGGGGGCACCCTCAACGTGTCCCACAACTGCCTCGACCGCCACGTCGCCGCGGGCCGGGGCGACCGGGTCGCCTACCACTGGGAGGGCGAACCCGGCGACACCCGCACGGTCACCTACGCCGACCTGCTCGGCGAGGTCCAGCGGTTCGCCAACGTCCTCAAGGGGCTGGGCGTCGGCAAGGGCGACCGGGTGGCGATCTACATGCCGATGATCCCCGAGCTGCCGGTCGCCATGCTGGCCTGCGCCCGCATCGGGGCGCCCCACTCGGTCGTGTTCGGCGGGTTCTCCGCCGACTCGCTGTCCGACCGGATCAACGACGCCGAGTGCAAGGTCCTGGTCACCGCGGACGGTGGCTTCCGGCGGGGCCAGGCGCATCTGCTCAAGCCGATCGCGGACGTCGCCCTGGCCAGCGCGCCGTCGGTCACCGACGTCGTGGTCGTCCGCCGGGTGACCGGGCACGAGGCAGCCGGCGACGCGACCGTCGACATGACCGACGGCCGCGACCACTGGTACCACGACCTCATCGCCGGGGCCGAGGCCACCTGCGAGCCCGAGCGGATGGACAGCGAGGACCTGCTCTACCTGCTCTACACCTCGGGCACCACGGCCAAGCCCAAGGGCATCATGCACACCACCGGGGGCTACCTCACCCAGGTTGCGTTCACCCACAAGTACGTGTTCGACCTCAAGCCCGAGACCGACGTGTACTGGTGCGCGGCCGACATCGGCTGGGTCACCGGCCACAGCTACATCGTCTACGGGCCGCTGACCAACGGCGCCACCAGCGTGATCTACGAGGGGACGCCAGACACGCCGGGCAAGGACCGGCTGTGGGACATCGCCGAGCGCTACGGCGTCACGACCCTCTACACGGCGCCGACGGCCATCAGGACGTTCATGAAGTGGGGCACCCAGGAGCCCGAGCGCCACGACCTGTCGTCGCTCCGCCTGCTCGGCTCGGTGGGCGAGCCGATCAACCCCGAGGCCTGGATCTGGTACCACACCCACATCGGCGGCGGCCGCTGCCCGGTCGTCGACACCTGGTGGCAGACCGAGACCGGGGCCATCATGATCGCCCCGCTGCCCGGCGCGACGACCCTGAAGCCCGGCTCGGCCACGTTCCCGTTGCCCGGCATCGCCGCCGAGGTGGTCGACGAGGCCGGCAACAAGGTGGCCAAGGGCGGCGGCTACCTGACGCTCACCCGCCCGTGGCCGTCGATGCTGCGGGGCATCTACGGCGACCCCGAGCGGTACCGGGACACCTACTGGGCCCGCTATGGCGACAGCTACTTCGCCGGCGACGGCTGCAAGGTCGACGCCGACGGCTACCTGTGGCTGCTCGGCCGGGTCGACGACGTGATGAACGTGGCGGGCCACCGCATATCGACGACCGAGGTCGAGTCGGCGCTGGTCGACCACCCGGCGGTGGCCGAATCGGCCGTCTGCGGGGCCAACGACCCGGTCACCGGCCAGGCCATCGTCGCGTTCGTGACCGTCCGGGGCGGGGTCGAGACCACCTCCGAGCTGGGCGAGGAGCTCCGTCGCCACGTCGCCGAGAAGATCGGCCCGACGGCCCGGCCCAAGACGATCATCTTCACCGACGAGCTGCCCAAGACCCGGTCGGGCAAGATCATGCGCCGCCTGCTGCGCGACGTGGCCGAGGGCCGGGCCCTCGGCGACACCACCACGCTCGCCGACCCGGCCGTGGTCGACGAGATCCGCAAACGGGCCGAGGCCCAACCCCAGGAGGACTGACGGTGGCCGCCGGGGGGTCCCGCTGGACGTCCTGATCCGCCCGGCCCGGGCCGGGGACGCCGTCGCGATCGGCACCGTCTGGCAGCGCGCCGCGATGGTGGGCTACGAGGGCATCTTCCCGCCGGACGCGCCGACCCCCACACCCGAGTTGCTGGCCGAGCGGTCGCGCCAGGCCATCGCCGCCCAGGGCCACAGCGCGCTCGTGCTGGTGGCCTGCGACAGCGGCCCCGACCGCACCGTGGTCGGGACGATCGCGGCCACACCCGACCCCCACGAGGGCAGCCGGGCCCAGATCCGCCGCCTCTACGTCGACCCGGGCTATTGGGGCCGGGGCATCGGCCGGCGGCTGCACGACGAGGCGCTCGCCCACGTGCGGCAGGCCGGGTACCGGGTGGTGGTGCTGTGGGTGCTGGAGGGCAACGTCCGGGCCCGGGCCATGTACGAGCGGTGGGGGTGGCAGGCGACGCCGGCGCGGCACGCCGCCCATCCCGGCGTCGACGAGATCTGCTACCTGATGACGCTGTGAGACGCCCGGTGGCCGGGGACCGCGGTGCGGCGCCGGTAGCGTCACCGGTCGTGGAGATGGTTGAGTCGGTGGGCGAGCCCGACCACTGGCGATGGCACCACGGTGCCGTCGAGCCCGGTCCCGCGGTCGTGTTCGACATGGACGGCGTGCTGTCCGACGCGTCGAGCCGGCAGCACTTCCTCGAGTACCCCCACCGCGACTGGGAGTCGTTCTTCGAGGCCTGCGGCGACGACGCCCTCATCGACGAGGTCGCCCGTCTGCTCGAGGTGCTCGACGCCGACCACCGGGTCGTGCTGCTCACGGCCCGGCCGCTGCGGGTCCGGCCGCAGACGCTGGCCTGGCTCGACCGCTACAAGCTCCGGTGGGACCTGCTGATCATGCGCGAGTGGGGCGACTACTCGGCGTCGCGGTCGTTCAAGCGCCAGTCGGTCGACGACCTGCGGGCCTTCGGGTTCGACCTGCGGCTTGCGTTCGAGGACGACCGCCGCAACGTCGACATGTTCCACGCCGAGGGCGTCCCCTGCGTGTACATCCACTCCGGCTACTACGACTAGTGCCTGACACGGCACTAGACAGAACCTGCGGCGGGTCCGGCGTCAGCGCCGCCCGCCGAGGCGGCGGCCCACCCGGACCGGCGAGGTGACCGCCCGCCCGGCCCGGAAGGCCCGGCTCGCCCGCACCTCGCGCAGCTCCGCCT
>JBKPHT010000220.1:0-6828 GCA_046730015.1 Actinomycetota bacterium
ACGAGATCCGGGAATTCACTCGGGTTCGCGACACCGGCTGGGCGCCGTTGCATCCCCACACGATCGACGGCCGGGCCCGCTGGTCAGACCTGTCCGGCGATGATCCCCTGTATGACCTGACGTTCGGGGTGGCGTGACCCCGGGCCGGCCTGGTCGTCCATCGGGCCGGACCGTACGCAGGTGTCCCGGCCACGGCGTCAGGGAGCTCCCTAATTTCGGTCCCTGAGGTCCGGCCTCGCCGACACCTTCGGGTGTCGGGTCAACCCAGGGCGCGAGCCAGCTCGGTCCGGCCGGAGATGTGAAGCTTGCGATAGACGTGGCCGAGATGGGCCTCGACGGTCTTGCGGGTCACGAACAGGGCTTGGGCGATCTCCGGGTTGCTGCGTCCCTCGGCCGCGAGCTCGGCGACACGCCGCTCGGACGCGGTCAGGTCCAGCGCCACGTCGTGTTCGGTCTCCTTTGACCGGCCTCCGGCGGCGTGCAGCTCTACGCGGGCACGCTGGGCGAGCGCGTGGGCGCCGCAGCGCCGTGCGAGGTCGAGCCCCTCCTGCAGTGGACCGCGGGCTTCCGACCGGCGGTTGCCACGCCGCAAGGCGGCGCCGAGGTCGGTGAGCGCTCGCGCCCGCTCGAGCCGGGCCGGGGAGCCCTCCAACACCTCGGCGGCCTCGCGGAGGCGACCGACCTGCTTGGGGCCGCCCTCGACCAGCCCGGTGGCGCGAAGCGCGATGCCGATCCCGCGGGCTGCACCCCAGCGCCGTGCCCGCTCGAGGTCGTCTCGCGCCATGGGCAGCGCCGCCTCGCGGTCTCCCAGCGCGGCGAGCGCCAGGCACGCTCGTGAGCGCCAGCGCGACGCCAGCGGGTTCGCACCCCCCCACCGGTCGTAGCGCCGACCGAGCTCGAGCAGATCGTCCAGCCCCGGGCGCGTCCTGCCCTGGGCGAGATGGAGGAGACCGCGCGCCTCCAGCAGGGCGTTGGTCTCGAGCCCGGGGGGGAGCTCATCCCCGAGCCCGCTCGCTCGCAACGCCGTCTCGGCCGCCTCCAGCTCACCCTCCTCGATCAGGGCGCCGATCAGAACGCCGAGCGCGTACGAGGTTCCGAGGTGGATGTCGTGGGCCCTCAGCAGCTCGAGTGCCGTCCGGGCGTCGGTCTCGGCCCGGGCCACCGCGCCTCGCCGCAGGCACGTCATCGCCCGGAACTCGAAAACGAAAGCCGTTGCCGGGATCGAGGCCCGCAGGCGCGCGTCGGCGAGCGCCTGATCGATGCACGCCTCGGCGAGATCGAGCGCGTCCGCGGCCAGCATGCCTATGAGAAGTAGATAGATGACACCCTGCTGCAGGGCATCTCGCGCCGCGAGACTGGCGACGTCGAGCTCCTGGTCGCCCAGCAACCGTCCCCCGGCGAGCGCCCGTTCGAGGTGCCCCACTGCCTCGCTCGCCGACTCGCTGGCCCGCGCGTGCTCGAACGCCAGGCTCGCCAACACCAGGCGTTCGCCCGGCGTCGTCCCGCGAAGGTCGGCGTGGCGCTCCAGCCGCATCGCCGCCGGCGCCCGCCGCTCGACGCTGGCCATCTGGGCGTGGGAGAAGAGCTCCGCCTCGAGCAGCAGTGCGAGCTCGCGATCCTCGGGCTCGACGATGCCGACCACCGACTCGATCGCCTCGACCGCCTGGTCCGAGTCCCCCGCCAGGGTCAGGGCGAGCGCCAGCCAACGAGCCGTGGCCCCGAGCAGCCGCGGATCGCTCATCAGGCCCACGGCCGACCTCAGGTGATCGACCGCCCCCGGCCGCGCAAGGCGGTATTCCACCGCGCCGAGCTCGACGAGCACGTCGGCCCGGGCCTCCCGCGGTGGAGGTTCCGCCAGCGCCCGTGACAGCGTCGCGGCCGCGGCTGCCGGAGCGCCGCGGACGAGCGAGTTGGCAGCCACGCGGCGCAGCAGCTCGACGCGCCCGGGGTGGCCGATGGGCTCCGCCTCGGTGATCTGGGCCGCGATCCTTTCCTCCGAGGCGCCGTTCGCCGCGAGGATGTCGGCGGCCTGTGCATGTGCCCGGGCGCGTTCGCGAGGTCCGATGTCCGCATACACCGCCTCGCGGACGATCGGGTGCGCGAACTCGAGACGGTCAGCCGTCCCCAGGATCGCGAGCGCGACGAGCCGGTCGGTGGCAGGGGCGGCCTCGTCGTCACCTACGCCGGCCAGGGCGGCCGCCTCGGACAGGCTGGCACCATCGCCGAGCACCGCGACGGCCCGCACGAGCGCGCCCGCGGCCGCGGGGGCGCTCGACAGGCGCAACAACACCCCCTGGGCGACCGCGGTGGGCCCGAGGCGCCGCACCCGGGCCGCGCCCCGCGCATCGGCGGAGATCCCCTGCTCCTCCACCTCGCGCAGCAGCGACTCGAGGAAGAAGGGGTTGCCGCCGGTCGCAGCTCTGCACGCCGCCGCGAACTCGGGTTCGACCACCGGTCCTCCCAGCCGGCCCTCGCACAGCGTCACGGTCGCGTCGAGGCTCAGCGGCTGCGGCCGCAGCACCGTCGTCTCCGGACTGGCCGCCAGCCGAGCCAGGTCGGTGACTGCCTCACGGCTACGGGTGGAGGCGAGGACCACGATGGCGAGGCCGTCCAGCCGGGGGGACAGGTGGTTCAGGAGCCGCAGGGACTCCGGATCGGCCCAGTGAAGGTCGTCGACGTACAGCGCGACCGGGCGCTCCTCGGCCAGGTTGGCCAGCAGCCAGTACAGCCCATGCAGCATGGCGAAGGAGCAGTCCCCCGACGACAACGGTTGGGGAGCGACCGTCGCGTCGAACAACGGCTTCGACAGCGCCGCGGCCCCCTCGAACAGCCGGTCGCGCTCGGGCCCCACGGCCTTGGCCACCACCGGCTCGAGCAGTTGCCGCACACAGCCGAACGCGAAGTCACGCTCGAGCTCAGTCGCACGCGCCCGCATGAGGGTGAACCCCGCCGCCCGCGCGGCCTGGGCGGCCACCATGAGCAAGCTGGTCTTGCCCAGCCCGGCAGCCGCCTCCACCAGCACAATGCGGCCGCGACCCCGCTGCGCCGCCGCCACCGCGTCCATGAGCCCGGCGAGCTCGCGTTCGCGCTCCAGAAGGATCGCCTCGGTCTCGATCACCCCAGTGTGCACCCGCACGTCGAGCGGTGCGGTGCCACCTCCCGCACGCGCCTAGCCAACCAGATTTTGGGGTCTGGATTCCGGGAGCTCCCCGACGCCGCGTCCCGACGCGGACCCATACGGTCCGCGCCACCCACCTTCCGGCGTCGTGGTGGCTCCGTCCGCGGCGGCTCGGACGACCACGGCGTCGGAAGGCCAGAGACCGATCTTGGGCCCCAGAGACCGGGAGGAGCCGAAGCCGATGACAATCGCAGACCGCGCAGTCTTGGTGACCGGGGCCAACCGTGGGATCGGGCAGGCGCTGGTCGACGAAGCTCTGAGGCGGGGCGCAAGCCGGGTGGACACCGACATGTCCCGGGACCTCGATGCACCGAAGGCATCCCCGGAGTCCGTCGCCCGAGCCACCTTCGACGGAGTGGACAACGGCGACGAGGAGATCCTCCCCGACCCCATGTCCGAGTCGATGGCCGACAGCTGGCGGAGCGGGGCGGCCAAGGCCCTCGAGCGTCAGTACGCGGCCTTGACGAAGGGCTCGACATGACGGGGTCGGGACTCCGTGGTACGCCCGCACTGGTTACTGGAGCGAGCCGCGGCTTCGGGCGCGCCATCGCGGTCGCCCTCCACAAGGAGGGCGCCGACGTCGTCGCGGTTGCTCGCAACGCCGACCAGTTGGGCCAGCTGCGCGAGGAGCTCGGCGGCCAGCTCGCGACCGTGGCCGCCGACGTCGCCGACCCGGTCGTCGCGGGGTCACTCATCGAGCAGTACATACCGAAGACGCTCGTCCTGAACGCCGGTGCTCCGCCGCTGATGCGCCCGATCCAGCACCAGACGTGGCAGACGTTCAGCCGCAACTGGGAGGTGGACGTGCAACACGCATTTCATTGGATCCGCGAGGCGCTCCTTCTGCCCCTGGCTCCGGAGAGCACGGTGATCGCCATGTCCAGCGGCGCCGCTCACTTCGGCTCACCGCTGAGCGGCGGCTACGCCGGAGCCAAAGCCGCGATCCGTTTCGCCTGTAGCTACGCCGCCGACGAGTCCAGGCGCGCGGGGCTCGACATCCGCTTCGTCTCCGTTCTCCCGCAGCTGACCCCGGCTACCGGCCTGGGCGCCGCGGCCGCAGCCGCCTACGCGAAACAGGAGGGGATCGGCATCGATGAATTCGTCGGTCGAAAGGGTCCACCGCTCGAACCCCAGCACGTCGGCCGGGAGATTGCCGACCTCGCGTCGTCGACCGATCCAGCAGGTGCGTACCTGCTGACCCCGGACGGCTTGTCCTTGCTCCCATGAACGTTCCGAGCAGTCCTGCAACTGAACGCAGACCTCGTCCCGACCGAGGTGCGGAGCATCACCGCGGCTTGGCGCTGGCCGTGTTGTGCCTGGCTGCGTTCACCATCAACCTCGATACGACCATCGTGAACATCGCCCTGCCGTCCTTGGTGCGTCAGCTCGAGGCGTCGACCCGGGAGCTGCAATGGATCGTCGATGCCTACACGCTGACCTTTGCCTCACTGGTGCTGGCGGCCGGGAGCCTCAGCGACCGCTACGGCCGCAAGGGCGCTCTGCTCACGGGGCTCGCCGTGTTCGGCACCGCCACTGCCGTCGGTGGGCTCGTCGACAGCCCGGGCGCGCTGATCGCAGTGCGGGCCGTGATGGGGGTGGGTGCCGCGGTGATCTTTCCTGCCACCCTGTCGATCATCTCCAACTTGTACATCGAGCGGAGCGAGCGCGCCCGGGCCATCGGGGTGTGGGGGGCGATGACCGGGCTGGGGGTCGCCCTGGGGCCGGTCTCCGGGGGCTGGCTGCTCGAGCACTTCTGGTGGGGCAGTGTCTTCGTGGCCATGGCCCCGGTGGCCGCCGTGACCTTCCTCGGCACCATCTTCTTCGTGCCGACGTCCCGGGACCCGGCCACCCCGCCCGTCGACGTCGTCGGCCTCGTTCTCTCCACCCTCGCCATCGGCACCCTGGTGTACACCATCATCGAGGCCCCCGACCGAGGCTGGACGGGCACGGCCACCATCGTCGGCTTCACGTTTGCCGCCGCCGCGGCCGCCGTGTTCGTCGCCTGGGAGCGACGGCGTGCTCAGCCGATGCTGGACGTCACGCTCTTCCGCAACCTGCGGTTCTCCGCGGCCAGTGGCTCGATCATGGTCATCTTCTTCGCCCTCGCCGGCTTCGTCTTCCTCATCACCCAGTACTTCCAGTTCCTCAAGGGTTACGCCCCCCTGAGCACCGGCGTGCGGATCCTGCCCGTCGCCACCTGCATCGCCATCGGCTCGCTCGTCGGCGTGCGGCTGTCCGTCACCATCGGCAACAAGGCCGTCGTCGCCACCGGTCTCCTCCTGGTCGGCATCTCGTTCGCCTGGGTGTCCACCGCCAGCATTGCCACCCCTTACGGTGAGATCGTCGCCCAGATGGTCCTCGCCGGCCTGGGGATGGGCTTGACCACGGCCCCCGCGACCGAGGCGATCATGGGCGTGGTGCCCAAGGAGAAGGCCGGCATCGGTTCCGCGGTCAACGACGCCACCCGCGAGCTCGGCGCCACCCTGGGGGTCGCCATCATCGGCAGCGTCTACGCCTCCCTGTACGCGTCGGGCATCGAGGAGGCAGCCGGATCGGTTCCCGCACCCGCAGTCGACGCCGCCAGCGACTCCATCGGTGCCGCTCTGGTCATCTCCAACCAGTTGGGTGCGGCCGGCCAGGAGCTGCGAGAGATCTCCCAGGCCGCGTTCTTCGATGGGTTCCAGATTGGCTGCCTGGTCGCCGCCGGGGTCCTCTTCGCCGGCGCCGCCTTCGCCGCCCGCTTCCTGCCCTCCCGCCCCACCGTGCTCGAACCCGAGGCCGAGCCCGCACCCGCCCTCGAAACCGCAGGCACCGCCGTCGCCGCCGGCCTCCCTGGCTGCTGCTGGGACCGCGAGCCCGCCGCCTCGACGGCCACAACGGGCTGACGCTTCTCTGGCGATCCCGAGTGATCGGGTGGGTTGGAGCAGCGCGCGGCGTGGCATCGCCTGCCGGGGCGTCGGGTACGGTCGCACCGAGATGGAGACGCTCCCGCTCGCCATCGCCAACGGGTGGGGCTGCGGCATCAGCGCCTATGCCGTCGTCCTCATCACCGGGCTCGTCGGCCGCTCGGGCGTCGCGGACACCCCGGAGGCGCTGCAGCGCACCGACGTCCTCGTCGCCGCGGCCGTCCTCGTCGCCATCGAGTTCGTGGCCGACAAGATCCCCAACGTCGACAGCGCCTGGGACAGCGTGCACACGGTCGTGCGACCGGCCATCGGCGGCGTGATCGGCGCCCTGCTGGCCGGCGACGCCTCGACCCTGGGGCAAGCGGTGGCCGTCGCCGGCACCGGCGGCATGGCGCTGGCCAGCCACCTCGCCAAGGGCGGCATACGCTTGGCGGTCAACGCCTCGCCCGAGCCCGTCACCAACGTGGTCGCCAGCCTGACGGAGGACGGGGCCGTCGCCGGTGTGACCCTGCTCGCCTGGGAGCACCCGTGGATCGCCGCCGCCATTGCCCTCGTCCTGCTGGTAGCGGGCGCCAGCCTGGCGGTGTTCCTCGTGCGCCGGCTGCGCCGGGGCCTGGCGCGGCTGGCGGCCTGGGGGTCGCGCCCGTCCGACGACCGGCCGCCGTGACCCGGGAAGGACCTGCGGACCCCATACCAGGACTACGCTCGCCCGACGGCATGATCGACGTCCCCGCCGGCCATCTC
>JBKPHT010000221.1:0-22549 GCA_046730015.1 Actinomycetota bacterium
GGCGGTGGAGCGCCTGGCCCGCCGCGCCCGCGTCGACATCGGCGCCCCGGCGCCGGCCGTCCCGGCGGCGCCGAGCGGCGGCCCGGCGCTGACGCCGCGGGAGGGCGAGGTGCTGGCGCTGGTGGCCGAGGGCCGGACCAACCGCCAGATCGGCGAGGTGCTCTACATCAGCGAGAAGACGGCGAGCGTCCACGTCTCCCGCCTGCTGGCCAAGCTGGGCGCCAGCACCCGCGGCGAGGCCGCGGCCGCGGCCCGCCGGGCCGGCCTCCTCGACGACGCCCACGGGCTCTGAGGGGCGGCGGCCCGACCGAAAGTAAGGGCTGGCTAAGGCATCCTGCCGATGCGACCCCGGGGCGGGCCGGCGGACGCTGGGGCGCATGAACTCCCGGACCTCGCCCGCTCACGCCCTGGTGGTCGGGGCCGGGATGGCCGGTCTGGCGGCCGCCCAGGCGCTCAGCCGCCACGTCGAGCGGGTGACCCTGATCGAGCGGGACGACCTGCCCGACCGCCCGACGTCCCGGGCCGGCGTGCCCCAGGGCCGCCACGCCCACGCCCTGCAGCCGGGCGGCCTGGCGGCCCTGGAGCGGCTGGTCCCGGGGTTCGGCGCCGACCTGGTGGCGGCCGGGGCGGTGCCGATCGGGCTGCCCGCCGACCTGTTGTGGTTGACCCCGGCGGGGTGGATGACCCGCTTCCCGCCCTGCGAGCGGCACGTGTTCATGTCGGCCAGCCGCGAGCTGATCGAGTGGACGTTCCGGCGCCGGGTGCTGGAGGCGCCGCAGGTCGTGGTGCGGTCGGGCCTGGAGGTCCGGGGCCTGGAGGTCGACGGCCGGCGGGTCCGGGGAGTGGCGGTGCGGTCGCGCCGGGCCGGCACCGACGGGCCGGAGGTGACGATCGACGCCGACCTGGTCGTCGACGCGAGCGGGCGCCGTTCCCCGGCGCCCGCCTGGCTGGCGGCCCACGGGGTGACGCCGCCCGAGGAGACGACGGTCGACACCCGCATCGCCTACGCCAGCCGGGTGTACCGGCGGACGGCGGGGGACACGCCCGGGTGGAAGGGCGCGCTGATCCAGGCCGCGCCGCCGGGCGCGCCACGGGCCGGGGTGCTGCAGCCGCTGGAGGGCGGCCGCTGGCTGCTGACGCTGACCAGCTCCGGCGGCGACGAGCCACCGACCGACGAGGTCGGGTTCCTGGCCTTCGCCCACACGCTGCGGTCGCTCGACGTCGCCCGGGTGGTGGCCCGGGCGGAGCCGCTGGGCCCGATCGCCGGGTGCACCCGGACGAGCAGCCGCCGTCGCTGGTTCGAGCGCGGGCCCTGCCCGCTCGACGGCTTCCTCGCCGTCGGCGACGCCCTGTGCGCGGTGAACCCCGTGCATGCCCAGGGGATGAGCGTCGCCGCGCTGGCGGCCGAGGCGCTCGACCGGCGGCTGGCGGAGCACCTTGCGGGCAGGCATGACCTGGCCGGGTTCTCGGCGCAGACCCAGCGGGAGGTGGCCCGGGCCGGCGACGGCGCGTGGCGGCTGGCCGCGGCGGCGGAGGGCGGGCGCCGGGGGCGGGGGCGGGCACGGGGGGCGGTCCGGGCGGCCGTCCGCGCCCGGTACTTCCGGGCGGTCGCCGAGGCGGCCCTGGTCGATGCCCGGGTGAACGCCGCGCAGATCGACGTGATCGGTCTGCTCGCCCCGCCCCGGTCGCTGCTGCGGCCCGGGGTGGCGGTGCGGGCGTGGCGTCACCGGGACGCGCGGCCGGTGGTCCCGCCGGTGTGGACGAGGCAGGAGTCACCGTCGGCGGCCGTCCCGTAGGGCCGGGCCGGTTCGGCTTCTCACACCGCGCGTCCGCGCAGTGAGAGACGACAACCCTGGGGTCTCAGATGCCCAGGCGCTGGGCGAGGAGCTCGCGGTGGTAGGTCGGGTCGCCGAAGAGCAGCTCGGACGACTTGGCCCGCTTGAAGTAGAGGTGGGCCGGGTGCTCCCAGGTGAAGCCGATGCCGCCGTGGATCTGGATGTTCTCGGCGGCGGAGTGGAAGTAGGCCTCGGAGCAGTAGGCCTTGGCCAGGCAGGCCACCTCGGGCAGCTCGTCGTTGAGCTCGGCGGCGCACCACGCGGCGTAGTAGGCGGCCGACTTGGCCGACTCGACCTCCAGCAGCATGTCGGCGCACTTGTGCTTGATGGCCTGGAACGAGCCGATGGGCCGGCCGAACTGCACCCGGTTCTTGGCGTAGTCGACCGACATGTCGAGCACCTTCTGGGCGCCGCCGACCTGCTCGGCGGCGAGGGCGACGGCGGCGAGGTCGAGCACCCGGCCGAGCACGTCGGCGGCCCCGCCCTCGGTGCCGATGAGGCGGGCGGGCACGCCGGAGAACTCGAGCTTGGCCTGCTTGCGGGTCTGGTCCATGGTGGCCAGCGGCGTGCGGGTGAGGCCCTCGGCGTCGCCCTCGACCGCGAACAGCGAGATGCCGTCGCCGGTCCGGGCGGCCACGACGATCAAGTCGGCGACGTGGCCGTCGAGCACGAACATCTTGGTGCCGTCGATGGTCCAGCCGTCGCCCGACCTGGTGGCGGTCGCCTCGATGCCGGACAGGTCCCACTTGCCGTTGGGCTCGGTGATGGCGAGCGTGGCGATGGTCTCGCCGGAGGCGATGCCGGGGAGCAGCTCCTTCTTCGCGGCCTCGTCGCCGGAGTGGAGGATGGCGTTGGCGGCCAGCACGACGGTCGAGAAGAAGGGGGCGGCGAGCAGGGCCCGGCCCATCTCTTCGAGCACGACGGTGAGCTCGACGTAGGTGAAGCCCTGGCCGCCGTACTCCTCGGGGATGGTCAGCGACTGGAGGCCCAGCTCGTTGGCCATCTGCGACCACACCGCGGGGTCGTAGCCGTCGGTGGTGTCCATGAGCCGCCGGACCTCGGTCTCGGGCGACTTCGACTCGAGGAACTGGCGGGTGATGCGCCGGAGCTCCTCCTGCTCTTCGGAGAAGGCGAAGTTCATGGCCGGCACCGTAGGCGGCCGGCGCGACCTCGTCCATCGAGCAGGTGTACACGCGTGCTACGGTCCGGTCCGGTGGACCGGGTCGGGATCAGGGAGCTCCGCAACAACGTCGCCGCCGTGGTCCGGCGGGCGGCCGCCGGCGAGCGGGTGGTGGTGACCGTCGACGGCATGCCCGCCGCCCAGCTCGGCCCGCTCGAGGCGCAGGAAGCGCTGAGGATCGACGATCTGGTGGCGGCGGGCCTGGCCCAGCCGCCAGGCCGCCGCGACCGGCCCCCGGCACCGGAGGCCGAGGACGCGCCGGTCGACATCCGGCCCGACGGCGCGCTCGACGAGCTCCGGGGCGGTTGAGGGGCGGCCGAGATGGTCCTGTTCGTCGACACCTCGGCGCTGGTCCGGCGCTACGTCCAGGGGCCGGGGCGCGGCCTGGTCGTCGAGGCGATGGCGGCCGACGGCGACTGGTGCGCCTCCGCCCTGTGCCGGTCGGAGACGCTGCTGGCGCTGCACCGGCTGGCGGTGACCCCCAGCCAGCACGAGCGGATGTGGGGCCGGCTGCGGGACGACTGGGACGCGTTCGTGGTCGTGCCGGTCGACGACCGATGCCTGGCCCACGCGGTGGAGCTCGGGGCGACCTATGGGTTGCGGACGGTCGACGCCGTCCACCTGGCGGCCGCCGACCGGCTGCCCCGCCCCGCGCGCTACGTGACCTTCGACCGGCGCCAGATCCCCGCCGCGGCGGCCCTCGGATTCGAGGTCGTGTCGCCCGAGGCCGGCTGACCGGCGCGGCCGCGGGTGCACGGTTCGGCCGCGCGAGCGATCGTGCCAACAGCACCCGCCACCGCCGCCGGGCCGCGTTGGCGCCGGTGGTCGGAACCCCGGGGCGGCCGGTCCCGGGCTTCTCCCCAAGACCGGAACCGGCTCGCCTCTGTGGATGACGTCGGCCGTGGCGGTCGGCCCGTCACCCCGACGGGGTGCTCTGCGGTGGGCATGAGCGGTTGCAGTTTCGCCACCGAACGGGTGACGGACAAGACCCCAGATGACGTGAAATATGTCACATCGCTGTGAGTAATGTTAAGGCCACCTTTAGTGGCCCGCGTGTGGCCACGGAGCGCGGTCATCAACGTGGGGCTCCGACCAGGCACACTGGGACGATGGACACGCTGTTCCACGCCGGCGACGGCTTCGACGTCCACAAGGTCGTGGTGGGGCCGATGGACAACAACGTCTACGTGCTCCGCTGCACCGCCACGGGGGAGGCGGTGCTGATCGACGCAGCCAACGAGCACGACCGGCTGCTCGACCTGTGCCGGGCGCTGGGCGTCCGGTCGGTGCTGGAGACCCACGGCCACTGGGACCACATCCAGGCCGTCCCCGGGCTGCGCGACGCCGGCTACGACGTCCACGTCACCGCCGAGGACGCCGACATGCTGCCCAGCTACGACCAGATCCTCGACGACGACGCGGTGGTCGAGGTCGGCCGGCTACGGCTGCGGACGCTGCTGACGCCGGGGCACACCCCCGGGTCGATGTGCTTCCTGGTCGAGGGGGCCCCGGTGCTGTTCAGCGGCGACACGCTGTTCCCCGGCGGCCCCGGCGCCACGAAGTTCCCCGGCGGCGACTTCCCCAGCATCATCGAGTCGGTGGGCGGGCGGCTGTTCACGCTGCCGGGCGAGACCCGGGTGCTGCCCGGTCACGGTGACCCGACGACGATCGGCACGGAGCGCCCCCACCTCCAGGAGTGGATCGACCGGGGCTGGTGAAGGAGGACGCCCGTGGCTGAGGCTCGGCGCTACGACGACCGCCCCTACGACCACACGCCGGTCCACACGGCCGACCTGCCGCCGACGCCGGTGCGCGACCGCAACATCCCCGCCACGGCCTGGGTCGAGGCGCCGGCGGCCCTGCTGTCGCTGGGCGACGACCTGCCGGGCACCCCGGTGGCCGACTACAAGCGCCGGATCGGCCCGTGGCTCCTGTGGCGGGCCGGGCCGGCGGCGGGCGCCGACGCCCGCTACTGGGTGGCCCGGGCCGACGACCTCGGGACCACCTACACGTTCCGGCTGTTCCCGTCCGGCGACGGGGACGGCGTCGGCCCCAGCGGCACCCGCCACGCCCGCTTCCGCACCTGGAAGGAGGATCTGCGCGACGCGGGCTGACAGACCTACGGCCGACTCAGCCCGGCACGGGCGCCGGCCACGTGGTCTCCGGCTCCGGCTCCGGCCCGAGCCCGGCCCGGGCGGCCCGCTCGGCGTGGCTGTGGCGGCGGACCCGGACGGTGACCCAGGCGCCCGCCGCGGCGATGGCCAGCAGCACCGGCAGGCGGGCGGCGCCGGCCACCCCGATCTCGATGAGCAGGGTCCGGGCGTTGGTGACGAGCAGCAGCGTGCCGACGACGACGCCGAGCACCGAGGCGTCGGCGTGGCGGACCAGCCACGCCGCCAGGGGGGCGGCGATCACCCCGCCGACCAGCAGCGCCGCCACCAGCGGCGCCTCGACGCCCTCGCCGCCGAGCCCGAGCAGGAAGCCCAGGCTGGCGGACACCGTGACGGCCAGCTCGGCGGCCGACACCGAGCCGATGACGTAGCGGGGCTCCACCCGACCGGCGGCGAGCAGCGTCGGCGTGGCCACCGGGCCCCATCCCCCGCCGCCGACGGCGTCGAGGAACCCGGCGCCGAGCCCGAGCGGGGCGAGCAGGCGGGACCGCAGGTGGCCGGGGTCATGGCGCTCGCCCCGGAGGTCGCCCCGGACCGAGCGGACGATCACGAGCGTGCCCAGGCCGAACAGGACGACGGCGACGGCGGGGGCCAGCCAGTCGCCGGTCAGCGAGCTGAGCAGCGTGGCGCCGGCGAAGGCGCCGATCGCCCCGGGGATGCCGATGCGGGCCACCAGAGGCCACGACACGTTCCCGAACCGCCAGTGCGACAGGCCGGAGGTGAGGGTGGTGCCGACCTCGGCCAGGTGGACACTGGCCGAGGCGACCGCCGGCGAGAAGCCGTTGGAGAGCAGGATCGTGCTCGTGGTGACCCCGAAGGCCATGCCCAGCGACCCGTCGACCAGCTGGCCGACGAGCCCGGCCATCGCGAACACCAGCAACCGTTGCACTCGGCGGTCCCCTCTCGTCCGTCTGGCGGGCTCCCTGGGAAACCCACTATTCCCACCGGTTTGGTGGAGAATAGCGGCTCAGGTGCCGGCTCCCAACGGCCTGCGAGGCTCGGCCACGATCTCGACGCCCGGAGGCAGGTCCTCGACCTCCACCCCGCCGGCGTCTACCGACACGGTCACGGTGCCCCCGACCAGCGGGATCCGCTCGATCCGCAGCCGGCTGACGACGTCCGGCAGCACCGGCGACAGCCACAGCCGCCCCTCGGGGATGTGGGGGTCGAGCCGCAGCAGCGACCGCAGGTGCGACAGCGGGGAGGCCGCCGACCACGCCCGGGTGACGCAGTCGTCGGGGAACCGGATCGGCGCCCGGACGTCGTCGCGGTCGAACCCGCACAGCACCGACAGGCGCCCGCCGTCGGCCTCCGCCGCGTCGAGCTGGGCGAGCAGCACCCGGTGGGCCTCGTCGACGAACCCGTAGCGGACCAGCCCGGCGACGCACAGGGCGTTGTCGTGGGGCCAGACCGTGCCGAGGTGGCGGCCGATCGGGTCGTAGCCGCCCATCGAGGCGCCGAGGGTCCGGATGCCCCAGCCGGAGAACATGTCGTCGGCCAGCAGGTGCTTGACCAGCACGGCCGCCTTGTCCTCGTCGACGATGCCGGTCCACAGGCAGTGCCCGACGTTCGACGCCAGGGCCGGCACCGGGTGCTTGTCGCCGTCGAGGGCGAGCGCGAACCAGCCGTCGTCGTCGAGCCAGAAGTCGCGGTTGAACGCCGCCTTGAGGGCCGCCGCCCGGCCCCGCCACGCCTCGGCCGTCTCGTCGTCGCCCACCTCGGCGGCGAAGTGCGAGCGGGCCCGGAACGCGGCGTAGACGTAGCCCTGGACCTCGGCCACCGCCAGCGGCCCCCGGGCGGGCCGGCCGTCGGGCCACCGGACCGGCGACGCCGAGTCCTTCCAGGCCTGGTGGCGCTCGCCCCGGTCGGTCGCCCGCTGGTACTCGACGTAGCCGTCGCCGTCCCGGTCACCGAACCCGACGATCCAGTCGAGGGCCCGGTCGGCGTGGACCAGGAGCCGGTCCACCACCTCGTGGGACAGCCCCCAGCGCCGCAGCTCGCCCAGCAGCATCACGAACAGCGGCGTCGTGTCGACCGCCCCGTAGCCCACCGCGGGGGGCCCCGGCCCGAAGCCGCCGGGGCCGAACCGCAGGCGGTGGAGGATGCGGCCGGGCTGCTCCTCGGTCCGGTCGTCGACGTCGGAGCCCTGGAACCGGGCCAGGGTCTCGAGCGTGGCCAGCGCCAGGTCGGGGTCGACGATCATGCTCATCCACGCCGTGAGCAGGGCGTCCCGCCCGTGGAGGGCCAGGTGCCAGGGCGCGCCGGCCGCCACGACGGCCCGCTCCGGCACCTCCGGGTCGAGCACCTGGAGCGACCCCAGGTCACGTGCGCCCCGCTCGACCGCGGCGACCAGCGGCCGGTGGTCGCTTGCCACCCGGGGCACGCCCCGCTGCCAGCGGGCCAGGCGGCGGGCCGACTCGCTGCGGGGCTCCGCCTCGCCCAGCAGGACGCGGGGCCGGATCTCGGCCCCCTCGACGATGGGGGCGACGGCGACGGTGAAGCCCCGCGAGCCCCGCGCCGGGACGATCGCCTCCCACCGGAAGGTGCCACCGGTGGCGACGGCATCGGGGGCGGCGGTGACGCGGCTGCCGACCCGGGCGGGGCCCCGGCCCCGCACGAGCAGCACCTCTGCGGGCCCGGCGACCTCCGGCTCGACGGGGTCGACGTCGACCCGGCCGACCCGGGCCGCGGCGACCTCGGCCAGGTCGGCGGCGACCTCGACCTCGATCTGGACGTAGGTGGGCTCGTCGCCCGCGTTGCGGACGTCGATGTCGTCGCGGAGGCCGGCGGCGAGGGTCCGGCGGCGGACCACGACCGGCCCCTGCCCGCCGGCGGACACGCCCCGGGCGCGGGTCACGAAGACCGCGGCGGCGGGGTCGGCCAGGTGGTGGTCGACGATCTGGGGGACCTGCCCGTTCACGCGCAGGACGAACGTCGACAGCAGCCGCCGGTCGGCGACGAAAAGGCCGCCACCGGTGCCGGTTCTCGGCTCGATGTCGCCGTCGGGGCCGCTCAGGCAGAACGACGCGCCCTCGACGAGCATGACGAGACGGCCCGGGGGGACCTCCGGGATGGTCATCGCCGGCGACCCTAGTTCCGTCCCGCCGGGCTGCGACAGGGTATTTCTCCTATCCGCGTAGTGCGAATACACTGGCGCCCATGAGTGCCACCCCCCTCTTCCAGATCGAGGACCTGCACGTCCGCGTCGTGGCCGACGACGGCAGCGGGCGGGCGGGTGCCGAGATCCTGAAGGGCGTCGACCTCACGGTCGGGGCGGGCGAGGTCCACGCCCTCATGGGCCCCAACGGGTCAGGCAAGTCGACCCTGGCCAACACCCTGCTCGGCAACCCCGACTACGAGGTCACCCAGGGGCGGATCCTGTTCCGGGGCGACGACATCACCGCCTGGGACACCGACGTCCGGGGCAAGGCCGGCGTGTTCCTGGCCTTCCAGTACCCGCAGGTCATCGCCGGGGTGTCGGTCATCAACTTCCTCCGCCAGGCCCTGTCCGCCCGCAAGGGCATCGACCTGTCGGTGCTCGAGCTGCGGCTGGCCATCATGGAGTGGATGCAGCGCCTCGACATGGACCCGTCCTTCGCCGACCGGTACCTCAACGAGGGTTTCTCCGGCGGCGAGAAGAAGCGCAACGAGATCCTGCAGATGGCCATCCTCGAGCCCGAGGTCGCCATCCTGGACGAGACCGACTCCGGCCTCGACATCGACGCCCTCAAGGTCGTCGCCCGCGGCGTCGACGAGGTCCGCCGCGACCGGCCCGAGATGGGCGTCCTGGCCATCACCCACTACCAGCGACTGCTGACCCACCTGCATCCCGACCGGGTCCACATCCTGATCGACGGCCGCGTCGTCGACAGCGGGGGCCCGGAGCTGGCCGAGCGGCTCGAGCGCGAGGGCTACGAGAGCTGGCGGACCCCGACCGAGGTGACAACGACGTGACCCCGACCCCGACCCCGAGCCCGACCAGCGCGATCGACCCGCGCGACGTCGAGCGGGTCAAGAAGGACTTCCCCATCCTCGACCGGGTGGTGCGCGGCAAGCGGCTCGTGTACCTCGACTCGGCCAACACGTCCCAGAAGCCCCGGCCCGTGCTCGACGCGATCGACCGCTTCTACGAGCGGTCGAACGCCAACGTCCACCGGGGCACCTACCTCATCGCCGAGGAGGCCACCGCCGCGCTCGAGGGCGCGCGGGCCAAGGTGGCCGGCTTCATCGGCGCCCGCTCCAGCCGCGAGGTGGTGTTCACCAAGAACGCCACCGAGGCTCTCAACCTGGTTGCCAAGGCCTGGGGCCGGGCGAACCTGCGGGCCGGCGACCCGGTGGTCATCACCGAGCTGGAGCACCACGCCAACATCGTCCCCTGGCACCAGCTGGTCGAGGAGCTGGGCATCGAGCTCCGGTGGATCCCGCTCGGCCCCGATGGCCACCTCGATCTCACCGACCTCGACCGGCTGGTCGACGGGGCCAGGGTCGTGTCGTTCGCGGCGATGTCCAACGTGCTCGGCACCCTCAACCCGGTCGAGCGGCTGGTGCAGGTGGCCCACGACGCCGGCGCCCTCGCCGTCGTCGACGCCAGCCAGTACGTGCCCCACGTCACCACCGACGTGACCGCCTGGGGCGCCGACTTCGCCGCCTTCACCGGCCACAAGATGCTCGGTCCCACCGGCATCGGCGTGCTGTGGGGCCGGGAGGACGTCCTCGACGCCACCCCGCCGTTCCTCACCGGCGGCGAGATGATCCTCAACGTCACCAAGGAGGGCTTCACGCCCAACGAGCTGCCGTGGAAGTTCGAGGCCGGCACGCCGCCCATCGCCGAGGCGGTGGGGCTGGGCGCCGCCGTCGACTACCTGAGCGGGCTGGGCATGGAGGCGGTCCGGGAGCACGAGGTCGCGCTGACCGGCTACGCCCTGCGGAGCCTGACCGAGCGGTTCGGCGACGACCTGGTCGTCCACGGGCCGTCCGAGCCCGCCGAGCGGGGCGGCGTGCTGTCGTTCACCTACCGGGACCTGCACCCTCACGACCTGACCCAGGTGTTCGACCAGCACGGCGTCTGCGTCCGGGCCGGCCACCACTGCGCCAAGCCGCTGATGAGCGAGCTCGGCGTGGCCGCCACCGCCCGGGCGTCGCTGTACGTCTACAACGACGAGGCCGACGTCGACGCCCTGGGTGACGCCATCGCCGCCGCCGACGACTTCTTCGGGTTCTGACTCGCCACCGACCGCCGCCGATAGGATCGCGACCCGCATGCCCGGCCTCGAAGACCTCTACCGAGAGATCATCCTCGACCACTACCGCAACCCGCGGAACCGCGGTGAGCTGAGCTCCCCGCCCGCCACGCGGGTCGAGGGGTTCAACCCCCTGTGCGGCGACGAGATCGTGCTCTACCTCGATGTGAAGGACGGGGTGGTGCACGACATCCGCATCGGCGGCCAGGGCTGCTCGATCAGCCAGTCGTCGGCGTCGATGATGTCGTCCGCGGTGAAGGGCAAGTCGCTCGACGAGGTCCGGGCCCTGTCCCGGGCGTTCAAAGGGATGATGTCGATCCACGAGCAGTCGCTCGACGGTGACGGCTCGGGCGACGGCTCCGGCGACGACACCGGGCGAGGCGACCAGGACGTCAAGCTCGGCGACCTCGAGGCGCTCCGGGGGGTGGTGAAGTTCCCGGTCCGCATCAAGTGCGCCACCCTCTCCTGGAACACCCTGCTCCAGGGCCTCGACGAGCAGGCCTCGTAGCGGCTACTCCCCCAGCGCCTTGTTGATCGCCGCGGCGAGGGCGATGCAGGTGTCGGTGATGCCGCCCTCCTGGTGGCTGGAGATGTCGATCACCACCCGGTTCCAGGAGTTCGACCAGTCGGGGTGGTGATTCAGCTTCTCGGCCTCGAGCGCCACCATGGTCATGAACCCGAAGGCCTCGACGAAGTTGGCGAACTCCAGCTCCCGGTGCAGCGTGCCCTGGGCGATGCCCCAGCCGGGGATGTCGGCCAGTCGGGTCTCGGTCTCGTCGTGGGTCAGGCGGGTCATGACCCCATTGTTGCCCCCATTGCTGCCCGGCGACGGGCTCAGGAGACGTTCGCACGGGACGACGAGACGTACGACGCAACGTTATGCTCAGCGCATGACCGTACAGATCGCGGTGAAGCTGCCCGACCGGCTCGTCGACGAGATCGACGCGCTCGTGGCCGACGGGGCGTTCGCCAGCCGGTCGGACGCCGTGCGGCACGGCATCGAGGCGCTCGTACGAGCGGGCGAGCGCCGGCGCATCGACCTGGCCTTCGCGGAGGGCTTCCGGCGCATGCCCGACCGGGACGACGAGATGGAGGACGCCGCCCGGCTCGCGATCGAGTCCATCCACGACGAGACGTGGGACACGTGGTGGTAGCCCGCGGCGAGCTGTGGTGGGGCGAGGCGCCCGACGAGAAGGGACGCCCCTTCCTCGTCGTGAGCCGGGACGCCGCCAACGAGGTCATGTCCCGGGTGCTGGTCGCCCCGGTGACCAGGCGGGTCCGCGGCGTGCCCAGCGAGGTGGGGCTCGGGATCGACGAGGGGTTGCCGGTCGCCTCGGTTGCCAGCTTCGACAACGTCCGGCCCTTTCCCAAGGCGATGCTCGTCCGGCGGCTCGGCGCCCTCTCGGCGGGCCGGCGGCACGAGCTGTGCCGGGTGGCGGCGGCAACCCTCGACTGCTGACGCCGCGATTAGGGTCCCGGGCGGGTCGAAGTCCGGGGAGGGGCCGACATGACACCTGACGACGCCGGCCTGGTGCCGGCGCTGGCCGCCGTGGTCGGGGCCGAGAACGTGCTCACCGGCGGGGCGGTGAAGGACGACCACACCCACGACGAGGCGCTCACCGCCACCCCGGTGACGCCGCTGGCGGTGGTGCTCCCGGCCACCACCGACGAGGTGGCGGCGGTGCTCCGCCTGGCCGACGAGCGACGGGTGCCGGTCACCGCCCGGGGGGCGGGGACGGGGCTGTCCGGCGGCTGCATCCCGCGGGCCGACGGCATCGTGGTGGCGTTCGAGCGGATGGCCGCGATCGTCGAGGTCGACACCGAGAACTTCATCGCCGTGGTCGAGCCCGGGGTGCGGCTCGACCAGCTCGACGCCGCGCTGGCCCCCCTCGGGCTCGTCTACCCGGTGTTCCCCGGCGAGTACAGCTCCAGCCTGGGCGGCAACGTCGCCACCAACGCCGGCGGCATGCGGGCGGTGAAGTACGGCGTCACCCGCCACCACGTCCTCGGCATCGAGGCGGTGCTGCCCTCCGGGGACGTGATCCGGGACGGCGGCAAGATGGTGAAGCGGTCGACCGGCTACGACCTCACCCAGCTCGTGATCGGCTCGGAGGGCACGCTCGCCCTGGTCACCCGGGCGTGGCTGAAGCTCTACCCGCGGGCGCCCCACCAGGCGACGCTGCTCGCCCCGTTCACCACCCTCGACGAGGTGACCGCCGCGGTGCCGGAGGTGGTGCGGAGCGGTGTCGGCCCGCTGGTGCTGGAGTACATCGACACGCTCACGATGGCCGCCGCCACCGCGTACGTCGGGCTCGACCTCGGCATCCCCGACGACGTGAAGGAGGCGGCCCTCGCCTACCTGGTGGTGGGCCTGGAGAGCACCCACGCCGACCGCCTGGAGGAGGACAGCCACACCGTCGCCACCCAGCTCGGCGACCTCGGTGCCCTCGACGTGTACGTCCTGCCGCCGGGCTCGGCCGCGGGCCTGATCGACGCTCGGGAGAAGGCGTTCTGGGTGGCCAAGGCGAACGGCGCCGACGACATCATCGACGTCGTGGTACCCCGGGCCGCGGTGCCGGTGTTCATGGCCCGGGTCACCGAGATCGCGGCCGAGGCCCAGGCCTGGATCGCCGGCTGCGGCCACGCCGGCGACGGCAACGTCCACATGGCGGTGTTCCAGAAGGACCCGGAGGCCCGGGGCCGGGTGATGCGGGCGCTGATGGAGGCGGGCATGGCGCTCGGTGGCGCGATCTCGGGCGAGCACGGGCTCGGCACCGAGAAGTCCCGGTACTTCCTCGAGCTGGAGGACCCCGCCAAGATCGCGCTGATGCGGCGGATCAAGGCAGCCTTCGACCCCCACGACATCCTGAACCCCGGCAAGATCTTCTCCGACGAAGGCGGTACGCCCTCATGACCGAACGCAGTGAGGTCCGGCAAGCACAGTCGACCTACGCCACGAAGTGGCGAGTCGGTCAGTGGTGCGCCCGAAGGGTGCACCAATGACCGACGAGACCACGGACGGCACCCTCAACGGCGCCCGGGCCCTGCTCCGCACCCTGGTGGCCTCCGGTGTCGACACCTGCTTCACCAACCCGGGCACGTCGGAGATGCACTTCGTCGCGGCGCTCGACGCCGTCCCCGGGATGCGGGCCGTGCTGGGCCTGTTCGAGGGCGTGGCCACCGGCGCGGCCGACGGCTACGCCCGGATGGCCGACCGGCCGGCGGCGACGCTGCTGCACCTCGGGCCGGGGCTCGGCAACGGCCTGGCCAACCTGCACAACGCCCGCCGGGCCCGGGTGCCGGTGGTCAACATCGTGGGCGCCCACGCGACCTACCACAAGCAGGACGACGCCCAGCTCGAGTCCGACATCGAGACCGTGGCCCGCAACGTGTCGCGCTGGATCCGCTCGTCGGCCAGCCCGGCGGAGGTGGGCCGCGACGCGGCCGAGGCGGTGGCGGTCGCCCAGGGCCCGCCGGGGCAGGTGGCGACGCTGATCCTGCCGGCCGACGTGAGCTGGACGGAGGGCGCCCTCGAGGGGACGCCGCCGCCGCCCCGGCCGGCGACCCCGGTTGACGCCGACGCGGTGGACGCGGTGGCCAAGGCGCTGCGGTCGGGCGAGCCGGCCTGCCTGTTCCTCGGTGGGGGCGCGCTGCGGGAGGACGGCCTGGCGGCTGCGAGCCGGGTGGCCAACGCCACCGGAGCGAAGCTGCTGGCCGAGACGTTCCCCACCCGGCTGCAGCGGGGCGCGGGCCGCCCGCCGATCGACCGCCTGGCCTACCTCGCAGAGTTCGCGGCGGCCCAGCTCGCCGGCCTGCGTCATCTGGTGGTGGTCGACGCCAAGGCGCCGGTGAGCTTCTTCGCCTACCCGGGCCGGGCGAGCGACCTGGTGCCCGAGGGCTGCGAGGTGCACGTGCTGGCCGAGGGGTCGGGCAACGCCGCCGCGGTGCTGGACGCGCTGGCCGAGGTGGTGGGCGCCCCGGCCGACGGCGCGACCCGCCAGCCGGCGGAGCGCCCGGACCTGCCGGCCGGCGAGCTGACGGCGCAGTCGGTGTCCCAGGCCCTCGCCGCCCTGCTGCCCGAGGGCGCGGTCGTGTCGGACGAGGGCATCACGTCGAGCCTGTTCACCCCCGGCCTCACCGCGGGGGCGCCGCCGCACGACTGGCTGACGCTCACCGGCGGGGCGATCGGCCAGGGGCTGCCCGTGGCGACGGGGGCGGCGGTCGCGTGCCCCGACCGCA
Source organism: Actinomycetota bacterium (assembly GCA_046730015.1). Taxonomy (GTDB): domain Bacteria; phylum Actinomycetota; class Acidimicrobiia; order Acidimicrobiales; family VFJN01; genus ZC4RG19. The sequence continues at coordinate 14,666 of JBKPHT010000221.1, forward strand.
AGGTCGTGGCGCTGCAGGCGGACGGCAGCGCGCTGTACACGCTGCAGGCGCTGTGGACCCAGGCCCGGGAGGGCCTCGACGTGGTGACGATCCTGTTCAGCAACCGGGCCTACGCGGTGCTGCGGATGGAGCTCGACCGGGTCGGTGCCGAGGCCGCGGGGCCGAAGGCCCGCGACCTGTTCGACCTGTCGCGGCCGGACATCGACTTCGTGGCGCTGTCGGAGGGCCTCGGCGTGCCGGCCGTCCGGGCGACGTCCGCCGAGGATATGGCCGATCAGCTGGGCCGGGCGCTGGGCGAGCCGGGCCCCGCGCTGATCGAGGCGGTGGTCCCTCCCATCCTGTGAGGATCCGTACTCAGATTCCTGACCCATCGTTCAACAACAGCGTGGCGGGGTCGTAGAGTCGCTGCCCGTGGCGCGCACCCAGCGCGCCGGACAGCTCCGAGGATTCGTGCCCGAGGTTCTGACGGTCCTGCGCGTCGACATGGCCCCGGCGGCCGTGCCCGCCGCCCGTGCCCTCGTCGAGGAGCACGGCGGAACCGTCGTCGGCGCCGGCGGTCCGGTCGTGCTGGCGACGTTCCACCTCGCCGCCGAGGCGGCGAGCGCGGCACTCCGGCTCGTCGAGGCCCTCGCCGCCGCCCGCCCCCGCGTCAGCCTGTCGACCGGCGAGGTCGAGTCCACCCCGCACGGGCTCGCGGGCGTCGCCTGGGAACGGGTGGAGGCCCTGGCCGCGCTGCCCGTCCGCCGGGCCGGGGGCGCGGTGCTGATGACGGCGTCCACCACTGTGATGGTCAGCCATGCGCTGCCGCCCGGGGTCGAGGTGGTCGACCGGGGCGAGGCAACCCTCGGCCGTCACCGGGGCGAGCGGGTCTACGAGCTGCGGGCCGCCTCCGGGCCCCCGGAGGGCGACGACGCCGGCTCCTCCAACCTGGCCTGGGCGCATCGCGCGGCCGCCCGGGGCATCGTCGGCCGGGAGGCGGAGGGCGCCCGGCTGCTCGACGCCTGGGACCGCGGCCGGCAGGGCGAGCACGCGGTCGTGGCGATCTCCGGCGACCCCGGGATCGGCAAGACCGCGCTGGCCGCCGAGCTGGCGCTGCGGGTGGGCGCGGGCGGTGGCACCGTCCTCTACGGCCGCTGGGACGAGGAGGCGCTGACCCCCTACCAGGCGCTGCGCGAGGCCCTGGGCAGCTACGCCGCCGCGTGCCCCCGCCCCCTCGTCCGCGCCGACGTGGCCGCCCACGCCGACGACCTTGCCCGGCTCATTCCCGACCTCGGCCCCCGGGTCGGGGGCGTCCGGCCGCCGCTGGTCGACGTGCCCGACGCCGAGCGCCTCCGCCTGTTCGACGCCGTCCGCGACTGGATCGACGCGATCGCCCGCCGCCGCCCGGTGCTGGCCGTGCTCGACGACCTGCAGTGGGCCGACCACTCGTCGCTGCTGCTGGTCCGCCACCTGCTCGACTCGCCCCCCACCGGCCCGGTGCTGGTGGTGGTCACCCTGCGGGACGGCGACGTCGAGGGGCTGGGCCCGCTCCACACCCTGGGCTCGTTCGCCGGTACCGACGTCGTCCGGGTCGAGCTGGAGGGCCTGCCCCCCGAGCAGGTCACCGAGCTGGTGACCCGGGCGCTCGGCCGCCCCGTCGCGGGGGCCGAGGCGGAGGCGACCGAGTGGCTCGCCGCGGAGACCGGCGGCAACCCGCTGTTCGTCCACGAGATCCTGCGCGGCCTCGACCCCGGCGACCCGGGACGGGCCCTGCTCGCCGCCCGCGACCGGCTGCCCCCGCGGGTGCACGACCTGGTCCACTGGCGGCTGGCCCGGCTGCCCGAGCAGGTGGACGAGGCGCTGGCCGCGGCGTCGCTCATGGGCGAGGAGTTCTCGCTCGACGTCCTGGCGGGCACGGTGGGCCGCAGCGTCCTCGAGCTGCGGCACCACCTCGACGCCGCGGTGCGGGCCGGGGTCGTCCGAGACGTCGACGCCGGCGACCGGGCGGCCTTCGCCCACGCCGTCGTCCGCCGGGCGCTGCAGGACGAGGTCGCCCCCGAGCGGGCCCGGGTGCTGCACCGGCGCATCGCCGAGACGCTGGCGGCCCGGGCCCGCGACGGCACGCCGGCGTCCGAGATCGCCCACCACCACCTGAACGGCGCCGACCGGCAGACGGCCCCGCTGGCCGTCCGCTGGGGCCGGGTCGCCGCCGACCACGCGCGGCAGGAGACGGCGTTCGAGAGCGCGGTGTGGTTCCTCAGCCGGGTCACGGACGTGGTCGAGCGGTTCGGCGCCGGCGACGACGGCGACGACCCCGCGGCGGCCGGCGCGCTGGCGTGCGAGCTGCGACTCGACCTGGCCGACGCGCACGACCGGGCCGGCGAGTTCGTGGCCCGCGACCGCCGCTACCTGGAGGCGGCAGAGATGGCCCGCACCCTCGACCGCACCGACCTGCTGGTCCGGGCCGCGCTCGGGTACGGGGGCCGGCTGCCAGCCTCGCCGCCGTCCAACCCGGCGGCCCGCCGGCTGCTGGGCGAGGCCCTCGACCGCCTGCCGGCCACGGACGGCCGCCACCGGGCGCTGGCACTGGCCCGCCTGGCCCACGTCCTCCACGCCGACGCCCCCCACGCGGAGCGGAAGGCGGTGGCCGACGAGGCCGAGGCCATGGCCCGGCGGCTCGACGCTCCGGTGGTGCTGGCGTCGGTGCTGTGCTCGCGGGTGCTGGCGCTCGACGGCCCCGACGACGTGGACGAGCACCTCGACATCGGCGAGGAGGTCATCCGCATCGGTCGCCAGACCGGCGACACCGACCTCGTGCTCCAGGGTGCCCGGGCCCGCGTCCACCCGCTGTTCGTGGTCGGGGCCCACGACGCCGCCCGCGACCTGGCCGACACGTTCACCCAGCTCGCCGACACCGTCCGCCACCCCGACCACCTGCGGCTGGCGGCCATGTGGCGGACGATGTGGACGGCGTTGCAGGGCCGCTTCGACGACGCCGAGGCGGAGGCCGAGGCGCTCCGGCTGCGGCTCGAGGCGGCCGGGCACTCGCAGGTGCCGATCATCCACCTGGGCCAGACGTTCTCGATCCGGTGGATGCGGGGCACATTCGGCGCCGTGCTGCCGCTGATCGGGGCGCTCCGCCAGCACGACCCCGCGGCGCTCAACCTGTGGGCGCTGCAGGCGTGGGCCGAGGCGTCCACCGGCGACGCGGGGCGGGCCCGGGCCGTGCTGGCCGAGCGGCCGCCGTCCGACCTGGCCGCCGCGGACCCCGCCTACCTGTGGCTGCTGTCGGCGGTGGGGGCGGCGGTCGCGGCGTCGACGGTGGGCGAGCCGGGCTGGGCGGAGGCCGCCCGCGACGCGTTGGCCCCCTACAGCGGCCGGAACTGCGTGATGGGCTACGCCGCCTACCTCGGCGCGGTCGACCACCACCTCGGGACGCTCGACCTGGTGCTGGGCGACGCGGGCGGGGCGGTGGGGCACCTGACAGCCGCGCTCGACCGCCACCGGGTGATCGACGCCGACCCGTGGGCGGCGCTCAGCGGCGCGTGGCTGGCCAACGCCCTGGCGGAACGGGCGCGGCCGGGCGACGCCGAGGCGGCGGCGGGCCACCTGCGGGAGAGCCGCGCGCTGGCCGATCGGCTGGGGCTGGCTCCCCTACCGGCGCCCCACCCGGCGCTCACCGGTTGAACTGGTCGAGGTGCCGGCGGAGGAGGGGGTAGACGTCGGCGGCGGCGTCGCGCCCGATGAGGGCGTCGAGGTGGGCGTAGCCCGGCAGGACCCGCCGCTCGTAGAGGGTGGGCTCGTTGGCGGTCTGCAGCCAGCGGAGGGTCCGCATGCTGCCCTCGGGGTGGAAGATGGCGTTGCGCTCCCCCTGCACCAGCAGGATCGGCAGCCGGAGCCGCTCGGGCCGCGCGGTGTAGACGGGCTGGCCGTCGACGTCGACGGCCAGCCGCCGCTGCATGATCGTGCCCAGGTGGCCGAGCGAGGCGAGGTTGCCCACGCCGAACATGCGATCGAGGCCCTCGTGGGTGGCGTCGTCGAGCTGGGCGTGGGCGTGGGTGCAGCCGTAGATGGCGTTGATCCAGCGGCACAGCGGCTTGTTGCACCGTTCGCCCCGCGGCATCGGCAGCGCCCGCAGGCCGAGGTCGAGAGCGGCGTTGGCCAGGTTGGCCCCGCCGGGCGGGGACACCCGGTCGAGCCCGACCCGCTTCAGGAGCCGGTCGACCTGGAAGGCGGCCTTGGTCTGGTTCAGGTACGAGGTCGCCGGGTGCAGCGGGAACTGCATGGCGACCGCCGAGCGGACGTCGGTCAGGCCGGCGCCGAGCGCCATGAGCAGCGACACCGAGCCGACGCAATGGCCGAGGGCCTGGACGCTGCCCGCGCCGGTGACGCGGCGGACCTCGGCCACCGCCGCGGGCCAGTCGGCGGTGGCGATGTCGTCGAGGCTGAACGCGCGGCGGGACGACGGCAGGTCGATGCTGGCCCGGTAGTCGAACAGCCAGACGTCGTAGCCGGCGTCGACCAGGTGCTCGGCCAGGTTGGTGCCGACGGTGTCGACGAGGAACGACGTGGCCGACATCCCGAACCCGGACGCCAGCAGCACCGGCCCCCGGCGGCCGCCCTCGTAGCGGGTGAGCCGTAGCCAGGCGTCGTCGCCCCGGACCTCGCCCTCGTGCCAGCGGCCGCGCCCGTCGCACCAGCGGGGCTCCGGGGCGGGGAGCCGGAGGCGGCGGCGGCCGGCCCCGGTGAGCGGCACGGGGACGGCGGGACCGCGGGGGAACCGGGCGAGGTCGTCGAGCGGGCCGCCGTACACCTTGAGCAGCGACCGGGCGAACCGGCGGCCGAAGCGGGCGAGCCAGCGGGCCTGGTCCAGCCGGCCCTCGACGCCGCCGACCCGCATGGTGCTGACCTGGCGGGCGAGGTCGGCGGGCGTGATCCGGAGCACCCCGGCGGCCACCGGGTGGCCGGCGTCGTCGGTCACGGTGACGTAGAGGGTGGTGGTGTCGCCCCAGGCGTCCAGCCCCGCCCGGTCGGCGAGCACCTTGTGGCCCTCGAACCGGAAGCGGCGCCCGTCCTCGGCAACCAGCCGCAGCGAGTAGAGCATGTGCCAGGTGTCGACGTGGGTGGGGTCCTCGACGGCGAGCCGGAACGAGCCGTCGGTCACCCGCATCCGCTTGGGCGACAGCGCCGGCACGGTGACCGTGCCGCTCAGGCGCCCCGGGGTGGACTCGTCGGCCAGCATGGCCGGCAGGTCGTCGATGTCGACGGTGAGGACGAACTCCATCCGGGTGCCGTCGGCCCGACCGCGGGCCGCGGCTCCCTCCGCCACCGCGGCGGCATCGTCGCGGTCGCCCGGCGCGGCTGTGCCCGGCGGCAGGGCGGCGCCCCAGCCGGCCATGCGCTCGGTGAACGAGACCGCCGGCCGGTCGCCGCTCGGGGGGCGGGGGACGGGCGGGGTGGGCGTGTCGGCGACCCGCCAGCCGCGCTCGGCCGCGAGCAGCGCGACCGCCCGCTCGGCCAGGGCGGAGATCGTGAGCAGCGGGTTGACCGCCAGCGGCCGGGGGACGATGGCCCCGTCGGCGACCAGCAGCCCGTCGTGGACGTCGTCGCCGGTGCCGGTGAAGACCCGGCCGCGGTGGTCGACGACGCCGTGCGCGCCGTCGTCGGCCATGGCGCAGCCGCCGAGCGGGTGCACGGTGACGAGCGACTCGTGCAGCATCGGGCTCCACAGCGGGTTGGCGACGTACTCGCCACCGATGGCGGCGCTGGCCTGGCGGATGATGTCGGCATTGCGGTCGAAGATCGGCAGGTCGCCGACGGCGGGCCAGTCGACCTCCAGGGCGTCGCCGTCGAGCCGGATCTCGCCGTCGCCGGCGTCGTCGCTCATGACCAGGTAGGTGAGCGACCGCTCGGCGGGCCCGCCGGTGGGGTCGAGCACGGCGCCGCCGGTGGCCCGGAGGCGCCGCCACAGCCGGCCGGCGAAGGCCAGGGGGCTACCGCCGTCGTCGACGTCGGCGGCGACCGCGAACGCGGCGGGCATGAACGCCCGCAGCGCGGCGGGGATGGCGCCCTCCTCGATCAGGGCGCCCTTGCCCGGGCCGGGGGTGCCGGTGAGGTCGATCATCCCGGTGATGACCGGCCCCACCGCGTTCTCCGCCGTGACCTGGCGCCGGCCGAGGCCGATGCCCCGGACCGGGGCGCCGGTCACGTCGTAGGCGAACGCCAGGACGTCGCCGTTGCCGGAGAAGCGCTGGCCCAGCCGGGGGGAGACGGCCAGGCCCTCGCGCTCCGAGCGGAGGAGGATCTCGGTGGAGCCGAGTGTGCCGGCGGCGAGCACCACCGCGTCGGCCACGACGAACGACGACGGCGCCGCGAACCTGCTGCGGCCGCCAGCCGCGGTGGTGAATGTCACGAGCCAGCCGCCGCCGTCGGCCGGGCGGAGCGTCCGCACGGCGGTCTCGCAGTACACCTCGGCACCGTGGGCGACGGCGTCGGGCAGGTAGTTCTCGGCCACCGTGTTCTTGGCCCCGTGGTTGCAGCCGGTCACGCAGTCGCCGCAGGCGATGCACGCCCGCTGGTCGACGCCGGCGGCGTTGGGGCCGTCGGCGAACGTCACGTTGATGCGCGGGCGGGTCGCCTTGGCGCCGACGCCCTCGGCGGCCCGCTCGAGGGCGAGGAGCTTGGTCGGGGCCGGCCAGTCGACGGGGTAGGGGGTGGAGCCGAGCATCCGCTCGGCGGCGGCGAAGTGGGGGCCGAGCTCAGCCGGGCCCCGGGTCCGGCCGCGGAGGGCGGTGGGCCAGCGGACGTCGTCGTAGACCCAGTCGGGCGGCCGCAGCGCCACCCCGGCGTTGATGAGCGACGTGCCACCGAGGCCGCACCCGACCATCACGCTGAGGTCGTGCCCGGTCCGCAGCTCGAACAGGCTCGTTCGCCGCCCGAGCCGGCGGGCGCCGGTGCGGACCTGGAGCTGGCGGACGGCCTGGAACGCGGTGGACGGGAAGTCGCCGGGCCGCAGCTCGCGGCCCCGTTCGAGGACGGCGACCGACCGGCCCGCCCGAGCCAGCCGGGACGCGGCGATGGCGCCGCCGTAGCCCGAGCCCACCACGACGACGTCGTAGCGGTCGCGCAGCCGGTGCAGCGGGCGCGACAGGGCGGGCCGATCTGTGTCGGCGCTGGCTGGCGGATCGTCGTGTCCTGTCAACGTCCCCATCGTCCTGCCCATCGTGTCGGGTTCGTGGCCGCGCATGTGGGCCGGCCCCGCCGCAGGCCGGCCCACTGCGGGCGCAGAGACCTCGCACTCCTCGGTCCCGCCTCGATCAGCCGCCGCGATCTCCGCCGCATGACGAGGGGTGTCCGGTCTGCGCTCTGGGCCCACTATCGGCCCGGGCGCGTAAACGGCGCGCAAACGGGGACCGACGTGTGGCGGTTTTCACGCTGGCCCGGAGTTTTCGGACGGTGGAAGAATGCCCGTGACCAGCGGAAAGATCGGGCGGTGTCCGCGCAAAGGGCGAGGGCGGGCGAGGGAGGGGCGAGGGAGGCACGTGCGACTCGAGATCGGGCTGATGGGCGAGGTCACCGTCCGGGCCCCGGGCCGCCCGCCGCCGCCCCCGCTCACGGGCCCGGCCCGGGCGGTGCTCGCCGCGCTGGTGCTCGAGCGGCCCGCCCCGGTCCCCCGCGACCGGCTGGCCGAGGTGCTGTGGGCCGACGAGCTCCCCCGCACCTGGGCGTCCGCACTCCGCACCCACGTCAGCCGGGTGCGGTCGGGGGTCGCGGCCGCGGTACCCGGCGGCGGCGAGACGGTGGTGGCGGGCGACGGCGGCTACGTGCTCGCGCTGCCGGGCGAGGTGGTGCTGGACGTCGACGTCGAGCGGGCCGAGCGGGCGCTGGCAGAGGCCCGCGAGGCCC
>JBKPHT010000222.1:0-9330 GCA_046730015.1 Actinomycetota bacterium
ACCCGGGGGTCGCCCTCCCCCCTGTCGTCGCCGTCCCGGCCGTCCCCGCCGTCGGCTCCGCCGGACCCGCCGGGTCCGCCGGGTCCGCCGGGTCCGCGGTAGCGGCGGATCACGCCGACGCCGGTCACGGCGCCGCCGATCGCCACGACCGCGGCCGCCGCGATCAGCCAGACCGGCATCCCGTCGTCGCCGTCGCCGCCGGCGGCGGCCTGCTCGTCGGCACCGCCCTCGTCGCTGGCGCCGGTCCCGTCGTCCTCGGGGGCGAAGCCGCCGTCACCGGCCTCGGGGGCGGTCCCGGTGGTGACCTCGCTGGGGGCGGTGACGTCGGACGGCTGGGTGCTGGGGGAGGCGGTCACGGTCTCGGACTGCTCGGCGGTGCCGGTCGGGTCGATGGAGGTGATCCGCACCGTGTAGGTGCCCGGGCCCGGGTACTCGACCGCCCCGGCGTAGCGGCCGTCGTCGTCGACCTGGTCCAGCGTCACGGGCGTCAACTGCTCGCCGCTCGCGACGACGCCGGTCGCGGTGACGGTGGCGTCGACCGCCGGGTGCCCGTCGTTCTCCCAGGTCACCCGCACGATGTAGTGGACCGACGTGCCGGCCGGGTGCACCTGCTCGATGGTGATGACGGCCTTACCCTCGTGCGCGCCGGCGGGGGTGGCGGCCGCGCCGGCGACGAGCAGGCCGAGGCCGGCCAGCAGGGCGGCAGCGGCGAGGCGGAGTCGGATGGTCATGAGATCGGTACCTCGAAGCTGTAGACGAGGGGTTCGCCCGCCCGGACGGCGGTCACCTCGATGGTCCAGGTGCCCGCCGAGGGGAGCGACGCACCGGACACGGTCACATGGTCGGTGCTGATCGGGGTCACGGGCAAACGCCGGGGCGGCACGCCGGTCGTGCCCGCCGTGACCTGGACGGCGTCGACGTCGAGGGGCTCGGCCGGTCCGCCGCCGTCGGGGGCGGTCGTGAAGTAGAGGTGGATGTCGTTGAGACCGGTCCTCGCCGGGTCGACGGTCGCCGCCATCTCGGTGCCGTCGACCGCCACCGTGGTGGTGAACGGCCCGGTGTCGGCGGTGGCCCGGGCCGGTGCCTGGTGGATGAGCGCGGCGGTCAGGGCCAGCACCAGCGCGGCGACCGCGGTCTCGACCCGCAGCGACCGCGTGAGCGGCGCGACCGCCCGCCGCACCTGGGGCACCAGCCGCGACCGGTTGACCCATCCCAGCGCCACCATCACCGCGACGCCGGCCACCTTGGCGAGCAGCAGCCGGCCGTAGGCCGTCGAGGTCAGGCCGTCGAGCGTCCGCACCTGCTGCCATCCCGACACGGCGCCGCTCACGACCACCACCGGCACCGCGGCGACGGCCAGGGCCGAGAACCGGGTGGCGAGTCTCTCCTGGTCGGTCGCCGCGCCGAGAGCGACCAGCAGGGCCAGCAGCCCGCCGACCCACACGGCGACCCCGGCCAGGTGGGCGACGTCGGCCCCGACGGCCAGCCACCGGTCCGGGGCGGTCCAGGCGTGGCCGGCCAGCGAGGCCGCGGCCACCGAGGCGAGGCCCACGGCGACGACCGCCTCCGGCACCCGCCGCCAACGGCCGCCCAGCGCGGCGACTCCGGCGGTGGCGAGGCACAGGCCGATCCGGGCCAGCGCGAGCTGCCCGGTGCGGGTGTCGGGGGCCAGGTCGGGCACGAGCCCGACGGCACCCGACAGGTCGCGGCCGGCGCTCTCGGCGATCATGGCGATCAGCGCCACGGCGGTCCCCAGCGCGCCGGCCAGCCCGCCGGCGACGGCCAGCGCCCGCAGCCGCGTCGCGGGCGTCCCCCACCTCCCCGTGGGTGCGGCCGCGGTGGGAGCGGCCACGGTGGGAGTCATCGGGGTCGGCTCGGCCGGCGGCGCGGACCGCACGGCCGTGAGCGTGCCGGCGTCTCCCACCGCGTCATCGCGCGGTGAGAGACGCCAGGCCGGGGGTGTCTCCCGGCCCACCCCGGGATTGTCGTCCCCCACCGCGTCATCGCGCGGCGACGGACGCCGAGCCCCCGGCCGGCCGCCGGCGCCCGGGCCCCGGACGGCCAGCGTGAGCACCGCGGCGCCCACGGCGGCCAGCGTGCCGGCGAAGCCGAGCCAGCGGCCGAACCCGCCGACCCAGGCGGTGGTCGGATCCGAGCCGTCGTCGACGGCCACCGCGCCGGTCTCGATGCCGAGGTGGTAGACGAACGAGCCCGACAGGGTGTGGCTGTCCTCGCTCGTCACCCGCCAGGCCACGGTGTAGGTGCCCTGCGGTCCCTGGTCGACGGGCGCCCGCAGCGTCGCCCCGCCGTCGACCGCCTCGACCTGCCCTCGGTCGACCCGGTCGCCGTCGGGGCCGAACACCTGGACCGCGTCGTCGACCACCTCGACCGGCTCGTCGAAGCGGAGCTCCACCGCCTCGGGCGGGGCGTCGATCACCCCGTCGGCGGCGGGCGCCGTCCCGATCAGCGTGGCGTGCGCGCTCGCCGGCGCCGCCCCGGCGACCAGGGCCGTGACCGCGACGAGCAGGGCGGTGACGAGGGCGGCCGCGGTCGATCGCACCGACCCCAGGGTAGGTCTCCGGTGGCGCCCGTCCCTCAGCCGGACGGCGGCGACCAGCCCGGATCGCGGCCGAACGCGACCAGCAGCCGATCCTGGGGGCTGTCCGCCCGGGCCCCGGCGGGGCGCTCGGCGACCGCGCCCGAGGACCGATAGGCCTCCTCCCGGCTCGCGTACCACCCGGCCAGCGCCTCGACGACCTCGGGGGCGATGGTCCGGTCGAGGCCGGCCGCGGCGGCGAGGTCCCAGCCGTGGATGATGTGGTCGGCGGCGAGCTGCCAGGCGTACTCCTCGGCCGGCGTGTCGCCGAACGACAGGTGGACGGTCGTCCCCGCCACCACCCCGCTCGCAGTGGCGATGGTGGCGATGTCGCCCGCGGCCCGGGTCGCGGCCGCGGGGTCGGCGCCGAGCATGTCGCCCTCGAACCGGTCGCCGACCTCGGCGATCGTCGCGCCCTCCATCAGCGGCACCGTCCACAGGTCCTCGTAGACGACGTGGTTCACCAGGCCGCGGACGTCCCAGTCGGGGCACGGCGTCGGGCCGTCCCAGCGGCCGTCGTCGACGGCCGCGACCAGGTCCACGAAGTGCTCGACGCTCCGCTGGTGCAGATCGGTCACGTGCATGGGTGGGGTCCTCCTCGCCGCACGTAGTCTCGCGGTACCCGCACGGACGCGCCCGGATGCCTCACGACCACTCTCCCAGACAGGCCCCCGCCCATAGCCACACCCACGGCGTCGCCCGGGCCGGGACGCGCCACAAGGGCCGGCTGCTGGCCGCACTGGTGGTGCTGGGCGGCGTCACCGTGGTCGAGGTGGTGGCCGGGTTCGCCACCCGGTCGCTGGCCCTGCTGTCCGACGCCGGCCACATGCTCACCGACGTCGGCGGGCTCGGCATGGCGCTGGCCGCCATCCACGTCGCCGACCGGGCCGGGGCCGACCGCCAGCGGACCTTCGGCCTCTACCGCCTCGAGATCCTCGCCGCCCTGGCCAACGCCGCGCTGCTCTTCGCCGTGGCGATCTACGTGGTGGTCGAGGCCGCCCGGCGCTGGGGCGACCCGCCCGAGGTCCTGGCGGGCCCGATGCTCGCGGTCGCCGTCGTCGGCCTGGCCGCCAACCTCGTCGCCTTCGGCCTGCTGCGGGAGGGGTCGAAGGAGAGCCTGAACGTCCACGGCGCGTACCTCGAGGTGCTCTCCGACCTGGTCGGCTCGGTCGGGGTCATCGTGGCCGCCGCGGTCATCGTCACCACCGGCTGGACCTGGGTCGACCCGGCGGTCGGCGTGGCCATCGGGTTTTTCATCCTGCCCCGGACCTGGCGGCTGGCCGGCCAGGCCCTGCGGATCCTGGTGCAGGCGGCGCCGCCCGGCCTCGACCTCGTCGGGCTAGAGGCCGAGCTGCGGGCGGTCGACGGGGTGGTCGACGTCCACGACCTGCACGTGTGGACGCTGACGTCCGAGATGGACGTGGCGTCCGTCCACCTCATGGTGCGGGAGGGCTCCGACAGCCACGGCGTGTTGGACCGGGCCCGGGTGGTGCTCCGCGACGGCCACGGCATCGACCACGCGACGCTGCAGGTCGAGCCCGACTCCCACAAGGGCTGCGACGAGATCATGTGGTGAGGCCGTGGCGGATCGCGGTGGTCGATGTCACGTTGCGGCCGGACCCCGGACGGACTATTGATAGTTACCGCCGGTAAGTCCGTGTGGGACACCCACCGGCAAGGGGAAGGCTCCATGGTCGACACCGTCACCGCGACCGCGGCCCGCCGCGTCGACAAGCTCAACTCGGCGTCGCGGGCCCGCATCATCGACCCCGACCGCGACCTGCCGGGCCGGGTGGGCGACGGCCAGGTGCTCCCCGACGACCTGGTCCTCGGGGCCGCCGGCCTGGACCCCGGGCGCCTCGACGCCGACCAGGTCGTGACCCTGTCCCGCCAGGCCCTGGTGGCCATCACCACCGCCGGCCTGGAGTTCGAGGCCATCCTCATGGCCGGGTTCGGCCTCGAGATCGCCCGGGCCGACGACTACACCGACCCGCGGATCACCTACCTCCTCCACGAGCTGGGCGAGGAGACCCGCCACTCCCGGCTGTTCGTCCGGATGCTCGACCAGCTCGACCCGCCGGCCCCCAACCCGCTCGACAACCGGCTGGTCGAGACCGTCGGCCGCCGGGTCATCGACCAGGTCATCCACCGGCCGGCGCTGCTCTACACGATGGTGCTCGCCGGCGAGGAGATCCCCGACCTCATGCAGAAGCGGGCCGCCGACCACCCCGGCACCGACCCGTTCGTCCGGGAGGTCAACCGCTACCACCGCCAGGAGGAGGCCCGCCACCTGGCCTTCGCCCGCCTCCGCCTGCCCGAGGTGTGGGCCGAGGCCTCGCCCATCGACCGAACCCTCGTCCGGTTCGTCGCCCCGGCGCTCATCCGCGAGATGTACGAGAACATGATCCACCCCGGCGTCTTCGCCGCCGCCGGCCTCCCCGGCCTGCCCACCTGGCGGGCCGCCCGCAACCACCCCGGCCGCGTCGAGCTCCGCACCGCCGCCACCCGCCCCATCCTCGCCGCCCTCCTCGACGCCGGCGCCCTGGAGCTCGGCCGCATCCCCCGGGCCTGGCAGGGGCTGTGCGGCGTCGACCCCGACGGCGAGCCGGTGGCGGCGCCGGCGGTTGTGGTTCCGTGAGGCGATAGCGGTTGTTTGTTCGGGAACACGGAGAGGCGGCGAACCGACGAGTCCGCCTCAGGCGATCGCCCGCAGGACGATCTCCGTGTCCTCGGTCGGCGGCACGCCGAGGTCGTCGAGCTGGGCGAGGCAGGTGTTCATCGCCCGGCGGGCGGCGGCCCGGTCGCCCCGGGCGAGGTGGGCGGCGACCGTGAGCCGGTGGGCGCCCTCCGACCACGGCTCGGTCTCCAGCGCCCGGGCCGCCAGGCGGAGGGCCTCGTCGGGCTCGCCGGCCGCCAGGGTCAGCTCGCCGGCCCGGACGGCGGCGGCCACGAACCGGGCGCACAGACGATCCCGGTGGGGGAGCGCCCACTCGTCGTATCCGGCATCGGCCAGGTACGGACCCCGGTACAGCACGACTGCCCGCCGGTAGAGGTCGAGGGCGGCCGACGGCTCACCCAACCGCTCGGCCTCGGCCGCCCGGTCGAGCATCTCCTCGATCTGCCAGGCGTCGACCGCCAGCCAGCCGTGGGTCGTCAGCCGCAGCGACGCCCCCTCGGCCCGGACGAAGAACGACGGCGCCCCGTCGCCCCGCTCCGGCTCCAGCACCGTGAGCAGGTACGACAGCGTGACCCGCAGGTTGCGGAGCGCGCCCGTGGTGTCGAGATCGGGCCACAGGGCGCCGGCCAGCTCCTCCCGGGTGCCGCCGCCCCGGGCCGCCAGCACCAGCAGCAGGGCCCGCACCCGCTCCCGCCGCCAGTGGGGGTGGTCGACCACACGCCCCGCCCGGCGCAGGGTCGTCGGGCCGAGGACCGCCAGCTCCAGCGGCGCAGACGGCTCGGGAGGCATCGCGTCGAGCAGCGTCCGGGCCCAGGTCCGCAGCGCCTTCGGGGCCTCCGCGCGGTCGGCTACCCGGCGCAGCGCCGGCCGAACCGTCGGGGCGGCGCCGGTCACGAGGGCGTCGGCGCCCGGCAGGCCCCCGGCGGCGGCCGCCGTGGCCAGCTCGACCACCCACGGGGCCGGGAGGAAGCTCGGCGCGGCCGCCCACGTCGACGGGCTCAGGGAGGCGGCCGGAACCAGGTCGCCCCGCTCCCGCAGCGCCACCATCGCCCGGGCCAGCGCCAACGCGGGCCGGTAACCCGGGCCCAGCTCCTCGCCCTCGAACTGGTCGCGGGTGTCGGGAAGCAGCACGTACAGCACCGGCAGCCGCCGCAGGGCGCCGTAGCGCTGGCGTCCCTCGCCCACCTTGTGGCCGGCGAGCTGCTCGGCGAACAGCCGGGCCGCCGCCGCCTCGTCGCCCCGCCCCAGCGCGATCGCCGCCTCGGAGCCCCGCAGCGCGGCCACCAGCGCCGGTCGGGGCGCGGGGCCGGCCCGCTGGTGGGCCCGGGCCAGGTGGGCCTCGCCCTCGGCGACCTCGCCGGCGAACCCGGCCCGCGACGCCGCCATCGCGTGCCCCAGGGCGAGCAGGTGGTCGTTGCCCGCCTCGCCCAGCCGCTCGAGCATCCGGTCGAGCGCCTCCTGAGCCCCAACGAGGTCGCCGCAGAGCGCCCGCGCGTTCACCTCGAGCATGGTCAGCGCGCCCTGCAGCGCCGGGCTCGCCTCGGCCACGGCGAGCTCGGCGTTGCGCCGGGCCGCCTCGGGGAAGCCGAGCGCGAGCTCGGCCGACGCCCGCAGCCACGCCACCGGCGCCCGCCAGTAGGGGGCGAGCTCGCCCGGATCGATCGTGTCGAGCGCCGCCAGCACGTCGCGGGCCTCGCCGACGGTGTCGGCGATCAGCGCGTGGCCGATGGCGAGGAGGCCCCGGGCCTCGGGGAGGGTGGCGAGCCGGTCGGTGTAACCCCACAGGGTGGCGAGCAGGTCGAGGTCCTCCCGCCAGTGGGCGAGGATGGCGAGGTGCTCGACGGCGCACAGCAGGCCGGCGTCGTCGCCCTCGGCGGCCAGCCGCTCGGCCGCGGGGACGAGCAGGTCGGTCGCCCGGTCGAGGTCGGTGGCCGACGCCGCGATGCCCGCCACCAGTGCGCCGACCGCGGTGGCCCGGACGTCGTCGGGCAGGGTGGCGTACAGGTGAGCGAGGCCCTCGGCCGACTCGGCCAGGGCCTGGGCCCGGCACCCGGCCCGGAGCACCGCGAGCAGCTCGTCGGTGGCGCCCGCCGCCACCAGCAGGTCGACTGCCCGGTGGAGGTCGCGCCCGGCCAGCGCGGCGCCGCCCCGCCGGCGGATCTCGCGCCGATCGTCCTCGTCCAGCACCCGGGACAGCCGGTCCGACCACACCGGGTGGATGGTCGACCAGCCGTGGGCGTCGTGGGCCACCAGCGGCAGCCGGGCCAGCACGCCGGCCAGGTCGATCCCCGCGCCGACCACCGCGTCGATTAGCGCCTGGTCGGCGCCCCCGAGCACCGCGACGGTGGCGGCGACCCGCTGGGCGTCGGGCGGCAGCCCGGCCATCACCTCCTCGGCCAGGAAGTCGTCGATGCCGGCGCCGGCGCCGGCGGTCCGGAGCTCGGCCAGCGCCGGCCACCCGCCGAGGTCTGTGAGCCGGTCGAGGGATAGAGCGCGGAGGTCGGCGAACGCGGCCAGCTCGTCGTCGGCGAAGGCGAGGTCGGCTTCGCTCAGGCGCTCCACCCGCCCCTGGGCCGACAGGCGGGCCAGCGGGACGGGCGGCTCGTGCCGGCCGCTCAGCACGAGGTGGCCGTTGGTCGGGAGAGCGTCGACCAGCGCGGCGAGCAGCGCGGCGCCGCCGGCGCCCGCGCCGATCTCGTGGACGTCGTCGACCACAAGGCACACCTGCCGGGGCGACCGCCGCCACATCACGTCGGCCAGCGCCGAGCCGAGGTCGGCGGGGTCGATGTCGCCCGGGGCGTGCAGGCGGGCCAGGTCGGCGTCGAGGGCGGTGGCCAGCCCGTCGGCCAGGCGGCGGGCGTCGCCGTCGCCCGGGCTGCACCCCAGCCAGCGGTCGTCGCCCCGGGGCGCCAGCCGGTTCTCCTCGACGGCCTGCGCGAGCAGCGACGTCTTGCCGAACCCGGCTCCGGCGACCACCACCGTGACCGGCCGGTCCCACCGCCCCTGCAGCCGCCGGAGCAGCCCGCTCCGGCGGACGAGCGGTCGTCCGGCCTGGGGCGGAGAGTAGCGGTAGGGCCGCGACACGGAGCGAGGATAGACCCGTCCGCCCCGGCGCGGTCAGCCAGGCTAACGCCCCGCTGACACGCCTATGGTGCCCTGGCCGTGGGTGCGCCGTGCCTCTGCGGCGGGAAGGCCCGGCAGTCGAGTCTGAGCAGGATGGTGTCGCCGGTCCGCATGGCGGGTGACCGGTGCCACTGGCGGGCCTGGGACGACCCGGCACTCCTGATCGTGGCGGTCCGCCCCGGGCGGCGGTCCCTCTCCCCGGAGGGATCCCCGGGGCGGGCCCCCGATCGGGGGTCAGCCCCGGAGCGCGTCGCGGACCGCGGTCTCGACCTGCGACGGCGAGAGCTCCTCCAGCCGCAGGTGGCGGGCGCCCATGGTGGTGGCCAGCTCCTGGGCCAGGCCCAGCCGGGAGGCCCCGTCCTCGGCGTCGATGACGACCACGTCGATGCCGGCGGCGGACACCTCGGCGGCCGCGTCGCGGGCCCGGTCCATGGCCGAGGCCGGGCCGGTGGCCCGCCCGTCGGTGATGAGCACCAGCAGCGGCGGCCAGCCGTCGGTCGCGGCCCGGCGGGCGAGCGCCAGCCCGGTGGCGATGCCGTCGGCCAGCGGGGTGACGCCGCCGGTGGGCAGCTCTGCCAGCCGGGTGCGAGCCAGCTCGATGCTGGCGGTCGGGGGCAGCACCACCTCGGCCTGGTCGGCCCGGAAGGTGACGAGCGCCACCCGGTCGCGCCGCAGGTAGGCGTCGGCCAGCAGGCCGAGCACCGCGCCGGTGGCGGCCTCGACCCGCCGGTGGGTGCCCATCGACCCGCTGGCGTCGACCGCGACGATCACGGTCCGGCCCACGGTCCGGGCCCGGACGGGCTCGCGCAGGTCCTCGACCGTCACCAGCGGGCCGTCGGGGTCGGCCTGCCGGCGCTGGGCGGCGGCCCGGACGGTGGCGGCCAGGGCCACGCCGCCCCCGCCGCCCGGCCCGGGCAGCTGGTCGCCGACGACC
>JBKPHT010000223.1:0-6054 GCA_046730015.1 Actinomycetota bacterium
TCCTCGACCAGCGGCCGGCCGGCGACCACCGTGTGGTGCGCCCGGGTCGGGCCGCACCGCAGCAACGCCTCCACCGGGTCGGACAGGGCGCCGGCGAACGCCAGCCCGTCCAGCCGCCAGGCCACCAGGTCGGCGGCCGCGCCCGGGGCCAGCACCCCGAGCTCGCCCAGCCGGCCGAGGCAGGCCGCCGACCCCCGGGTGCCGAGCTCCAGGGCGTCCCGGGCGGTGAACGCCGTCGGCCCGCCCCGCTGGCGCCCGAGCAGCAGCGCTCCCCGGGCCTCCAGCCACAGCGATGCGCAGTCGTTGGACGCCGATCCGTCGCAGCCCAGCCCCACCGGCACTCCCGCGGCCCGGTAGTCGGCCACCGGGGCGATGCCGCCCCCGCCGATCATCATGTTCGAGCTGGGGCAGTGGGCCACGCCCGTCCCCCAGGCCCCCATGCGGGCGATCTCGGCCGAGCTCGGGTAGATGCAGTGGGCCACCCAGGCCCGGTCCGAGCCCCAGCCCACCGCCTCGAAGTGCTCGATGGGCCGGCGGCCGTAGGTCTCCAGGCAGAAGGCGTCCTCATCGGGGTCCTCGGCCAGGTGGGTGTGGAGCCGGACGTCGAGCCGCTCGGCCAGCTCCGCCGTCCGCCGCATGAGGTCGGCGGTCACCGAGAACGGCGAGCACGGCGCCAGCGCCACCCGCACCATCGCCCCCGGGGCCGGGTCGTGCCACCGGGCCACGGCCTCCTCGCTGGCGGCGAGGATCATGTCGTCGTCCTGCACCACCGAGTCGGGCGGCAGGCCGCCGTCCTTCTGCGACAGCGACATCGACCCCCGGGTCGGGTGGAACCGGACGCCCAGCTCGCGGGCCGCGGCGATCTCGGCCCCCAGCAGGTCGCCGCCCCCGGCCGGGTGCACGTACAGGTGGTCGGTCGAGGTCGTGCACCCGCCCAGCGCGAGCTCGGCCAGCCCGACCCAGGCCGACAGGTACGACGCCTCCTCGTCGAGCAGCGCCCACCGCGGGTACAGGGCCGTCAGCCAGTCGAACAGCGACGCGGACGCGGCCGGCCGGTAAGCCCGGGTGAGGTTCTGGTAGATGTGGTGATGGGTGTTCACCAGGCCCGGCGTCACCAGGCAGCCGTCGGCCCGCAGCACCCGGGCCGCGGGCGGCGGCGCGTCTGCGGCCGAGCCGACGGCGGCCACGAACCCGTCTCGGCAGGCGACCCAGCCGCCGGCCAGCTCCCGCCGGTCGTCGTCCATGGTGACGACGAGATCGGCCCCCGCCACCAGCAGGTCGACCGGTTCCGGCGCAGGGGCGGGCGAGGCCATGCCGGGACGGTAGTCACCCTCAACAATCTGTTGACGCGGTTTCACCGAGCCGTGACCGAGGCGCAGCGGCCGGGAAACCCGTTCATTGCCGGATGACCTGGAGCGACACCCGGGTGGCGCCGGCGGCCACGGCGGCCCGGAGGATGCCGTCGACCGCGTCGAGCACGGCGCCGTCGCCGCCCGACACGGTGGTGCCGAAGGGCCCGAAGTCGACGTCGAGGCCCGACCCCCCGGCGGCGTCGACGGCCGCCCGGACGTGGGGGCCCGGCTGGCCCTCCACGAACGGCTCGATGGTGAACTCGACGACCAGGGTCACGGTGGCGTCACCTCCCGGCGGCGTTCAGGTAGTTGTAGACGGTGAAGCGGCTGACCCCGAGGGCGTCGGCCACCTCCTCGACCGAGCGGCGGAGCTGGAACGCGCCGCGCTCCTCCAGCATCCGCACCGCCCGCTGCTTGTCCTCCCGGGACAGGTCGGCCAGCCGGGCACCGAGCTGGGACTCGACCGCGGCGATCATCCGGTCGAGCGTGCCGTGCACCCCCGGGAGCCGCAGGCCGCCGACGACCTCCCCCTCCCACCGGAGCGGGATGTCGCCGCCCGCCACCCGCGACGCCGGCACGATCGTGGCGCCGAGCGCGGCGGCGACGGGTTCGAGCGCCACCAGGAGGGGGTGTCGGGACGGCACGGCCGGAATCTACGGGCTGGATCTCGCCTCGGGCGGCCGGCCGTTGTGGCGGCGCGGGTCAGACGTAGCCCCGGCGGGTGAGCCAGCGGAGGGAGAACCAGCCCCACACCGGGGGCAGGTAGTAGGTGCACATGCGGTGGAGCAGGGCGGCGGCCAGCGCGGTGGACTGGGGCACGCCGACCGCGGTGAGCCCGGCCGTGAGGCCGGCCTCGGCCACGCCGATGCCGCCGGGAACCGGGATGATCCCGCTCAGCAGGGTCACCCCTGTGTTGACCAGCAGCAGCTCGGCCAGCGACGCCGAGCCGCCGAACGCCCGCAGGGACGCCCCCAGCGTCAGCGCGTACACCAGCTGCGACGCCACGTTGGCCGCCACCAGCCGCACCAGCCGGCCCGGCGAGGTCAGCAGCCCGCGCAGGTTGGTCAGCGCGGCGTGGACGAACGGCCACGCCCGCCGGCGCAGCGCCGGCACCGCGGCGGCGAGCGCGGCCAGCACGATGCAGCCGGCCACGACCGCCAGCAGCACCCAGCCGAGGTTGCCCGACCCCGAGTCGGAGCCGGACCCGGAGCTGGACAGGTCCAGCGACAGGTCCGGCCCCACGATCGGCACGACCACCAGCAGCACCAGCGCCTGGACCACGAACCCGGCCAGCCCGTCGATCGAGCCCTGGGTCAGCGCCACGGCCCGCTCGACGCCCTGCCGTTCCAGGTAACGCATCGTCAGGGCGATCTTGCCGGCCGTGCTGGGCACCGTGAGGTTGATGAACTTCACCGCCGACTGGAGGATCGTGGTCGGTCCCAGCGGCAGCGGCCGCCCGACCGCGGCCACGGTGGCCACGGCGTCGGTGACGAGGGCGAGCTGGGCCAGGGCGAGGGCCAGCAGGGCCCAGCTCCACACGGCGTCGGAGAACGCGTCGACGAGCGTGTCGAGCCCGATGTCGGCGAGCTGCCCGAGCAGCAGGTACGCGGCGAAGGCGGTGAGCGACATCAGCAGCACGCCCCGCAGCGACACCCGCCGGATCTCGGCGATCTCGGGCATCGTGCCGCCGGTGACGGCCACGACCTCCTCCCGGACCCGGTCGACGTCGAGGTCGGCGTCCCGCAGGACGTCCCGCAGCCCGGGCGACAGCGCGGCCCGCTGGACGAACGGCAGCGCCGCGACCAGGGCCTCGTCGCCCAGCCGGCGCCGGGCGGCGCCGACCGCCCGGGCCTCGCCGACCAGCACCGAGCACGACACCAGCAGCTCGGCCACGTCGGTGGCGAGCACCCCGTCGGTGGCGTTGATCCGGGTCGCGGCCAGGTCGGTGACGAGGACCCCGTCCCCGGTCACCACGACGGTGGCGGCGTTGAGGCGCCCGTGGCCGAGCCGGGCGTCCCGGAGCGCGCCGGCGGCGTTCCACACCTGGTCGAGCAGCGCGTCCGACACCGCCGCCGGGGCCAGCGCGGCGAGCGGCGGAGCCTCCGGCTGGTCGGTGACGAGCAGGGCGTCGCCGGTGCCGACGGTCCCCGCGGCGACCACGTCAGGGACGGCGACGCCGGCCCGGGCGGCGGTGAACAGCATGAGGCCCTCGTGCTCGACCTGCTCCCGGCGGGTGAGCGACGCGGCGGGCCCCGGGTCGCGATACCAGAGCATCCGCCACAGGCGCGCCACGAACTGGGCGTCGCGGGCGTCCCGCCCGTAGACGGCGACGGCCAGGGGACCGCCGCCGGCGGCGACCCCGCGGTAACGGGCCACCCCGCCCCGCTGACGGGCGTCCCGCCACACGTCGGTCACCGGCACGCCGAGCGCGGCCAGCCCGGCCAGCACCCGCCGCTCGTCGGGGAACCCTGCCGACGAGCCGAACGCGAGGCGGACCGCGGCGCCCACCGCCAGCCCGAGCGCCAGCCCGCCGAGGACCTGGGCCGGCAGCGCCGCGCCCTCCACCAGGGACGCCACCGTGGCGAGCGAGACGACGACGAGCACGACATACCGCAGCGGCCGGGTGAGGTCGGGCAGGGCCACCAGGGCGGCGGCCGCCATCGCGGCGAGCCGCAGGGTCGGGTAGGTCGGCGGCCCCTCGGTCCACAGCGCGTCCGACAGGTCGGGCCAGCGGCCCTCGACCAGCCGGGTGAGCAGCGAGCCGGCGGCCAGGGCCAGCGCGGCGGCCAGCACGATGTCGCGGGCCAGCGGCGTCCGCCGGGCGGCGAGCGCCGCCACCAGCAGCACGACCACGAGCACGGACGCGGCGACGTAGGCCACGTCCCACAGCGGGCCGAGCCAGCCGAGCAGCCGGCCGAGGGCGGCCGCCGCCTCCTCGCCGCCGGTGGTGTCGCCCGCGGCCACGAGCGCGGCGGCGAGCACGACGACGAGGGCGGCGCCCAGCAGGACCGCGTCGTCGATCCGGCGCCGCCGGGGCTCGTCGCCGGCCGACGCGAACAGCGAGTGCGGCTCCGCCACTGGCACCGGGCCGGCCGGTCGGGCCGCTACCCGGGACACGTCACCCCGTCGGGGTGTCGACACGGGGGGCCGCCGGGCGCCACCGTGGGGGGCCTGTGAGCGAGCGAACCAGCGACACGTCCGCCACCGACGCGTCGGCTACGGGCGCGCGCACCTGGCGGGCCGAGCCGCCAGGCGCCGCCCCCGCCCCGGGGATGGTGTGGGTGCCGGGCGGCGCCTACCTCATGGGCTCCGACGGCGACTACCCCGAGGAGGCGCCGGCCCACCGGGTCGCCGTCGATGGCTTCTGGATGGACCGGTGCGCGGTCACCAACGACGACTTCGCCCGGTTCGTGAAGGCCACGGGGCACGTCACGGTGGCCGAGCGGGTGCCCGACGCGGCCGACTACCCGGACGCCCGCCCCGACCTGCTGGTGCCCGCGTCGTCGGTGTTCCGGCGGCCGAAGCACCGGGTCGACCTGCGCGACGCCTACCAGTGGTGGGCCTGGGTGCCGGGCGCCGAATGGCGGCACCCCCGCGGGCCGCAGAGCTCGCTGCGGAGGCTCGGCGACCACCCGGTCGTCCACGTGGCCTGGGACGACGTGGTCGCCTATGCGGCCTGGGCGGGCAAGGCCGTGCCGACCGAGGCCGAGTGGGAGCGGGCCGCCCGGGGCGGGCTGGAGGGCGCCACCTACGCCTGGGGCGACGAGCTCACCCCGGGCGGGCGGCACATGGCCAACGTGTGGCAGGGCGACTTCCCCCACCACAACGACCTGCTCGACGGGTGGGAGTACACGGCGCCGGCCAAGAGCTTCCCGCCGAACGGCTACGGGCTGTTCCAGGTGACCGGCAACACCTGGGAGTGGACGGCCGACTGGTACCAGGACCACACGGCTGGCGCGGCCGGCTCGGAAGACGGGGGCGCCGCCGGCCAGGACCACCCGTGCTGCACGGTCGCCGACCCACGAGGTGCCCCCCGGGCCGCGAGCGCCGACCCGGCTGATCCCGCCGGCACGCCCCGCAAGGTCATCAAGGGCGGCTCGCACCTCTGTGCCCCCAACTACTGCCGGCGCTACCGGCCGGCCGCCCGGATGGCGCAGGCGGTCGACACGTCGACCTCGCACCTCGGGTTCCGCTGCATCGTCCGCCCCTCCTGACGCCGGTCAGATCAGCTCGAGCTCGCGCCCGCGCAGCACCGCGTCGCGGCGACCCTCGACGCCCAGCTTGCGGTAGACGGCCTTGAGGTGCGACTTCACGGTGTTGATCGACAGGTGGAGCCCGTCGGCGATCTCGGCGTTGGACATCAGGGTGGGAAGGTACTGGAGCACCGCGGTCTCGCGGTCGGTCAGGTTCTCGACCGTCATGCCGGCCGGTGCCCGGCGCAGGGCGTCGACCAGCTCGAGGACCAGGGCCCGGTGCTCGACCTCCTCGATCTCACGCTCGAGCGGGTCGGTGAGCGCGGCCGCATGGTCGAGCAGAGGGGCCCGGACGCCGGTGGAGTCGACCAGGTCGAGCGCGGCCCGGAGGTGGGCGCGGGCGTGGCCGCCCGCGGCCCCCCCCCCCGCGGCGGCCCCCGCGGGGGGCCCGGGCCCCGCGAGGGGGGGGGGGAGGCCCCACCCCCCGTTTGCCGCCCCGCCCCCGGCGC
>JBKPHT010000224.1:0-3028 GCA_046730015.1 Actinomycetota bacterium
GGCGCGGCGGCCGGCGCCGCGGGATCCGGAGCCGCGGGATCCGGCGCCGCGGGGCCGGGGGCCGCAGGATCCGGCGCCGGCGCCGCGGTCGCCGCGGCTCCGATCGGCGCGCCGCAGGTGTCGCAGTAGTCGTCGGTGGCCGACTCGTGGCCGGCGGGGCAGGTGGCCATCAGGCCTCGTCTCCCTCGGCCGGCGCCGGCGGCTTCGCCTTGTCGAGCCGCACCGTCCGGGTCGAGCGGGTGTCGAGGGTCATCCCCGCCTCCTTCTCCGCGCCCTTGCGCAGCCGGACCGTGCCGCTCTCGGCGTCGTCGACGTCGACCACCTTCGCCAGCAGCCGCAGCGTGTCCTCGTGGCCCGACTCCTTGGCCAGCTGGACCGCCCGGCCCAGCTTCACGGTCGCCGTCCGGTCGTCGCCGGCCTTGGCAGCGGCGATGCCGGCCTGGATGGCGTCGGCCAGCTCGACCTGGCCGGTGTAGTGGGCGACGTGGCGGTCCATCCGGGTCGACAGCTCGGTGTCGTCGGTCCAGGTGGCCTTGACCAGCGCCTGGGTGGCGAGCGTGCCGTCGGCCAGCACCAGGCTCACCCGGCCGGCAAGCATCTCGTCGCCCACCCCGCCGGGGGTCACCTTGATCCGCAGGTGGTAGTCGCGGGACTCGCCGGGCGCCCAGCCGCCCAGCAGGAAGTCGCGGGCGAGCGGGCCGGTCGGCGTGCCGGTGGCCGTGAGGTCGAGCACCTCCGGCGCCACCTGTCGCATCGACTCGATGACCGCACCCTGGGGCGCCCAGAGCCGCAGCTTCACGTCGGGCAGGGCCCGCGACTGGCTAGACGCGATCATCGCCCGGAAGTCGGCGGCCAGCTCGGACGGGTCGGCCACGATGTCGACGGTGCCGAGCAGGGCGGTGGCGATGCTCCGAAGCTCGTCGACCTCCCAGTCGACCCCGACGCCCCGGCAGTCGCATTGGAACAGGCCCCGGCAGGCCTCGACCGCGGCGGTCAGCTCCCAGGGCTGCTGGTGCTCGTTGCGGCCGTCGGTCAGCAGGATGGCGTGCCGGGCGGGGGCCTCGGTGGTGGCGAACAGCTGGCGGGCGAGGTCGAGCCAGGTGCCGATGGCGGTGCCGCCGGCGCTCTCCAGCCGGGCGATGGCCTCGCGGGCGGCCGCCCTGTCGTCGTCGTCAGCCACCGCGAACGCCGACCGGCCGGAGGGCCACAGCATCTTGGCCTCGTGGTCGCCGGCGATGATGGCGAAGAGCACGCCGTCGTCCAGCAGGTCGACCGCGGCGGTGGCCGCCTCCTGGGCCGCCTGCAGCTTGCGGCCGGTGCCCATCGACCCGCTGCAGTCGACCACGATGACCTCGGCCCGCTCCCCCGGCGCCGAGGTGTGGGCGCCGGCAGCCGCCGGGTCGCCGGCCGCGGTCACCGTGACGACGGCGTCGACGACGTCCGCCCCCGCCGCCAGGTACTGATTCTGGAACGTCTCGGCGCTGAACGGGGCGCCGCCGTCCTGACCGGTGTCCGTCACTGGTGCACCCTTCGGGCGCCCCAGTGACTGAGTCGCCACTTCGTGGCGTAGGTCGACTGTGCCTTCCGGACCTCGCTCCGCTCGGTCACGTATCTTCCTCCCACTCGATCGGATGGTCCTCGCCCATGGCGGCCCCCGCCGGGGTCATCGCCACGACGATGTTGTCGGCCCCGCCCTGGCCGATCGCCCAGGACACCAGGCGCTCGCAGACCCCCGCCAGGCCGGTGAGCGGCTCGCCCGGGGGCGGGAGCATGTCGGTCAGCAGCTCGGACATGTCCTCGTCGGCCGGGGCGTAGTTCCACAGGCCGTCGCTGCAGGCCATGACCAGGTCGCCGGCGGACGTCGGGGCGGTGGCGACATGGGGGGCGAGCGCTGCGGCGTCGGCCCCCAGCCAGGCGGTGATGGCGTGCCCGGCGGGCGCGTTCAGCGCGTCGTCGGGGTCGACGCCGGCGGCCACGGCCTGGGCGGCCACGCTGTCGTCGGTCGATACCTGGACGGCCGTCCAGCCGCCGTCCCGGGCGGCCACGACGTAGGCGCGTGCGTCGCCGACGTTGGCCACGTGGACCAGGCCTGGCGTCACCACCGCGATCGCGATCGTGCAGGCCGGGTGGCTGCCGTCGGCCTGCCAGGCCGGGTCGCCCTCGGCCGGGACCTCCGAGGCCGCGTGGTGGGCCAGCACCACCGCGTCGTCGAGGTCGCCCGGGCCGATGAACGGGCGGCCGGCGAGCCGCCCGGTCGCCGCGGTCACGGCGGCCGCCGCGGCCAGGTGGGGGTTGGGGCTGTTCGACACGCCGTCGGACGCGATCAGCACCGGCCAGCCCTCGCCGGTCGCCCCGAGACCGCCGGCGTCCTCGTTGCGGTGGTGACGGCGGCCCCGGTGGGTGGCGAACGCGAGGTCGCCGCGGTCCTCGACGGTGATCGGTTCGACCGCCCGGTGCCCGCAGCTCGTGCAGTAGCCATCGGCGTCGACCGAGCCGCCGCAGCGGTCGCAGGCCGCCGGCGCCGGGGCCAGGCCGGGGCCGGTGGGGTCGCCCGCGTCGGTCGGATCGGGGCCGACACCGGTGGCGGTGCCGCAGGCCTCGCAGAACCGGGCACCCGGCAGCAGCGCCTCGCCGCAGGTCGGGCAGGCGGTAGTCCCCTCAGCGGTCGCCACCCCACTCATTGGCGCACCCTTCGGGATGCGCGCAATGAGCGATCGGCCCTCCGGGCCGAGCAACGCACTGTGCTCATGGTTCGCTCGCTTCGCTCGCTCACCACACGCTCCAGGGGCGGGTGCGGGCGGCCATGTCGAGCAGCTCGTGCCGGCGCGCCGCGTCCGGGGTGTTGTCGGCCAGGTCGAGCAGCGCCCCCTCGGCCGCCCGGGCCAGCGCCTCGGGCCGGGCCTCGACCCCGCCGACCGACGCGCCGACGGACTCGCCTCGCCGCAGGGCGGCCAGCGCGGACCCGTACAGCGCCACGGCCAACTCGGCGTCGGCCGCGCCCCGGCGCCCGGACCGGCCGGAGCGGAGG
>JBKPHT010000225.1:0-8040 GCA_046730015.1 Actinomycetota bacterium
GGCGCGGGGGGTGGCGCTCGACCCCGGGCTACGGCTGTTCGCCCTGGCCGGACCCGGTCCCGCCGACGTCCCGGCCGACCCGGCCCCGGCCGCCACCGGCGACCCGGCCGAGGCGCTCGGCGCAGCGCTGGAGCGGGCCACCGATGGGGGCCGCCGCCGGGCCCAGGGCCTTCACGTCACGCCCGGGTGGCTGGCCCGCCTGCTGACCGGGATGGCGCTCGACGGCCTCGACGGGCTGTACGGCGCCCCGGTCGTCTGCGACCCGGCCTGCGGCGGCGGCGTGTTCCTGGTGGCGGCGGCCGAGCGGCTCCACGCACGGGGGATCGGCCGGGCCGACGTGGTCCGCCACCTGGTCTTCGGCGCCGACATCGACCCGGTCGGCGTGGCCGCCGCCGAGGCCGCGCTGGCCCTGTGGGCGGGGGAGGCGCCGCCGCCCGGTCGCCTGGTCGTCGGCGACCCGCTGGCCTCCGGCCCCGACCTCTGGCCAGCCCGGCCACCGGGCGGGGTCGACGCGGTGGTCGGCAACCCGCCGTTCCAGGGCCAGCTCGGCCGGGCGACCGCCCGGACGGCGGCCGACCGGCAACGCCTGAAGGCCCGCTACGGCGACGCGGTCCGGGCCTACACCGACACCGCTTGGCTGTTCCTGCTGCTCGGCGTGGACCTTGCCCGGGCCGGCGGCCGGGTGGTGCTGGTCGAGCCGAGGTCGCTCGTCGCCGCCCGCGACGCCGAGGCGGTGCGGGCCGCGGTCGACCGGCGGGCCGACCTCCGCCGGCTGTGGGTCGACGACGCACCGGTGTTCGCCGCCTCGGTCCGGGTCTGCGCCCCGGTGCTGGAGCCCCGGGCCGAGCCGGCGCTCGGGGACGGGCCGGGACCGTCGGAGCGGTGGCGGGGCCTGTGGGCCGACGCCCTCGGCGTTCCCCGCCTCCCGGGCTCCGCCGGGCCGACGCTGGGGGACCGGGCCACGGTCCTCGCCGGCTTCCGCGACCAGTACTACGGACTCGTCGCCGCCGTCCGCGAGCACGACCCTGCCGACTCGCCCGCCGCCGTCGCCCCGCTCGTCACCAGCGGCGCCATCGACTGGTGCGCGTCGGCCTGGGGCCGGCGGCCGGTCCGCTACGCCAAGGCCCGGTGGCGGGCCCCTGTCGTCGACCTCGCCCGACTCGCCACGCTGCCGTCCCCGGCCGCCCAGCGCTGGGTCGCCCGCACCCGGCGGCCCAAGCTGGTCGTGGCCACGCAGACCCGGGTGGTCGAGGCGGCCGTCGACGCCGCAGGCGCCTGGGTGCCCTCGGTCCCGACCCTCGCGGTGCTGCCCCGGGGCGACGACGACCTGTGGCGCCTCGCCGCCGCGCTCGCCGCCCCCGCCTCCACCGCGTGGCTGCTGCGCCGGGCCGCGGGCACCGCGCTCGGGGTCCGGGCGCTCAAGGTGTCCGCGCCCGACCTCGCCGCCCTCCCGCTGCCCGCCGACCGCGCCGCCTGGGACGACGCCGCCGCCGCGGTCCGGGTGGTCGTCGCCGACCCCACGCCGGCGGCGGTCGACGCCTACCTGGCCGCCGCAGCCGCGGCCTACGGCTCCGGGCCCGACCTCACCGCGTGGTGGCGGGCCCAGGCGGGCCGGAAACCGGGACCGGCGGTGGACGGCGCCGTGGGCTAGCGTGACCGCCGACATCAGGAGCGGCCGGTTCCCCCGGGAGCCGGCCCGGCAACCTGGTTCGGACAGCCAAGGTGCCATCCCGGGCGACCGGGGATGCGGCTCCGCGAGGAGCAACCAAGTGTCCGTGCGCGACGGAGCGCACCAGCGGCTGTCCGGGCCCCGAGGTCCACCCAGGCAGAGGCGCGATGCCCCGATCCGTACACTCGATCCGTGCACCCCGAACCCGGGCGACGGTGCGCGTCGCCGCCGGGACGCCCCGACCGATGACCGGCACCGCCGGCGACGGCGGGTTCCGCCGGGCCCACCCCAGCGCCCTGCCGGCGACCGGCGCCTGGCGGCCCGGCGACCCGGCCGGCCGCCGCCGGTTCCTGTCCTTCCCGCCCGCCCGGCCGTTCGCCCTCGAGGGCGGCGGCCTGCTCCGGGGCGTCACCGTGGCGTACGAGACATGGGGGACCCTGGACCCCGACGCCGGCAACGCCGTCCTCGTCTGCCACGCCCTCACCGGCGACAGCCACGCTGCCGGCGGCCTCGACGCCGGCCACCCCACGCCCGGCTGGTGGGACGGGATCATCGGCCCCGGCCGGGTGCTGGACACCGACCGCTGGTTCGTCGTCTGCGTCAACGTCCTCGGCGGCTGCCAGGGGTCGACCGGCCCCGCGTCGCCCCATCCCGACGACCGGCGACCGTGGGCGTCGCGGTTCCCGGTGGTGACGATCCGCGACATGGTCCGGACCCAGGCCGCGGTGGCCGACCACCTCGGCATCGCCCGGTGGGCGCTCGTGGTCGGCGGCTCGATGGGGGGCATGCAGGTGCTGGAGTGGGGCACGATGTACCCCGAGCGGGTCGCCGCGCTCGCCCCGATCGCCACCGCCGCCGCCGCCAGCGCGGGCCAGATCGGCTGGTGGAGCAGCGGCCGCCGGGCCATCCGCATGGACCCCCGCTGGCGCGGCGGCGACTACTACGACGCCGCCCCCGGCGACGGCCCCCACGAGGGCCTGTCCACCGCCCGGATGATGTCGATGATGACCTTCCGCAGCGACGACGTGTTCAGCGCCCGCTTCGGGCGCGAGGTCGTCGAACCGGTCGAGGGGTTCACGCTGTGGCAGCGGTTCCAGGTCGAGCGGTACCTCGAGTACCAGGGCGACAAGCTGGTCCGCCGGTTCGACGCCAACAGCTACCTGCTGCTGACCAAGGCGATGGACCTCCACGACCTCGGGCGGGGGAGGGGCGGCATGGAGGCCGCCTTCGCCCGCCTGCGGGCGCCGGTGCTGTCGATCGGGGTCGGGAGCGACATCCTGTACCCGTCCCACCAGTCGCGGGAGATCGTCGACCTGGCCACGGCCGCCGGCGTCCCGGCCGAGTACGCGGAGCTCGACAGCCCTCACGGCCACGACGCGTTCCTCATCGAGGCCGGCCAGGTCGCGGCCCTGCTCGGCCAGTTCCTGGAGGAGGTCGCGCCCCGTGGCCGATGACGACGCCAACCCCCGGGCGACGCCTAAGCGGCACGTCGAGACGACCGCCATCCGCGCCGGGCGGCAGTGGAGCGGCGACTCCCTCGCCCCCGTGCTGTTCCCGTCGACCACCTATGAGGTCGGCTCCGTCGACGACCACCGTCGCCTGGCGGGCACGCCCCGGACGGCCCGCTACTACTCGCGGTTCGGCAGCCCGAGCGCCCAGGAGTTCGAGTCCGCCGTCGCCGAGCTGGAGGGCGCGGAGGCGGCGCTGGCCTCGGCGTCGGGCATGGCCGCGGTGACCGGGCTGGTGTTCGGGCTGTGCTCGACGGGCGACCACATCGTCGTCCAGCGCCAGCTGTTCTCGGTGACGTCGACGCTTTTCACCGCCCACTGCCCCCGGTTCGGCATCGAGGTGACGTTCGTGGACGGGACCCACCCGGCGGAGTTCGCCGCCGCGGTGGTGCCCGGCCGCACCCAGCTCGTGTTCGTGGAGACGCCGGCCAACCCGGCGCTGTCGCTCACCGACATCGCGGCGGTGGCGAGCCTGCCCGGGCCGTTCACCGTGGTCGACTCGACGTTCGCCACCCCGGTGCTCCAGCGGCCGCTCGAGCTCGGGGCCGACATCGTGCTCCACGCCGCCACCAAGGGTCTGGCCGGGCACAACGACGCGCTGCTCGGGGTCATCGCAGGCAGCCGCGACCTGATCGAGGCGGTGTGGGGCTGGCACGTCGTCCAGGGCGGGCAGGCGTCTCCGTTCGACTCATGGAACGGGCTCCGGGGCATCCGGACGCTGTCCGTCCGGGTCGAGCGGCAGTGCGCCACCGCGCTGGCCCTCGCCGAGCACCTGGAGGCACACCCGGCGGTCGCGTCGGTGAGCTATCCGGGCCTGCCGTCCCATCCCCAGCGGGCGCTCGCCGAGCGGCAGATGTCGGCCGGAGGCACCCTGCTGGCCGTCGAGCTGGCCGGCGGGTTCGAGGCCGCCCGGCGGTTCTGCGCGGCGACCCGGGTGGCCCGCATCGCGCTCTCGCTCGGCGGGCCGGAGACGCTGGTCACCCACCCGGCCACCATCGTCGCCCACCTGAGCCCGGCCGAGCGGACCGCGCTGGGCGTCAGCGACGGGCTGGTGCGGATCTCGGTCGGGCTGGAGCACCCCGACGACCTGGTGGCCGACCTCGACCAGGCGCTGGCCGCGGCGGAGGCCGGCGCCGGCGGCTGAGCGCCGGCGCCGGCGGGGGCGTCAGCCGGCGGGGGTCCAGATGCCGACGTGGTTGCCGGCGGGGTCGGTGACGTGGGCGTAGGTCGGCCCGCCGGGGGGCTGGGTGGCGGGGACGAGCACCTTGCCGCCAGCCGCCTCGACCTTGGCGCAGGTGGCGGCCACGTCGGCGACCTGGACGCAGGGGATGGCGTAGCTGCGGGGCGTGCCGTCGGGCAGCGGGACGGAGGTGTCCTGGATGCCGCCGGTGGGGGACGGCCCCGCGGCGGTGGTGACGAGCGTGTAGGGCCCCTGGACGTCGAACGTCCAGCCGAAGACGTCGCCGTAGAAGGCATGGGCGGCAGCCGGGTCGTCGGTCCCGATCTCGAACCAGGTGACGGGGTCGCCGGTGGGGGTGGTGGTGTCGGTCATGGGGCCAGCCTGCGCGGTCCCGGCGACAACACCCTGTCGGGAATTCCACGGATGTGATTCGGAGCTCAGTCGAGCAGCGTCAGCCGTCGGACCTCGTGGGGCAGGTCGTCGGCGGACGGGTCGTAGGCCCGCTCCGGCGCCGGCTCGTCGGTGACGACCGCGCCGGCCACCCGGTCGAGCCGGAACGCCCGCCGCGCCCCCCGCAGCCGGCAGTGGGCCACCAGGTACCAGGCCTCGCCGGAGCCGACCAGCGCCACCGGCTCCACGGCCCGCCGCGACGGGCGGCCGTCCCGGTCGAGGTAGTCGATGGCCAGCACCCGCGACTCGACCAGGGCCTGCTCGACGGCCCGGGCGGGCGCCGGCCGGGTGTCGCTGCCGTGGGGCATCAGGTGGACCCGTCCGGCCAGCCGCTCGGCGGCCTCGGCCTCCGCTGCGGGCATGGCGGCCACCACCTTGCGGAGCGCGGACCGGAGCGCGCCCGCCAGCGGCGTCGACCCGGGCCGGGCCAGCACGATGGCCAGCGCCGCGGCCTCGTCGGAGGTGAAGTTGACCGGCGGCAGCGTGTGAGTCGGGTCGAGCGCGTAGCCACCCCCGGGACCGGGGGTGGCGTAGAGCGGCACGCCCGCCTCGAGCAGGGCGCCGAGATCGCGCTCGATGGTCCGGACGCTCACCTCGAACCGGTCGGCGAGCCGGCGGGCGGTGAGGGGGCGCGGGGCGACGGCCCGCAGCTCCTCGACCAGGGCGTAGAGCCGGTCGGTGCGGTTCACCCCGCCAGCATGCCGCCCCGTCAGATCCGGCGGTAGCGGGCCTCGACCAGGCTGTAGACCGCGTAGGCGATCAGCCCGGCGGCGACCAGGCCGAGCAGCAGCGTCCCGTACGAGGCGGTCGCCACCTTGAGCAGGGCACCGTCGATGCCGACGGCCTCGTTGGGGTCGTACTCGATGGCGGCCTTGGCCAGGAAGATGCCGACCAGCCCGAACACGACGCCGCGGGCGGCGTGGCCGAGCACGCCCGAGCCGATCGCCCAGGGTCGGACCGCGCCGTGCATCTCGTGCTCCTTCAACCGCTCCCGGAACTTGCGGGTCGCGGCCCGGTACAGGTTGTAGGCGCCCTCGGCGAGGAGCGCGACGCCGACGGCCAGCACGATCCAGCGCCCGGCGGGCCAGTCGAGCACCTTGGCCGTCTCGGCCTTCTCGTCCCCGCCTGCGCTCGTCGAGCTGGACGTGACCAGTGAGACGGCCACGGCCGCCGAGGCGAGGTAGATGACGCCGATGACGAACGACTTGGCCCGCTTGGCCAGACCCTTCGGGTCGGTGCCCTCGTTCTGCCGGTCGAGCAGCGCGTCGACCAGCCGCCACGCGGCATAGGCGGCGAACCCGGCGGCGAGCGCCCAGAGCGCGGCCGCGCCCCACGACTTGGTGGCGAGCTCGCGGAGGACGCCCTGGCGGTCGGCGGCCTGGCCCCCCTGCCCGAGCGGGATCTGGATGGCCAGGATGCCGATCAGCGCGTAGCTGACCCCTTTGGCCACCAGGCCGATTCGGCCGGCCCGCTCGACCCAGTCGCTCTGGGCGGCGCTCTGGACGGCGGTCCCGGCTCGTTGGGCGGTCACGGTCGGCATGTCGTCTGCCCTCCTCCTGGAACGCCTCCCCTGCGAGGCGCCTCGCGCCCGGAGTGGTACCCCTGGCGCCGCGGCGCCAACCGGCCCGTACGCTGGCCGGCCGTGCCCGAGATGCTCGAAGTGGAGGCCTACCGGCGCCAGGCCGAGACGGTGGTGGGCCGGACCATCGGGTCCGCGGAACTGCCCGACACCTGGTTCGTGAAGGGCAGCGATCCGGCGGAGGTGGCTGCGGCCGTCGCCGGCCGGCGGGTCGAGGCCGTCCGCCGCCTTGGCAAGCTGCTGGTCCTCGACCTCGACGGCGGCACCCGGCTGGGCCTGCGGTTCGGCATGACCGGGCGGCTGGTGGTCGACGGCGCGGCCGCCATCGATCGGCTGGAGTACTCGAGCGGGCGCGACGAGCCGGCCTGGGACCGCTTCGCCCTCCGGTTCACCGACGGCACCGAGCTGCGGGTGCGCGACCCCCGGCGGCTGGGCGGCGTGTCGCTCGACCCGGACGAGGGCCGGCTGGGCGTCGACGCTGCGACGCTGACCCGGGCCGACCTGGCGGCCGCGCTCGGCCGGAGCACCGCGCCGCTGAAGGCCCGGCTGCAGGACCAGGCGCGGATCGCGGGGATCGGCAACCTGCTCGCCGACGAGATCCTGTGGCGCGCCGGGCTCGACCCCGCCCGGCCGGCGGGCTCGCTGTCGGCCCGGCAGCTGACCCGGCTGCACCGGGCGATCGGCGAGGTGCTCGACGATCTCGCCGTCCGCGGCGGCAGCCACACCGGCGATCTCCGGCAGGGCGCCGCGCTGGACGGCCTGTGCCCGCGGGACGGCACGCCGCTGGTCCGCCGGACGGTCGGCGGGCGCACCACCCTGAGCTGCCCCCGCCACCAGCGCTGACCGGCGGCGGGCGGTACAGGTTCACGCGCGGTTCACGTGCGGGGTGCCACCGTCCTACAGTCGCGGAAGGCACTGACGGTACGCTCACCCCAGGCTGGGGCCGACAAGGTGGAGTGGATGGTCGACGGTAGACGAACCAGGGCGACGCGGCCCGCGCCGCGCCGGTCCACTGCTGCGGTGCTGGGCGCGGTGGCGCTGGCCGTCGTCCTCGGGGTCCCGACGGTGGCCGCCGCCCAGGGCGGGCCGCCCAACACCCCGACCACCGAGCCACCGCCGACCGGTCCGCCCGGCCCGCCCACGACGGTCCCCGAGACGACTGTCCCCGAGCCGCCGCCCCCGACCGAGCCGGCGCCCCAACCGACCCCCACCGCCCCGCCCACGACCGCGCGGCGGACGACCACGACCGGCGGGGACGACGAGGCCGCGGCCCCCGTCGCCCCCCAGCCCGCCGGCAACGCCACGTTCACGACCACCCAGAACCTGCTCGTTCCCGGTGACGGCACCCAGGGCGCCCAGGCGACCACCACGACCACAGCCCCGGCGGAGGCGGGCAACGCCGCCGACGACGAGAGCCGGATGATCTGGATGATCATCGCCGCGCTGGCCGGCGTCGCACTGCTGGTGGCGCTGCTCACCTGGCGCTACTGGCTCCTGACGCGGCCGGGCCTCGAGTTCGAGGACGACGGCGACGACGACGGCGGGCCCGACCCGGGCTACGGCGGCGACCCCTATCCGGGCGCCGCGGCGCCCGGGTTCGGCCGGACCCGGACCCGTGGCCGGGGCGGCGCGACGGCGCCGCCCGGGGTGCCGG
>JBKPHT010000226.1:0-4933 GCA_046730015.1 Actinomycetota bacterium
CGCAACCGCTCGGCGGCGGCCTCACGGCTGAGGCGTTCCTTCGTAGCGTGCTCGATCAGCTCCACGGGCGTCACCTCCTGCGCGACCGGGACGAGGGTACCGATCGAGTTGCCTCGGGTCAGGCCTCCACCGGCTGCGCCAGCGCCCACTCGGCAGCCGAGGCGGCGAGATGTCCGACCGCGCGGGTGCCCCACATCTCGGCGGCGGCGTCGCGCTCGCCCGGATCGGTGCCCGTGACCGTGAGCGTGATCCGCACGCCGTGACCGGTGCCGTCGGCGAGCTCGACACGGACGTGCTCGCCGGGACCGCCGGCCGGTGTCACGTCGAACGCCAGCACCCGGTGGAGCTCGACCTCGGTCATCGTGCCGACCACCACGTCGGGCGCCATGTAGGGCGTGAGCGGCTCGCCGACCCCGGGTGCGGCGCGCTGCTCGCCGGTGTCGCGGTCCTTCCCGAACCACAGGTCCCAGGCGACCTCGGCCGGGCACGTCAGCTGGCGCTCGACGCGCACCGTCCAGCCGCCGTCGGACTCCGTCATCTCCGGCCGGTCGAGGCCGAACTCGTGGACCAGCTCCTCGTGCCGGGCGATGCCTCGGTCCGGCGGCGGCAACGGCTCGCCGGAGAGGACACTGCGGAGGCCGGCCAAACAGAGCTCCCAGCCGGTGGCGAAGCTCGGCGCGCCGACGCGGTCGTCGAAAGTGTGGGTCAGGGCGAAGGTGGTGCCGGCGCCGGTGGAGGCGAGCTCGAAGGTCAGCCGGTCGGCGCCCCACGTGAACGTGAGCCGCCGCGGCGCATCGACGGCCTCGACGGTGCCCGTCGCGCCGGGACCTCCCTCGAAGCCCGGGAAGTGCACCTCCCCGCCGGGCCGCAGGTCGACCTCGACCGGACTCGGGAACCACTGACCGAGGTGCTCGGGGGTCGTGACCGCTCGCCACACCTTCTCGATCGGGTGCGGGTAGTCACGGGTGACGCGGACCGTCGGCCGCCCGTCGAGCACGAAGAACCGGTCACCGGACATCACTGTCTCCTTCGTCGTCGCTCATGGTGTCGAGGTGGGCGCCGAGGCGGTCGAGGCGCGACTCCCACATCCAGCGATACGGCGCCAGCCAGTCGTCGATCTCGGCCAGCGGGTCGACGCACAGGCCGTACCAGCGCCGCGGTCCGTCCACTCGCACGGTCACCAACCCGGCGTCCCGCAGCACCCGGAGATGCTTGGACGTCGACGGCTGGCTGAGCCGGAGCCCCTCGGCGAGCTCGCCGACGAGGTGCTCGCCGTCACGCAGGCGATCCAGGATCGAGCGCCGGATCGGCTGCGCCAGCACCTCGAACGGGGTGAGCATGGCCGCAGCATGCCACAGTCGGAATATGCCGTGCAAGGCATGACATGCTCCCGACACGCTCCAGGCCGTCGAACACATGCTGGCTGCCGCCGTGCCCGCCGGAGGCCTCCTGCGGTGACTACGGGGGCGGGACCGTCAGGTCGAGGTGGGTCGACTGCTCCGGTGCGTTGGTGCCGGACTCCCCGGCTTCGTCTCCGTCGACCACGAACCTGACGGGCCCGCCCGCGGTGCATCCGGGGATCGAGTCGGGCCCGGCGACACCGATGACGTAGATCTCGGACCCGCGGATCGACGCGACACCGCACAACGTCGTCGAGACGTACGCCTCCACCCGCCCGCCCGCCTCTCGCCGGTGCCCGGCGTCGTCGTAGACCTCGCCCGAGAACTCGGTGATCGCGGGCGCGGCGCCGAGCGGGTCGGACGTCGAGAACTCGACCTCGACGCTCGCCGCCCCGGCGGCCGGCCAGGGCACGGGTGCGGTGGCGAAGAGCCTCTGGTCGCCCGCGTAGGTCCACAACAGCACGTCGGAGCCCCGCCGGCCACAGCCGGCGGAGGCCTCGTCGGCGTACACGCCGAGCTCGAAGCGACCGTTGTCGCTGGGCGGAAGGGTGACGTTGCACGGGGTGACGAGCCCGTCGTGGCGCACCACCGCTCCCATCCACCGCGCGTCGAGCGGCTCGCCGTCTAGGCGGGCCCGGCCCCGCAACGTCACCACGCCGTCGCTCCCGGACGTGACCCGGGGGTGGTCCTCGAAGGTCCGGTCGAGGTCGGTCAGGTCGTCGACCGCGAGGTTCGTGCCCTCGGGCCTGTCGCCGTGCTCGACCCAGTCGACGAGCGCCTGGAACGCCGCCTCCTGCTCGGCGGTCGAGAAGCCGCAGTGGCCCGGGTCCTCGACCACCCGCTGCACGAGACGGTCGGCCCGGCCCGCGGCCTCGACCCGGTCGCGCAGGATCTGCGCCTGGTTGATCGGCACCTGACCGTCGCCGGTGGTGTGCAGGGTGATCAGCGGCATGGCGAGATCCCCGGTCACCTCCATCCCCGCGCTGAACTCGTCGTACTCCTCGCCGGTGGGGAGCACGACGGCCTCGCGGTCGAACTCCTCCGAGGTCACCGGGCTGTCGGGCCCGAGCCGGTAGGGCGCGTCGCGGGGCGGGGCCAGCCGGGCGGCGGCGAGGAGGGTCGCCCGGGCGAAGTTGGTGTCCTCCTCGTCGTGGATGCCCTCGACGGCGAACGCCCGCGGCCCGCCGGTCAGGTCGACCATGATGCGGTCGAACCGCTCACGCGTGCCGGGGTCGTCGAGCGCCGGCCGGATCCGCTCCTCCACGAGCCGTCCGACGTCGTCGCTGGCGTCGAACTCGGCCTGCGTCACGCCGGCCACGTACGCGCCGGCGACGAGGTACTCCGCGCTGACCCGCAACCCGGGGACGGTGCCGGCGGCGCCGCACAGGGCGAGCGCTCCGTCGTAGCGGTCGCCGTACCGCTCGGCGGCGATGTGCGACGACCAGCCCCCCATCGACAGGCCCGAGGCGTAGGTCCAGTCGGGGCGGCCGTGCTCCCGGGCGAAGTGGTCCCACAGGGCTGCGGTCTCGTCCGCGCCGCGCTGGGGGATCAACGACGTGGACGAGTAGCTCGACGCTGCCCATGCGTAGCCGTGCGCGACGAGGTAGCGGCGGAAGTCGGGTGGGGCGACGGTGGCCTCGGGCCCCAGCTCCCCGAACCCGTGCATCCACATCACGAGCCCGCCGTTCCACGCGTGGGGCACCTCGATCTGGTAGACCGCGCCGCCCAGCCGGCCGAAGTGGGCGTCGGCGCCGGGGAGGGGCTCGAACGCCGGGTCCGCCAGCGTGATCCCCTCCGGGGCGTCGCGGTACGGCACCGGCTCGGGGAGCGGGCGGTCGCGGAGAGGGCTTCTCGCACGCGGCGCGTCCGCCGCCGCGGAGGACGGCCCGTCGGGCGACGAGGACCCGCCGTCCCCGTTGCCCGTGCAGGCCGGCACCAGGAGCGCGGCGATCAGCGCGTACGACCACCACCGGCGGGATCTCGTCACCACCGCGTACACCGGCGCGGCGCCCGGGGTTCCCGAGCTAGTGCCGGGCCTCCAGGCCGTCCCGGATGACCGACATCAGCCGTGAGGTGACGCGGGCGTCGCCGTTGTAGCGCTGCATCGCCTGGCAGCCGACGAGCAGGGTCTTCAGGTCGTGGAGGTCGACGTCCGGCCTCACGGCGCCGGCCTGCTGGGCCCGTGCGAGCATCCCGCCGAGGGTGGTCATGAAGCGCTCCTCGGCGTCGGGCGCGGCGTCGGCGAGATCGACGCCGACGCCGGCAAGGGCGTCGACCAGCCCGTGGTCGGCGGCGCCTTCGGTGACCATCGTGGCGAGGAACGCGAACAGCGCATCGCCCGGGTCCCGCTCGTCGGTGAGCGCGCGGGCGTGGTCGACCAGCTGGTCGAGCCGGTTGGCCACGATCGCCTTGAACAGCGCCTCCTTCGTCGGGAAATGCCGGTACACCGTGCCGGCCCCCACGCCGGCCCGGCGGGCGATCTCGTCGACCGGGACCGCGAGCCCCTCCGCGGCGAACGCCTCGTACGCCACGGCCAGCACCCGCGCCCGGTTGCGGGCAGCGTCCGAGCGCAGCTTCCTGGGTCTCTGCTCCATGGTCACGGGGTCAGCCGTTCCGGTCGTGCAAACGGGGCGTGCGTTCCGTATAGTTGGCAACCGGAACGCACGCCCCGGATGATATCCCTGGAGGGTCACATGACCGACGACACGTGGACGACCGAGGACATCCCCGACCAGGCAGGCCGCGTCGCGGTGATCACCGGCGCCAACACCGGGCTCGGGTTGGAGACCGCCAAGGCGCTCGCCGCCCGCGGCGGCTCGGTGGTGCTGGCCGTGCGCAACCTCGACAAGGGCAAGGACGCAGCGGCGACGATCGCCGCGGCCAGCGCCGGCGCGGACGTCACCTTGCAGCGCCTGGACCTGTCGTCGTTGGACTCCGTGCGCCAGGCCGCCGACGACCTGCGGGCCACCCACGACAGGATCGACCTGCTCGTCAACAACGCCGGGGTCATGTACACGCCGCGCCGCACCACCGCTGACGGCTTCGAGCTGCAGTTCGGCACCAACCACCTCGGCCACTTCGCCCTCACCGGCCTGCTCCTCGACCGGCTGCTCGCCGCCCCCGGCTCGCGCGTCGTCACGGTCAGCAGCGTCGGGCACCGCATCCGGTCCCGGATCGACTTCGACGACCTCAACTCCGAGCGCCGCTACAGCCGGGTCGCCGCGTACGGCCGCTCGAAGCTCGCCAACCTGCTGTTCACCTACGAGCTGCAGCGCAGGCTGGCCGAGGCCGGCTCGTCAACGATCGCCGTCGCGGCCCATCCCGGCGGATCGAACACCGAGCTCGTCCGCAACTCCCCCGCGCCGCTGCGCGCGCTCAACGCCGTGTTCGGCCCGCTGGTCGCCCAGAGCGCCGACATGGGCGCGCTGCCGACCCTGCGCGCCGCGACCGACCCCGCGGCGCTCGGCGGCCAGTACTACGGCCCCGACGGCTTCCGCGAGCTCCGCGGGCACCCCGTCGTGGTCGAATCGAGC
>JBKPHT010000227.1:0-9474 GCA_046730015.1 Actinomycetota bacterium
CCGGCGCCGACCGCGGCTGCGAGCCGCTGGCTGGCGGGGCCGGCGACGACCGGGCCCGCCAGCCCGGCGACGCCCACCCCGCTCAGGAGCGCCAGGCCCGGGGCCGGGCAACAGGCGGCGCACGCCGCGCGCCGGCTCCGGCGCCGAGAACCGTGGGGCTGCGCCGGCCGGTGGTCCGCTCGCTCACGCCGCGGTCCCGAACAGCGCCGCCACCACGGGCTCGGCATCCTCCGGGGCCCGGACCTCCAGGGCGACGCCCCGCTGGTCGACCGTCAGGGCGAAGGCGAAGAAGGCGCAGCAGCCCTGCTCGGCGGCGATCAGGCCCGCCAGGGCGGCCACGTCGACGTCGGGGTCGAAGGTGAGCCGCAGCCCGCCATCCTCGGTGGCCGTGCGGCCCGTGACCCGGCCGAGCACGGACCGCCAGTCGTCCAGCCGCTCGGGCATCTCGCCGGCGTCGAGCGTGCAGGCGATGGGGACCGGCGCGGAGGCGATGACGGGAGCGGCGACGGGGACAGGCTCGGTGGCGGCGGCCGTCGGCGCCGTCGCCAGGCAGGCGCAGCCGGGGCCGCACGGGCCGTCGGTGGCGGGACCGGACAGGTTGCCCGCGGCCTCCACCAGCTGACCGGTGAGCACGGTGAGCTCGACGGCCCGCCGGCGGGCGTCGGCCAGCTTGGCCGTGACCAGGTCGTGCAGGCGGCGCTGGGCGGTCCCGCACTCGTCGCCGTCCCACAGCGGGAGCAGCTCGGTGATCTCCTCCAGGCTGCAGCCGAGGTCCTTGGCCCGGGCCACGAAGGCCAGCCGGGACAGCGCCCGGTCGTCGTACAGGCGGTACCCGGCGTCGGTGCGGGCGGCCGGGGTCACGAGGCCGATGTCCTCGTAGTAGCGGAGGGCCGAGGCGCTGAACCCGCTGCGCTCGGCGACCTCGCCGATGGTGTAGGTCATGAGGTCAGGGTAAACCTTCGACCCGGCACGAAGGTCAAGTGCGATCTCAGCGTGGCGCGTACATGATGACGGCCACCCCCACCAGGCAGAGCCCGGCGCCGGCCAGGTCGAACCGGTCGGGCCGGAAGCCGTCGGCCACCACGCCCCAGGCCAGCGAGCCCGCCACGAAGATGCCGCCGTAGGCGGCGAGGACGCGGCCGAAGTGGGCCTCGTCCTGCAGGGTGGCGACGAACCCGTAGGCGGCCAGCGCGGCGATGCCCGCGCCGATCCAGGCGACGCCCCGGTGCTCCCGGACGCC
This sequence comes from Actinomycetota bacterium, assembly GCA_046730015.1. GTDB lineage: Bacteria > Actinomycetota > Acidimicrobiia > Acidimicrobiales > VFJN01 > ZC4RG19. Next base: position 1,241 of record JBKPHT010000227.1, read on the forward strand.
CTGCCACACCAGCCAGGCGCCGCCGATCTCGGCCAGCGCTGCCAGGGCGAACAGCAACAGCGACCGGGTGACCGACACGGCCGACACCCTACGGTTCGACCCCCGCCGGGCGGCGACCCGGGATCGGCGTCCCTCACCGCGCCCACGCGCGGTCACGGACGACAGAACCGGATCATCAGCGCCGCGGACGCGACCTGGGTGGCCGCGACCGCGGCGACGATCGCCGCCGGCCGGTACTCGGCGCGTGGGACGGCGGTCGTCGCCGCGGTGGCGGTGGCCGTGGCGGCCTTCTGCGCCCGCCAGGTCATCCTGGTGCGGCGTCTCGCCCGGTTCGCCGAGGCCCGCGACCAGGTCCCCGGTCAGTCGGGGCTGGACACGGCCTGAGCGCCGGCCCGGTCGACGCCCTCGTAGGCCGTCGCCAGGCGGGCGAGCGCCAGGGCGCCGATCAGCAGGCCGAAGTCGCGCAGGGCGACGTCGTATGCGTCGGCGAGCACGAGCAGGTTGACGATGATGCCGGCGAGCCAGGCGGCGACGAGGTACCCGCCGAAACGGGGCCGCACCGCCACGATCAGGCCGGCCACGATCTCGACCACCCCGACGGCCAGCATCGCCTGGTGGGCGTTCCCGGGGATCAGGTCGTCGATGCTCGGGGCGAGGTAGACCTCCCAGTCGACGAGCCAGTTGAGGAACTTGTCGAGCCCGAACAGGATCGGGGCGACGGTGAACCCGATCCGCAGGAGCATGAAGGCCTGGTAGGCCGGGTCGTCGAGCCGGTCTCGTGCGGTGCTCCCCGCGGCGGGCCGGTGGACGTGTGACGTTGCCATCGACGGCTCCTTTCTAAAGCAATGTGTCGTTGTCAGTAGAAGCCTTCCCGCTTCTTACGTCAAGAATCTTTTGTTTTAGAGCGCCAGACCGCCGCCGCCCCGGCGGGCGAGGTGCTCGCGCGGATCGAGACCGACCGCGCCAGCTTCGCCTGCGCCCTCGGCGGGCCCGACCGTCGCACCCTGTTCATGCTCACGGCCGACTGGCGCGGCATCGACCAGGTGGAGGCCGCCCTGGCCGACCGGACGGGGCAGGTGCTCGTCGCGGCGGCGCCGGCGCCGGGCGTCGGCTGGCCCTGACCCCGACGCCCCTGACGCCCCGACGCTCCCGCTCGCCGTACAGCTCGGCGACCTCGCCGGTGGCGTCCGCCTCCCGCGCGATCGTGGCCCGGCCGCGCCCTTAATATCTTCAAGATACTAGTTGTCAACTAGTAGAGTTCGGGCATCGCGCGCAACGTCCGCACCTACGAGCACTTCTGCATGCTGGCCCGGGCGCTCGAGCGGGTGGGCGACCGCTGGACCCTGCTCGTCGTGCGCGACCTGCTCGGCGCCCCCCGGCGCTTCACCGACCTCGCCGCCCTGCTCGGCGGCATCACCCCCAAGACGCTCGCCCAGCGGCTCCGCGAGCTGGAGGACGCCGGCATCGTCGAGGTCGACCGCCGGCCGGGGCGCCGGGAGGTCTGGTACCGGCTGACCCCGGACGGGGAAGACCTCGCCCCGGTCGTCGAGTCCCTGTTCCTCTGGGGCCTCCGCCACGCCGGGCGCCCACCGGTGCCCGGCGAGGCCGTCCACGCCGAGCACCTGCTGTCGGCACTGCGGATCATGCTCGACCAGTCGCCGCCGCCGGCCCGCCCGCTGGTCTGGCGGGTCGACGTCGCGGACGCCGGCACCTACACGCTGACCTGCGAGGACGGAACGTGGACCCTGATCCGCGGCGCCCGCCCGTACGCGGCCGCCGACGTCACCGTCACGACCGACACCGCCGCCTGGACGCGGTTCCTCATGACGCCGCTCGGCGAGCGTCCCGACCGGCCCCCGGGCGTCGTCCTGGAGGGCGCGCCCCGCGAGGTCGCCCTCTTCCTGGACCGCCTCGCGCTGCTCTCGGACTGGCTGCCTACAGCACGCCCTTCCGCCAGGGCCCGGTGATCGCGAACGTGACGCCCGGGCTCTGGATGTTCACGAACAGCCAGTTGCCGTTCTTGGGCTCGAACGTGGCGCCCGCCCACTCGGATCCGCTGAAGTCGCCGGAGTAGCCCTTGGTGGCCGCGAACTCCGGCGGCAGCACGATGTTGTTCTCGGCGAAGCGGAAGATCAGCCCGTCCGGGCTGAGGCCGTGCAGGTACTCGCGGCCGCCGCCGTCCTCGCACAGCACGATGCCGCCGCGGGGACTGACGCAGACGTTGTCGGGGGCGTTGAGGACGTCCGACGAGGGCGAGGCGAACACGCACGTGAAGATGGCCTGCTCGGGGTCGTAGGCGAACACCTGGCCCTGACCGACGACGCCGCCGCTGGTCGAGATGACGTACACGAGCTTGTTGCCGTACCAGGCGCCCTCACCGCGGACGATGCGGGCCGCGCCCTTGGCCTGGGCCTGCTGCCAGGGCGTCGGCTCGCCGGGCCCCCAGTCGGGCGAGTCGACGACCACCCACTCGGCCGCGGCGCTGTCGCCGGTGTCCCAGAGCGCCGTGTCGGTGGTGCCGTCGAGGACCATGGCCTCCAGTACGCCGCCGGCGGCGAGGTCGGCCGGGTCGGTGGGCACGTAGCGGTAGAGCGCGGAGCTGCCGGCGTCCTCGGTCTCGTAGACGATGCCGGTGTTCGGATCGGTGGCGTTGGCCTCGTGGGAGAACCGCCCCATGCCGACCAGCGGGACCGGCGCCGCCGTGCCGTGGGCCGGCACCTCGAAGATGTAGCCGTGGCGGGTGGTGCCGTTGATGTTCGTGGTCTCCTCGCAGGTGAGCCAGCTGCCGGCCGGGGTGGGCCCGCCGGCGCAGTTGCGGATCGTGCCGCTGAGGCTGGCGTAGTGCTCGACCAGGCCCCCGAGGTCGGGGTCGAACACGAGGGTGGTGGTGCCGCCGCTGGCCAGCGGGTCGTAGGTGGCGCCCGACGGCGCGAACGGGGTGCCGTTGCCCTGCTCGTGGTTGCGGATCAGGCGGACGTGGTCGCCGTCGCGGAACGCCGCCATGCCGTCGTGGGCGCCGGGCGTCGGGGTGCCGTCCGACATGACGTCGTTGCGCCAGCCGAAGCTCATGTACTCGAAGCCCTTCGGCAGCATGAGCAGCTCGAGCCCGGTCGTCTGGTCCTTCACGGGAGCGAGCGGCCCGTAGCCGATCCCGGTCGGCCTGCCGGGCGCGGCGTCGGCGGCCAGGGCGCCCAGGGCGGCGAATGGGCCGGAGAGGGCGACTCCCGCGGAGGCGCCGAGCGCGGACTGGAGGAAGGCCCTCCGGTTCAGGGACATGGTCGTGTCGTGCATGGCGGACTCCCCCGTGGTGTGCACTGTCACCCCGAACCTAGGCACGGCGGCTGGCCGGGTCGGAACACCGGGGTTAACCGTCATGGAAGCTTTCGCAGACAACGGCCGAACTCGCCCGGCCGGCGGCCGCTGGTACCGTGCCGCGATGCACGGGTGCGGCGAGCGATGAAGGCGGCAGTCTGCACGCGCTACGGACCGCCGGAGGTGGTGCAGATCCGGCAGGTGCCCACCCCGGTCCCGGCCGACGACGAGGTGCTGGTCGCGGCCGAGGCGACCACGGTCAACTCGGGCGACGCCCGGATGCGGGCGCTGCGGGTGCCCCGTGGCATGCGGGTGCCGTTGCGGCTGAAGGTCGGCATGACCCGACCGAAGCAGCCCGTGTTCGGCTTCGACACGGCCGGGCGGGTCGAGGCGGTGGGGAGCGCGGTCACCCGCTTCCGGCCGGGCGACCGGGTGCTCGCCTCGCGGGGGTTCGACTTCGGGTGCCACGCCGAGCGCGTCGTGGTCGGCGAGCAGGCCGCGATCGCCCCGATCCCCGACGGCCTGACGTCCCAGGACGCCGTCGCCCTGAGCTTCGGCGGCACGACCGCGCGCTACTTCTTCGAGCGGGGCGGGCTGGCCGCCGGTGAGTCCGTGCTGATCAACGGCGCCTCGGGCGCGGTGGGCACGATGGCCGTGCAGCTCGCGAAGCACCTCGGCGCCGAGGTGACCGGCGTGTGCAGCGGCGCCAACGCCGAGCTCGTCGCCGGCCTCGGGGCCGACCACGTGATCGACCACACGGCCGAGGACTTCACCGCCAGGGGGCGACGCTACGACGTGATCATGGACAACCACGGCAACGCGCCGTACGGCCGGGTCAAGGGCTCGTTGGCGCCGGGCGGCCGGTTCCTGATGGTGATCGGCGACCTGTGGCAGATGCTCGCCGCCTCGCGCCAGAAGGCGGTGATCGGCGGCACGCCGGACGACGCCGCGACCTGCGGCGAGAGCTACCGGGCGCTGCTGTCGCTGGCCCAGGGCGGCCAGCTGCGGCCGGTGATCGACTCGGTCCTGCCGTTCGAGCGGATCGTCGAGGCCCACCGCCGGGTCGACACCGGCCACAAGGTCGGCAGCCTGGTGCTGGCGTTCGACGGCGAGGCCTAGTCGGGGTCGTCGGGGACCCCGGCGTCGACGGCGCCGGCGGCCTCGTCGCGCGCCGCCCAGTCGAGCAGCTCGTCGATCGCGAACACCGCCCGGTCGATGCCGGCGTGCAAGTCGCCCAGCTCGGCGAAGCGCCGGGGCACGGTCGCCATCGTGCAGTCCCGGGGCTCGACGGTGTCGACCTCGTCCCAGGTGATCGGCGTGGACACCGTCGCCTCGGGCACGCCGCGCACCGAGTAGGCGGCGGCCATCGTGTGGTCGCGGGCGTTCTGGTTGTAGTCCACGAACAGGGCCGCGGGGTCCCGGTCCTTGCGCCACCAGGTGGTCGTCACCAGGTCGGGGGCCCGGCGCTCGACCTCCCGGGCGAAGGCCAGCGCGGCCCGCCGGACGTCGGCGAACCCGTGGGCCGGCTCGATGCGCACATAGACGTGGAGGCCCCGGCCCCCGGAGGTCTTCGGCCAGCCCACCGCCCCGAGCTCGTCCAGCACCTCGTGCACGACCCCCGCGACCGTGCGGACGGTCGACGGCGGGCATGCCGGCATCGGGTCGAGGTCGATCCGCCACTCGTCGGGCGTCTCCACGTCGGCGCGCCGCGAGTTCCACGGGTGGAACTCGACCGTCGACATCTGCACCGCCCAGATCACCTGGGCCAGCTCGGTCACGCACAGCTCGTCGGCGTGCAGCCCGTACCGCGGGAAGTGGACGCGGACGGTCTCCAACCACGGCGGGGCGCCGCCCGGGACCCGCTTCTGGTGGACCTTCTCGCCGCTCACCCCGGTCGGGAAGCGGTGCATCATGCACGGCCGCTCCCGCAGCGCGTTGACGATCCCCGGCCCGACCGCCAGGTAGTACTCGACCAGGTCGAGCTTGGTCGCCCCGGTCGCCGGGAAGTACACCCGGTCCGGGTTCGACACCCGGACGGTGCGCTCCCCCACCCGGACCTCGGTCGCCGGTGTCTTCGCCACGGGGTCAATCCTGGCGCAGGGCGACGGCCGAGGCGTCCACGCCGGTCAGGCGGCGACCGGGCACTGGGCGGTCGCCGGGCAGGTCATCGCCGCGTCCCTCAGGGGACCTTGGCCGCGAGGAGGTCGGCGGGAAGGATCTCGGGTGGCACGGCCAGGAGGCGGTCGGCGTTGGCCATCAGCGCGGCGGCGATCTGGCCGTTGATGTGGGCCTGACGGTCGTCCTCGGTGGCGAAGGCGTCGACGATCCAGAAGGTGGTGGGGTCGGTGCGCAGGGCGAACCAGATGACAGTGCCGGCTTCGGCGTTGGCCAGGTCGAGCGCGCCGGTGAGGAACTCGGCGAGCTCCTCGGCGGTGTCGTCCTTGGCCACGAGCCTGGCGACGTACGCGACGGTGAGGGTCGGTGTGGTGGGTTCCATGACCGCCAACCTACGGGCCGGCGGGTTCCTCGTCGCGGGACGCTTCGATCAGCTGCTTGAGGTGGTTCAGGTTCTGTCGCATGCCCCGTTCGAAGAGCATCGTCGCGAGGCGGTCGAGCCGGCCCATCGGTCCGGGGAGCCCGGCGCTGCTGATGCTCGCGTCGAGGGTGAGGCGCGTCCCCTCGGCGGTCGGCTCGAGCGTGTAGCGGTAGCGGAACGGTGTCGGGCCGCTGACGCTCTCCAGGGTGACGCGTCGATCGGGCCGGTGCTCGGTCAGCTCGACCTCGTTGTGGGCTCGGCCGCCCGGTAGCGAGCGGACGACGTCGTACCGGGTGCCGGGGCCGCCCGGACCGTCGGTCGCCCTGGTGACCTGGTCGACGGCTTCGTACCACAGCGGCATGTTGCGCGGCTCGGCGACGAAGGCGAAGACCTCCGCGTGCGGCCGGCCGATGTCGACGGCGGCGTGGAACGTTCCCATGGTGGTGCCTCCGGGGGGTCTCGTGGCTGGTCCTCGGGGTCGCCGGTCACCCGGCCACCGGTTGGGCGACGGCGTCGAGCAGCCCGGCGGCCGCGGGGTCGTGGGCGGCGAGGATCCGCATCTCGGGGTTGTTGGCCCGCAGCGCGAGGACCTTGGCGCGGGTCCTGCGCAGCTGGCGCCGGCTCCCGACGCCTCCGCTCCGGCCGCGCTCGAACGCATGGATGTCGTAGGTGAGATCGCCGGCGAGCAGGAGCGGCGGCGTCCCGGGGCGGCGGACCAGCAGGGACATCGAGCCGGGGGTGTGTCCCGGGGTGGGGAGAAGGACGAGTGAGCCGTCGCCGAACAGGTCCCGCCCGGTGGTGAAGGGCGCCAGCGACGGGTCGTCGAGCGCCGCGGGCTCCACGGGTGACCACCGGAGACCGGGGACGTCGATGTGGTCCCGGAGCAGGCCCCGGGCCTCGGCCATCGGCCGGTGGAGCGACCGCCACTCCTCCGCCGACACCAACAAGTCGGCCTGGGGGACCTCGCTCACGCCGCCGATGTGGTCCTGATGGAGATGGGAGATCACCGCGGTGGTGACGTCCTGGGGGCGGTAGCCGAGGCGGGCGAGGCCGTCGGTGAGGGTCTCGTCGTCGCTGACGTGGAACCGGGCGAGGCGGCGGTAGATCAGCCCGGTGGGGCCGTCGGGGAAGTAGGCGGGGTCGGTGACCGACGCCCGGTCCTGGCCGGTGTCGAACAGCACGATCCCGTCGGCGTGCTCGACGACGTAGACGTTGATCGGACGGCCGGTCAGCCAGCGCCGCGAGGTGAGGATCCACCAGTACATCGGTGAGCGTCCCCGGTGGGCGTGCTGGGGGTGGATGTCCACGGTGCCGGTGCTGAACCTGGCGACGCGCGTGATGGGGCCTGGCATGGGACCTCCCTGCCGAGTTAGCGTAATAGGTACGCTAGCAGTAGCGTATGAGATACGCAAGTGGGGATCGGGAGGTGTGATGCCCCGCAAGGGTCAGGCCACGAACGCACCGACGACCCGGGCGAGCCGGGTGCCGCGCAACACGCTGTCCCGCGGCCGCATCGTCGAGGCCGCGCTGGCGTTGCTCGACGCCGAGGGGTTCGAGGCGGTCACGATGCCCGCCGTCGCGCGGCACCTGGGGGTCGGCACCATGTCCCTGTACCGGCACGTGGCCGACAAGGACGATCTCATCGACGCGGTGACCGAACACGTGCTGGGCGGCGTCGCCGTTCCCGACGGCGACCCCGAGGACTGGGAAGGCCGCGTCGTCGGCTACCTGCGGGCGCTGCGGGAGGCGGCGATCGCCCATCCGGCCCTGTCGCGGATCATCGCCCAACGGGGGCTCACGGTCGGGCCCGTCTTCGACCAGCTCGAAGCGGTCCACGCCGTGCTCCGCGCCGCAGGCTTCTCGGACCTGGACGCGGTCCGGGCCTTCTACACGCTGCTCACCTACGTGCTCGGGTTCATCGTCTGGGAGCTCCCCCGCGTCCACCAACAGCCTGCCGAGACCTACACCGCGGCCTGGAACGACGCCATCGACGGACTAAGCCCCGCGGCCTACCCGAGCCTCCACGCCCTTCGCCGGCAGCTGACCACCGTCGCATCGCCAGAGCAGTTCGAGTACGGGCTCGAGCATCTGGTCCGCTCGCTGCGCCCCGACGGCTGACAGTGGGCCCGGGTTGGCGGGGGGGGAGGGGGCCGGCCCCCCCCCCCCAACCCCCGCCAAACAACCCAAACCCGCGTTTGGGGTGGGGGCCGGGCCCCTCTCACAGCCCGAACCCGGGGCACACTGTCAGCCGTCGGGGCGCAGCGAGCGGACCAGATGCTCGAGCCCGTACTCGAACTGCTCCGGCGATGCGACGGTGGTCAGCTGCCGGCGAAGGGCGTGGAGGCTCGGGTAGGCCGCGGGGCTTAGTCCGTCGATGGCGTCGTTC
>JBKPHT010000228.1:0-2743 GCA_046730015.1 Actinomycetota bacterium
ACTGGGAGAGCGGGCTGTGGTTCGACGAGACGACGGCGACGCTGCTCGCCGGCGACGTGTTCACCCAGACGGGCGTCGGGCCGGCCCCCACCGAGGACGGCATCGTGGAGCCGGCCCTGGCCGCCGAGGAGCTGTTCCACCAGACGTCCTGGTGCCCCACCTGCCGACCACCCTGCTCCGGCTCGCCGACCTCGAGCCCGTGACGCTCGCGACCATGCACGGCTCGTCGTTCCGGGGCGACGGGGCGACGGGGCGACGGAGCTGCGGGCGCTGGCCGCCGGCTACGCGGCCGCGACCGCGGACCTGGCGGGAGCGCCCGCGGCGTAGTCGAGCATTCCCTTGGGCCGCAGTAGGTCGCCGTTCGCCGCTTCGCGAGGCGATAGGGGTCGGCCCCCGACCCCTATCGCCTCGGGAACGGAAGAAGGACCCCTATCGCCTCACGTAACGCCAACGACCGGCACCGGGACGCGTAGCCTTCGGCCGGGACCAGCGGAGGGACGACGAGGGGACGACATGGACGACACGGACGATCGAGCTGAGCTGCACGCCACGGCGCGCCGGATGCGCGACCTGGTGGAGCCGATCGCGGCGGCGGTCTACTTCGCGCCCGAGGCCCACAGCCGCTACGAGGAGCTGGGCCTCAACTACTTCGAGGGCTACTTCTGCAGCCGGTCGGACTGCCTGGGCGCGGCGCCGTGGCGGGTGGTGGCGGCGACGTTCGCAGCGTTCAAGCCGTCCGTCATCGAGCGGGCGGTCACCCAGGGGTGGGAGAAGGTCACGCCCGACGCGCTCCTCCAGGCCCGGCTCGACGGGGCCCGCGACCAGGTGGTGCGGATGGCCGGCGACCACGCCGCCTCGTTCCCGGCCGCGGCGGACCTCCTGCTCGAGCTGAGCGACGGCCTCGACGTCTCGGGCCGGGCGTTGTACGCGGGCCTGGCCGGGCTCCCGGTGCCGGGGCAGGACGACCCGGCCGGGCGGCTGTGGCGGGCCGCAGACCTGGTCCGGGAGCACCGCGGCGACGGCCACATCGCCGCCTGGGTGGGCGAGCTCGACTCCACCGAGGTCACGGTGCTCAGCGAGCTGTGGTGGGACATCGAGCCGGGCAGCTACGTGTGGACCCGGGGCTGGGACGGCGACGACGTGGCCGCCGCCCGGGCCCGGCTCGCCGCCCGAGGCCTGCTCGGCGGCGACGGCGGCCTCACCCCGGCCGGCCGGGAGCTGCGGGAGCGGATCGAGCGCGCCACCGACCTCGGGGCGCGGGCCGTGATCGACCGGCTCGGTGATCGGGCCGAGGAGCTGTTCGCCCTGCTCGAGCCGATCTCGAAGGCGATGACCGGGCCGGGCGGCTATCCGGAAAGCCGGTCCGCCCTGTTCGGCTGAGGGTCGAGATCACCGGCCGGCTGCGGCTCACACCTCGTCGACGTCGGCGTGGGTCGCGCCGCCGGCGAGCGTCGCGTAGCCGGGGCCACGGTCGAACAAGGGTGGCGTGCCCCGCTGAGCGGCCAGGCGGGCCCGGAGGGCGGCGGTGGCCGCGTCGTCGATCGCCGGCTCGTCGCCGACGCGCCCGGGCACCAGCACGACGCCGTAGTCGTCCCGGGCCGCCGCCGGGCTCACCTTGCCCTGGCGGACGTCGAGGGCCACCCGCCAGGGCTCCCGGGCCAGCGGGTCGCCCCAGCCGCCGCCGCCGGTCGTCTCGATGCGGATGACCTCCCCGGCCGCCACCGGCTCCCCGTCGCACAGGCCGGGCATCACCCGCTCGGCGGAACCGCCGGGGTCGATCGTCACCCGGAAGGGTCGCCCGGCCCGGCCGCCCCGGACGCCCCAGCACGACAGGATCGACCGGTCGGCGACCGACATGAAGCTCGCGTCCCGCAGCACCCGGATGTCCTTGCGGTAGCCCAGCCCGCCCCGGAAGGCTCCGGCACCCCCCGAGTCGGTGGCCAGGCCGAGCGCCTCGACCCGCACCGGGAACCGGGTCTCGACGAACTCCACCGGCAGGTTGCGCGACTCCGGCACGACGTGGATCGTGTCGCTGCCGTCGGCGTACCAGCGCCCGCCCGACCCGCCGCCCAGGATCTCCCGGTTGAGGTACCAGCGGCCGCCGGCGTCGTGGCCGGAGATGCCGGTGTAGCGGATCGTCTCCTGGTCGGCCGGCATGTAGCCGTCGACCGCCTTGGCGATCACCCCGGCCAGCACGCCGAGCAGCCGGAGGATGACGAAGGTCCGGGCGTTGGTCGGCGCCGGGAACTCCGGCGTGACCAGCGTCCCGGGCGGCGGGAAGCGGATGTCGACGAGCTCGACCACGCCCTCGTTGACGTCGAGCTCGGCCATCCGCTCCGGCGTGTCGGCCAGATTGCGGAGGATCGGGGCCAGCCACTTCTTGAGGAAGTTGCCGTCGGCGTAGTCGCCGGCGTGGTTGATCGGGCCCTTGGCCTGCGGCCCGGTGCCGGTGAGGTCGAGCACCAGCTTCCCGGGCGTCTTGGTGAGGGTGATCCGCTGGCGATGGAGGCGGGGCGGGTCGACGCCGTCGTGCTCGGCGTAGTCCTCCCAGGTCCACGTGCCGTCGGGGATCTTGGCCAGCAGCTCGCGCCGGAACGTCTCTGCGCAGCCGGCCACGACGGCGTCGAAGCAGGCCTCGACCGCGGCGCGGCCGTAGCGGGCGAACAGGTCGGCGATCCGGGCCGCGCCCATCGTGCAGGCGGAGCACTCGGCGTCGAGGTCGCCGGCGATGGAGTCGGGCATG
>JBKPHT010000229.1:0-11354 GCA_046730015.1 Actinomycetota bacterium
TCGCCGAGCGTGCCCTCGAGGGCCGAGAGGCCGGTCAGGGCGCCGTCGAAGAGTGCGTGCCACAGCAGGGCGACGGCGAAGACCGGGACGGCCACGGCGGCGAGCTTGGCGAGGAAGACCCGGCTCCGGCGGTTCTCCCAGGTCAGGGTGGTGGGGATCACACCCGCCTGCCAGTCGGCCCCGATGAACGACGCCCCGACGATGAAGCCCAGGAGGATAAGGAGCGCGGACGTGTTGGTGGTGACGTCCTCGACGTCGGAGGGCCTGAAGTCGGGGTCGACCGGTGGGATCGCCTGCTGGCAGCGGCGCTCGCGCTGGGAGGGCGAGGCGACGGTCTCGGGAATGGTCGGCGGGACGAAGCCGTCGTCGCGGGCCTCGGGCTCCTCGGCGGCGACGCAGCGTTCGATCTCGGCGTCGCGGTCGATGCGCGCCTGTTGGGCGATCGCCCAGTCAAAGAGCGGGATCGCCGCGACCACGCCGACCGCGAGGACGCCGACGACGATCTTCACGATCCGCCGAGATCCCAGGCGGCGGACCTCCACACGGACCAGCCGGGTCATCCGGCGCCGTGTGGGGTGTCGCCGGTCAGCGTCAGGAAGGCCTCTTCCAGGCTCGCGCCTCCGGGCCGCAGCTCCAGGGGATAGAGATCCTGGGCCGCGAGCGCTTCGGCGACGCGGGGTGCCTCCGTCGGGTCGACCCCGACGACGAGGCGCTGCCCGTCCTCGCTGACCGGATAGCCGGCCGCTTCCAGGGCGGCCCGCCCGGCCACGAGGTCGTGAAGCCGCACGACCACCCCTCGCATCCCCGCGGAGGCCAACACCTCCTCGACGGGCCCCGCTGCGACGCACCTCCCCCGTGACAGCACTGCCACGCGGTCGCACATCTGTTGGACCTCACCCAGCAGATGGCTGGAGACGAAGACCGTGCGGCCCTCGTCGCCGAAGCGCCGTAGGAGGGTGCGGACATACCGGATCCCGGCGGGATCGAGGCCGTTGGCCGGCTCGTCGAGAACCAGCAGCTCCGGATCCTTCAGCAGCGCTGCTGCCAGCCCCAGGCGCTGCTTCATCCCCAGCGAGTACGTGGCCAGGCGATCGTCGGCCCGATCTGCGAGGCCGACGCGGTCCAGCGCGTCGTCGACCGCCGATTCCGGGATCCCTTCCATCCCGGCGAGCAGGCTGAGGTTCCGCCGCCCCGAGAAACCGGGGAACAGGGCCTGCGTCTCGATCATCGTCCCGACCCGGCGCTGGACCCGATGGAACTCACCCCGGGTGTCGACACCGAACACGCGGCATCGACCCGCGGTGGGACGGGCCAACCCGAGCAGGTTCCGGATCGTGGTGGTCTTCCCCGCGCCGTTCGGACCGAGGAACCCGAACACGCCTCCCGCAGGGACGCTCAAATCCAATCCATCGACCGCGACGGTCGCCGGACCTCTGAAGCGTCCGTACTCCTTGCGGAGCCCCTCGATCGCGATCACCGGCGACGTCGCGGGCACAGGATCAACAGTACGACCGGCGTCGGGGTCACAGGCGCTACGGGCCAGGTTGTGAGGTGGCGCCAGCGCAGATCGACTCCATCAGTCCGCAGCAGCGAACGTCGCCCGGACCGGCGGTCTTCATGAGCGAGTACGCCTCGAAGACCGTGCGGCCCGCGAGCTCTCCCTCGACGTCGTCGATGAGACCGAGTGCCACTCCGACGCGGAAGCTCCCTCGTCGGTGCACGTCGTCGGCGAACGCAAGCGCCGTTCGGGGGTCTTCGAACGCCACGATGCAGCCGTCACCCACGAGCTTCAGATAGCTCCCGTCGTGCGCGTCGGAGAGGTCGCGCAGTGACCGGATCAGCGAGCGTTGCCAGGCCAGCACCTGGGCGTCGGGGTGCCGCATTCGACGGGTCGAGCGGACCTCGTCGACGACGACGACGGCCATCAGCGCCGAGGTGGTGAAGGCGCGGGTGCGAAGTGCGGGGAACGAGGCTCGCAGACCCGGCCCGCACAACTGGAGCAGCTCGACCGGAGCCGGAATGTCCTTGATGCGATGGAGTCCCAGCGTGCGAAAGGTGAGCCCATCGCGAAGGTGCCTCGACGCCACCTCGACCGCTGGTCGCGTCACGAGTGTCTGGCCGCCGTGTGCGACGGACCGGATGCGGGCGCCGTGGCTGACCACGACGCTGAGGTAGTCGCCGTCCCGAGGGTGGGCCTCACCGATCAGCACGCACGCTCGGAGCGACAGACTCGTGTCGCTGCGGCGTTGCAGCGCCGCCGCGGCGCTGATCGCTCGGGACGCCTCGGAGAACACCGCGAGATGGCTGTCGCCCTCACCACGTGCCTTCACCACCGATCCGTCGAGGGCCGTGACCTTCGCAGTGAGATCGAGGTCGAGGCCGATCAGGGCCGATTCGGTCTCGTCCGTCGATCGGTTCCAGGCTTGGGTGCTCGCTTCCACGTCGGTCAGCAGGAAGGCGACGATCCCTGACGGCAGCGATCGCATCACTGCTCCAGTGCGTAGATCACCGGCGGCTGACGCTTTCGCCAGGGGGAGCGTCGGTCGCTCGGCAGCCTGCGATAGACGGGTTCGCTGATGCGCGTCCCGGCGCCGCCGCCCATCCGGAACAGGTGGATGACACCCATCCCGACGATCTCGTAGGCACCGCCGAGGCCGAACGCCCCTTCGGCGACCGTCGAGATGTGTACGTTCGTCCCGAGGTCCAGGTCGAGCTCGTGCTCCGCACCGAGCGCCCGGACCCGCGACCGAAGCATCTCGACCGCATCGAGCGCCTGCAGCACGTCGTCGGGTTCGAAGACGGCGAGGCAGCCGTCACCGACGAACTTGACCACGCGACCGCCGTGGCTCGAGACCACGTCGTCCGCGGTGCGGTAGAACGCCCCGACGATCAGGGCCAGCCCTCGCAGATCGAGGCCCGCCACCGCCTGCGTGAACCGGGCGAGGTCGACCAACACGATCGCGAGCTGGCGCTCTCGCGGAGCTGAAGACGCCGTCATGGGCGCTCCTCTCATTCCTCGGACCTGGCTGCTACGGGGGTGACTCCCGCTGGTCCCACGCGTGGGATACCGCCCGTGACGCTAACCGAACAGGTCCGACACGTCGACTGTGGTGGCAGGTGAGGGGGTACTCCAGCGGACATGTCGCTCGCGTTCGCGGGTCGGGCCGCCCTCGTGGTGCTCGCTGTCGGCGGCATCGTCTCGTGCGGCGACGACCACGCGGTCGAGACCACCGGTCCGTACCGGGTGGCAACCCGCTCGGTCACCTTCGTCGATGACTCCCGGCCGACCCCGGCGTTCGGGGCCTTGCCCGCGGCGGCTACGCGCACCGTGGTCACCGATCTCTGGTACCCCACCGAAGGCGACCCCGCCGGAGCGCCGGTCGCCGATGGCCCGGTGGCCGACGGGCCGTTCCCCCTGATCGTGTTCAACCACGGTCAGCAGGGCGAGCCGGGGCAGTACGCGCTCGCGTTCGAGCTGTGGGCGCGCGCCGGGTACGTGGTCGCCGCGCCCCGGCACCCGCTGACGGTTCGGGGCGGCCCGGGAGCGCAGTTCGCCTACGACGCGCAGGGCGAGCTGGGCGACGTGCCGTTCGTGGTCACGAGCATCGACGAGGACCTGTCCGACCTCGCCGATGTCGACCACCTCGCCGTCGCCGGGCACTCCTCGGGTGCGATCGTGGCGTTCGACAACGCCTTCAGCGCGTGCTGCGACGACGAGCGGGTCGACGCCGTGCTGACCGAGGGGCTGCCCGTGTCCCCCGACGAAGATTCCGCCGAGATGAGGGGCACGCCGGTGATGTTCATCCATGGAGACGCGGACCTCATCCCGCCGGCCGTGTCCCACGTGGTCTTCGAGGCGGCCGAGCCGCCGAAGTACTTCCTCACGATCCAGGGTGGCGACCACTCCGACGCCTACCGCAGCGGCCCGTCGGCGCCCTTCGTGGCCGAGGCGGCCCTCGCCTTCTTCGATCTGCACCTCAAGGGCCGCGACGAGGCGCTCGACGGGCTGAAGGTCCTCCCCGCGATCGAAGCAGTCCCCTGAGCAGCACCACCCGCGCTACGCCGCGGCGTAGGAGATCGGGAGGTGCTGGAGGCCGCGGATGACCATGCGCGGGCTCCACACCGGCGCACCGGCGAGCTCGATGGTCGCCGTCCGCTGCAGCAGCGCGCCGAGGGCGAGCTCGGCCTGCAGCCGGGCGAGGTGCGCGCCGAGGCAACGGTGGACGCCACTGCCGAACTGGAGGTGCTGCCCGGCATCCGCTCGCCGGATGTCGAGCTCGCCGGCGTCGTCACCCCACCGTTCGGGATCGCGGTTCGCCGAGCCGATGCACAGGAACAGAACCTGTCCGGCCTCGATGGTGCGGTCGCCGAGCTGCATCTCCCGGGTCGCGATCCGGCGCACGAACTGGTTGGGCCCGTCGAAGCGCAGGAACTCCAGCACGGCGTTGCCCAGCAGGTCGGGGTGGGCACGGAGCAGCTCCATCTGGTCCGGTCGCCGCAGCAGCTCGAGCAGGCCCCGACCGATCAGTGACGTCGTCGGCTCGTGGCCCGCGACGTACAGCGTGACGACCTGGGTGGTGAGCTCGTCCCGGCTCAGCTTGTCACCGTCCTCCTCCGCGTGGACGAGGGACGTGAGGATGTCGTCGGCCGGCCGGGTGCGCTTCTGCTCGATGAGCTGTTCGAGGAAGGCGTACATGTCGTCGTGGCCCTGCATGCAGTCCGCGCGCTCCTCGGCGGACATGACGGGGTCGAGGTTCCTGGCCACCTTGCTCGTCCACTCGCGCATCTGCGGCGTCTCGTCCTCGGGCACGCCGAACATCTCGCAGAACACGCCGACCGGGAAGGGGTAGGCGAAGTCGTCGATGACGTCCATCCGGTGGCGCGGGATGAGCTCGTCGAGGGCGTCGTGGACCCGCCGGGAGATCATCTCGCGCAGGCCGTCGATGGCCCGCGGCGAGAACGGCTGCTGCATCAGACGCCGCAGGCGGGCGTGGTCGGGATCGTCGCGCAGCACGAGCGTGGTCGGTTCGTGACCCAGCTCGGCCATGCGCGCCTGCTCGCCGACGACGAGCGAGGTCGGCTGCGCGTTCGCCAGCTCGACGCTGATCGTCGGGTCGCGCAGCACCGACAGCACGTCGTCGTGGCGGGTGAGCACCCACCCTTCGAGCAGCGGGGAGTAGTGCACCGGGTCGTGCTCCCGCAGGCGGGCGTAGTGCTCGTAGGGCGACTCGTTGTAGCCCTCCTCGAGCGGGTTGAACACGACCTCGGTGGGCTCCGTGTCCGCCGTCATCGCGTCGTCGCCTCCCCTCAGCTCCCGCCGGGGATCGGCAGCGCTTCGATCTCGGTGATCCAGGGCCGACCGGCCGCTTCGAGCTCGGCCCACTTGGCGGCTTCGTCGCCGGTCTGGGTGAACTCGGCCGGCGTCGGCCCGATCTGTGCCGCGAGCGGGGTGAGCGAGTCGACGTCGAACCGGTAGAGGGCCGCGGCGTTGAGCCCGAGCATGGCGCGGGTCTCGTCGATCGGCACGTCGTGGAACGCTCGCCGCAGCCACTCGCGGGTGTGCGGCCACGTGCCCTCGGGGTGGGGGAAGTCGTTGCCCCACATGATGTTGCCGACGCCGATCTCGTAGCGGCGGGCCAGCTCGCGGCGGCGGGTGTTGGAGGCGCCGATCGAGCAGTTGCGGTCGAAGTACTCGCTCGGTCGCATGCTCATCTTCGAGGTCAGGACCGAGCCGAGCTTGCGGGCGCCGTGCTCGCGGTCGTACACGGTGTCCATCGTCCAGAGCAGGTCGGGCACCCAGAACGCACCCGACTCGGTGACGACGAACTGCAGCTGGGGGAAGCGCTCGAACACGCCGGACCAGATGAGGAAGTGCAGGGGCCGGGCCGACCACCAGCGGACCTCGGTCGTGTAGATGCCGACGTGTGGTCCGTACTGCGTCTTGTCGGCCGCGCCCGAGTGGACGTGCACCGGCATCTCCAGCTCCTGGCACACGGACCACACCGGGTCGTAGCGCTCGTCGTGGTACGGCGGGTGAGGCTTCCACATCGACGGGATGAGGATGCCGCCGCGCAGGCCGGACTTGCGGGCGCGCCGGATCTCGACCACCGCCGCGTCGACGTCGTAGATCGGGACGACCGCGACGCCCGCCCGCCGGTGCGGGCTGGCTGCGCACAGCTCGGCGAGCCATCGGTTGTGGGCCCGCGCGCCGGCGAGCAGGAGGACGGGATCGACGTCGCCCGCCGCACCGAGACCCGCGCCGAACGGCGCCGACGCACCCGAGCTCACCGCGTCGGCGTCAGGGAAGATGACCTCACCCACGACGCCGTCGGCGTCGAGCTCCTTGTCGCGGCGGGCGGCGTCCCAGCCGCCGCGGAGGCCCTCCTCGTTGTCGTGGTGCCACTCCTCGGCGAACTCCTCGTTGAGCAGGCCGCGTTGCGCCAGCTCCAGCAGCTTGGTGCGGTCGGCGAGGTACGCGTCGAACTGGTCGCGGAACTGGGGGTCGAGGTAGCCGCGGTACTTCTCGTTCGGGAGGCCGGCATGACAGTCCGACGAGATGACGAGGTAGGGCTGCTGGTCGATCATGGCGGTGGTCTTCCTTCAGCCGGTGAGGTCGCGGAGGTAGTCGGGGTTGGCCCGGGCGAGCATGGACGCCGCCCGCGCGTTGATCTGGGCATCGGCGCGGTCGCTCTCGGGGAGGATCCAGAACTGCCCGGCCCGCACCGCGTCGACGACCCGGTCGGCGACCTCCTCGACCGGCGTGTACTCGACGGTGACGCCCGCGTCGGCCATGCGCTGCTCGAACGACTCGATGGTCGTGGGCGGCGTCGTCCGGGGCGTCGGGTTGGCCAGCTCGGCCGGGCGATTCCGCCACGAGCTGAACAGCCCCGTCCGCAGCATCTTCGGGCCGGGGAACAGGACCGACGCCCCGATCCGCGCGTCCACCGCCTGCAGCTGCGCGTAGAGGCACTCCGTGATCGTGACGACGGCGGCCTTGGTCGTGGCGTAGATCGGCGTGCCCGGGAGGGGGGAGACGCCGCCGTTGCCGGACGAGGTGTTGACGACGTGCCCGTCGTCGCCGTGGTCGAGCATCGACGGGACGAACGCCTTGATGCCGTTGATCACGCCGAAGACGTTGACGTTCAGGGCCCACGTCCAGTCGTTGATCGTGTGGTCCCAGAGGTGTCCCTCGGCGCCGGCGCCCACGCCGGCGTTGTTGCACAGGAGGTGGACCTTGCCGAACCGCTCGAGCGTGTGGTCGCGCAGGGCCTCGACCGACGCCAGGACGGACACGTCGGTGACGATCCCCGTCACCTCGACGCCTCCCGCCTTCAGCTCGTCGACCGTGGCGTCGAGCGCGGGTTGCTCGACGTCGGCCAGGACGACGTGCATGCCCTCGTGCGCGAAGCGCTCACCCAGGGCTCGGCCCACGCCACTGGCGCCGCCGGTGACGACCGCGACCTTCCCGTCCAGGTCCCTCACCGCGCGTCGCCTCCGATCGGCGACAGGTCGTCGTAGCGTTGGTGGGCGTACGGCACCAGCCACTCGCTCGGCACCCGCCCGACGATCTCGCCCGTCTGGATGCTCCGCCGCTCCGACATCGTCATCTCCACGATGCGCCGCACGGGAAGGTCGACGACCGGGTCGAACCGCGACTCGCGGAGCAGTATCTCGCCGTCGACGCGCTCGACCCTGCGAGCCGACTCCTGCCGGCGGCAGTAGACGAGGGCAGGCTCGGTGTCGAAGCCCTTGCCGTCCGGGGCCGGCAGGAACTTGAAGTAGAAGTCGACCCGCTCCCGGTCGGCCGGCGGCTCCAGCTCGTCGCGCACCTCGCCGGTCAGCTCCAGGAACGTGATCCCGAGCCGGGTGACCGTGCCGTGGAGCCTGTCGCCGTCTCGGTCGAGCGCGATCTGGGCGAGCTTCTTCGGTTCCCCGAACGTCTCGCGGCCGCCGACCACCGACTGCTCGGTCGTCATCGGCATGACGAGCGGGTAGTTGCCGACCGTGCCCTCGTGCGTCGCCTGCACCGCGAACGTGCCGGCCCCGAAGGGTGGCCGGTCGGCGCCGATGTCGACGGTCGCGATCGAGACCCGCACGAGCGGTTCGTCGGACGGCTGGAGCGGAGGGGGGAGCACCGCAGCGATCACGTCGGGGTCGGTCTCGTAGATCGCGGTGAAGCTCGTCGACCACGCACCGACGGAGGTGGCCGTGACCTCCCGGTTCTCGATCTGCTGCGGGGAGCGCGCTCCATAGCGAATGGTCATCGTCTGCTCTTCTCGGGTCGCTCGGAACGGGGAGTCAGGCCTCGGCGGCGAGGCGGGCGGCCGCGAACACGGGGCATCGCAGCGCGTCGTCGGGGAGGTCACGGAGGACGTCCAACGGTCGGGCGACCTCCTCGACGGTCGGGCCCACCTGTGCGGCGACGGGTGCGAGCGCGTCCAGGTCGAAGCCGTAGAGCGCGGCGGCGTTGCTGCCGACCATCTGCTGCACCTCCACCGGGTCGACGCCCGAGAACGACAGGCGCAGGTGTTCCCGGCTGTAGGGCCAGCACCCCTCGCGGTGGGGGAAGTCGCTGCCCCACATGATGCGGTCGACGCCGACGCGGTGGCGCAGCTCGACCTCGGCGGGGCGGATGAAGCTCGACCCGACGTGGCACTGGCGGGCCCAGTACTCGCTCGGCGTGAGCGACAGCTTCTTCATCACCTCGGCGCCGAACGCCTCTTCCTGCGAGCCGGTCGGTGCGGCCATGCGGGCCTTGTAGTAGTCGAGCGTCTGCAGCTGCTCGGGCAGCCACGCGGTGCCCTGCTCGGTGAACGCGAACTGCAGGTCGGGGTGGCGCTCGAGCACCCCCGCGAAGATCAGGTGCCAGAGCGTGCGGTGGGCCCACCACGTGACCTCGAGCAGGAACATGACCTTGGCCTCGGGATAGTCGCCGTAGTCCGGCGCGGCGCTGCCGCTGTGGTGGTTGACGGGCATGCCGAGCTCCTCGCACACCGTCCAGATCGGCTCGTAGTCCGGCGCGTAGAGCGGGGGCAGGCCCGAGCCCGGCGGCGCACCGGGGAGCAGGACCCCGCCGGTGAGCCCGGCCTCCTCGGCCCAGCGGATCTCCGCCACGGCCGCGTCGACGTCGTGCAGGAGGATCTGCGCGATGCCGGCGCGGCGCCCGGGGGTCTCGCCACAGAAGTCCGCCAGCCAGCGATTGTGGGCTCGCAGCCCGACCCACCGCAGCTCGAGGTCGCCGGCGTTGGCCGCGGGCGGCTGGTGCACGAGCGAGGCCGCCGGGAAGAACGGGGGGATGGTGTTGGGGTAGATGACCTCGCCGACGACGCCGTCGGCTTCCAGCTCCTTGAGCCGGCGCTCGCTGTCCCAGTTGCGACCACCGTTCGGCCCCTGCAGGTCGGGATAGGGGTTGTCGAAGGTGGCCGCCCACTCGTCGAAGGTCGGGAGGTAGGCCGACGGGAGGTAGGGCCGGTAGTCCTGCAGATCGCCGCCTCCGTGGCAGTCGGCCGAGATCACCACGTACCGCCCGGCGGCGTCCGGTTGCTCCACGGCGCGTCCCCTTCCCCCGGAGAAGAAACGTGAGACAGAATTCATTTCTGTCTCAGGCAAGCTAACATGGCGTCAGGTTCCCGGCAAGGGGTCGACAGCATGGAGGAATCGATCGCGACGCCGGCGTCGCTCACCCCGGCGGACGACCTGCGCGCTCGGTTGATCGACGCGACCGAGGACGTCATGCGGGTCAACGGACCGCTCGGCGTCCGCATCGACGAGGTGGCCCAACGGGCCGGGTGCTCGCGTGCCACGGTCTACCGCTACGTGGCGGACAAGGACGAGTTGGTGCGGGAGGTCCTCGTCCGCCTGGCGCGGGTGCGCTCGGCCAAGATCGAGCGCGACCTCGCGCACGTGACCGATCCGGCCGAGGCCATCGCCGAAGGAGTTCTGCGGACGGTCGAGGCCATCAGGCACGAGTGGTGGTACGAAGCGCTCGAGGGTCACGGCGCCACGGCGGCGGTCGCACGCATCGGCGGGGGTCCGCAAGCGTTCACCGCGCTGGCGACGCCGTTGGTCACGCCCTTTCTCGCACGGCTGTCGGCGAGCGGGCGGCTGCGTGAGGACATCACCGACACGGAGGCCACCGAGTGGTTGGTCGTCGTCACCGTCGGCCTGCTCACCATGGAGACGTCGCCCGAGCGGTCGCGGGCGGAGCGGGCCCGCTTCCTCCGCCAGTTCGTCGCGTACTCGCTGCTGCGGCCGAGCTGAACCCTGACTGTCGACCGCACGCGCCAGGACGACAGGGCCGCCACCGAGCGCGAGCCTGGTGCCGGCAACCGTTGGCGAGCTCTCCCCGGCGCTCGCCGACCCGCATGCGTCACTCCTCCCACCGGTAGAGGCACTGCGGGGGTCGGGCCTCAGGCGGGGGGAGAGACGGGGACGCGGTGGAACGTGTCCGGCCAGACGTCGGGGCCATCGCCGGCGCGGCGATCGTCCTTGATGCCTGTGGTCCGGAATCGCGCCCGGTAGGCGCCGGGCGTCACGCCGAGCTCGCGCAGGAAGGCGCGGCGCATCGTCTCGGTCGACCCGAACCCGGTGCGGTCGGCGACGACGGGGAGGCCTTCGTCGGCGCTCTCGAGCATCGCCCTGGCGGCTTCGACCCGGACCCGCTCGACGTAGGCACCGGCCGTCACCCCGACCTGTTCCTCGAAGAGTCGGCTGAGGTGGCGGATGCTGAAGTTGGTTCGTTCCGCCATGGCGCGCAAGGTGTGGTCGCCCGCCGGGTCGAGCGCCACCGCGTCGAGGGCCGAGCGCAGCGGCTCACTCTTGACTGCCGGAGCCGCGGTCCACTGGCTGAACTGCGATTGACCGCCGGGGCGCTGGAGGAAGACGACGAGAACCTTGGCGGCGGTGCGGGCGACGTCGGCGCCCAGGTCGTCCTCGACGAGGCCGAGCGCCAGGTCGATGCCCGCGGCGATGCCGGCGGCGGTGAACACGTTGCCGTCACGCACGAACAAGGCCTCGGGGTCGACGCTGACGTGCGGGAACTCCCTGGCCAGGGCCGCAGCATGCCGCCAGTGGGTCGCGGCTCGCCGGCCGTCGAGGAGCCCAGCGGCGGCCAGCGCGAACGTGCCCGTGCACACCGAGACGACGCGCCGGCTCCGCGGCGCCAGGCGAGCCACCTGGGCGGCGAGCTCGGGCGCCAGGAGCAGGTGCCAGTTCGGCGTGCCGGCGACCAGCAGGGTGTCGATGTCACCGGCCCCGAGATCCTCGAGGGCGACGTCGGCGCCCAAGCGGTTACCCGTCGTGGTGACGACGTCGCGCCCGCCGAGCGTGGCCACGCGGGCGACGTAGTGGTCGCC
>JBKPHT010000230.1:0-12507 GCA_046730015.1 Actinomycetota bacterium
GTTGATCCCGGCCGAGTGCATCAGATCGAGGACCCGGCCCAGCCAGGCACCGTCGAACGTGTCCGGTCGCGGTTGTAGCCGGCCCCACGCGAACACACCGACGGTCACGAAGTTGACGCCGGCGGCCTGCATCAACTCGACGTCTTCGGCCCAGACCTGCTCGGGCCACTGCTCGGGGTTGTAGTCACCGCCGAAGGCCATCTCGCGCATCCCCCACGCCACCCGGCCAACGGTGGCAGTTTCGCTCGCCGAAATCAACACGACTCGCGCAGATTCCAACAATTTCTACCTTTCTGACCCTTGACAATTGTTCGGCCGCGTGGAAACTTGTCCTGAAACGGGGGAAACTGTTCGAACTCGCCGCTGGGGGCGGTGAGCGGGTGCCCCCTCCAAAGGAGCAGACCCATGTCTCGTCCGCGCACCCAGGCCGAGTACCTCGCCCGGCTCGTCCCGCCCTCGGTCCAGGCCCTCAGCCGGCGCGCCGTGATCACCCGCGCCCTCGGGGCCGGAGCTCTGCTCGGCCTCGGCGGTTCACTCGCCGCCTGCGGCGGGGACGACGATGACAGCACGTCGGCGACGACGAGCGGCGGAACGTCTGCCGGCACGACCAGCGCTCCGGGGACCACCGGCGCAGCCCCCGGGACGACGGCGACCGCCGGCACCGGTGGTGGCTCGATCCCCGCTGCCTCGGGCACGATCACCCTCGGGTCCAACGCCTCCGACGACGTCCCGAAGGACGTGCTGGCGAAGATGGTCGCCGCGTTCACCGACGCCAATCCGGACGCCGAGGTGCCGATCAACACGATCGAGCACGAAACGTTCCAGGAGAACATCTCCAACTACCTCCAGGGCAACCCCGACGACGTCTGGACATGGTTCGCCGGTTACCGCATGCAGTTCTTCGCCGAGCGGGGCCTCGCCGGCGACGTCAGCTCCGTGTGGGAGAACCTCACCGGCTTCACCGACGCCTTCAAGGCCGCGTCGACCAGTAGCGACGGCAAGCAGTACTTCGTCCCGCAGTCCTACTACCCGTGGGCGATCTTCTACCGGAAGTCGGTCTGGGAGGATGGCGGCTACGAGGTGCCGACGACCTTCGACGAGTTGACGACCCTCGCGCAGACGATGCAGGACGACGGGCTCGTCCCGTTCGCCTTCGCCGACATCGACGGCTGGCCGGCGATGGGCACCTTCGACATCTTGAACATGCGCATCAACGGCTACGACTTCCACGTCAGTTTGATGGCCGGCGACGAGTCGTGGGAGTCCGATCAGGTGAAGAAGGTGTTCGACACCTGGAAGGGCATCCTTCCCTACCACCAGCCCGACGCGCTCGGGCGGACGTGGCAGGAGGCTGCCCAGTCGCTGGTGGCCAAGGAGGCGGGGATGTACCTCCTCGGCCTGTTCGTGTCGCAGCAGTTCCCGGAGGCCGACATCGGCGACCTCGACTTCTTCAACTACCCGGAAATCGACTCCAACGTCGGCGCCGGCTCCATCGACGCCCCCATCGACGGGATGATGATGGCCGCCGACCCGAGCAACGAGGAGGGGGCGCAGGCGTTGTTGACCTGGTTCGGGTCGGCCGACTGCGGGACGATCATCAACACCAACGACCCCGGCCAGATCGCTGCCAACTCAGGTGCCGACACGAGCATGTTCACCGACCTCAAGAACCGTGCTGTCGAGCTGGTCGGGGGGGCGGAGTCGATCGCCCAGTTCCTTGACCGCGACACCCGGCCGGACTTCGCGTCCACGGTCATGATCCCTTCCCTCCAGGAATTCATCAAGAACCCCGATGACATCGACGGGCTGACCAAGAGCATCGAGGCCCAG
Source organism: Actinomycetota bacterium (assembly GCA_046730015.1). Lineage (GTDB taxonomy): Bacteria > Actinomycetota > Acidimicrobiia > Acidimicrobiales > VFJN01 > ZC4RG19. Next base: position 1,831 of record JBKPHT010000230.1, read on the forward strand.
AAGAAGTCCATCTTCACCGACTGATGCCTCGCCTTGGTCGTGCGATCATGACGCCATGAGCCGGCGCGGTTTCGGATCACTGTCCGGCCGCGACCGGTGGACGGTCGGGTGGATGATCGGCATCCCCACCTTCCTCGTCCTCGCCCTCGTCTGGCTCCCGGCGCTGAGTTCCGTACTGCTGTCGTTCACCCGGTGGGACGGCTACGGGGGGTTCTCCGACATCCAGTGGATCGGGACGCGGAACTACCACGACATCGTCAACATCTATCCGCCCTTCGATCCGGCGATCCGGCACAACCTGATCTGGTTCGCCGTGTTCTTCTTCGTCGCCACGCCGCTGGGCATGTTCTTCGCCGTCCTGCTCGACCGCGAGCTGGCCGGGAGCCGCTTCTACCAGACCGCGTTCTACCTCCCGGTCGTGATCTCGCTGGCCCTCACCGGCTTCATCTGGCAGCTGATCTACTCGCGGGACCAGGGACTGTTGAACGAGGTGCTCAACCGGAAGACCGACTGGCTCGGCGACCCCAAGATCAACCTCTGGGCCGTGCTCGTCGCGGCGAGCTGGCGCCACATCGGCTACATCATGTTGCTCTACCTCGCCGGGCTGAAGAGCGTCGACCCGAACCTGCGTGAGGCCGCCGCCATCGACGGGGCCAACGAAGTGAAGACGTTCTTCAAGGTGGTCTTCCCGGTCATGCGCCCGGTGAACATCGTCATCCTCGTGATCACCGTCATCGAGTCGCTGCGGGCCTTCGACCTCGTATGGGTCATCAACCGCGGGCGCAACGGGCTCGAACTGATCTCCGCGCTCGTCCTGAGCAACATCATCGGTGAAGCGAGCCGCATCGGCTTTGGCTCGGCGCTGGCGACGATCATGCTGGTGATCTCATCGGTGTTCATCACGATCTACCTGATCGCCGTGTTCCGCGGAGACCAGAGACAGCGATGACGGCGGCGACGGCGACGGTGACGTTCAGTGAGGCGCCGCCGACGACGCGCCCGGTGACTGTCGGCAAGAGCAAGCGCCGCCGCAAACGCATCGTCCTCCAGGTCTTCCTGATCGTCGTGGCCGTCGGGTGGCTCTTCCCACTCCTGTGGGCCGTCTTCAACTCGTTCCGCGACTACGCCTACACCCAGGCCCACGGCTATGCCTCCCTCGGGGGGTTCACCCTGCAGAACTACGCCAATGCGTGGCGGCGCGGCGAGATGACGCAGCACTTCGTCAACTCGCTGATCATCGTGATTCCAGTTGTGGTCATGACCCTGGCCCTGGCGTCTGGCATCGGTTTCGTGGTGTCCCGGTTCTCGTTCCGGTTCAACCTGGCGATGCTCGGGTTCTTCACCGCCGCCAACCTGCTCCCGCCCCAGGCGTTGGTGATCCCCGTGTACCGGATGTTCCGCGAGATCCCGGTACCCTCGTTCATCAGCGAGTCGGGCACGCTCCTCGACAGCTTCCTCGGGCTGATCCTCGTCAACATCGCCTTCCAGACCGGGTTCTGCGCCTTCGTGCTGAGCAACTACATGAAGACACTGCCGCGAGAGTTGTACGAAGCGGCTCAGGTCGACGGGGCCAGCGTGTTCCGCCAGTACTGGAGCATCACGTTGCCGCTGTGCCGCCCGGCGCTCGGCGCCCTCGCCGCCCTCGAGGTCGTCTTCATCTACAACGAGTTCCTGCTGGCGACGGCGCTGCTCCAGACCGGCGACAAGTTCCCGATCACCAGCGCGCTCAACAACCTCCGGGGCGAGTTCTTCACCGACTACAACCTGCTCTCCGCCGGATCGGTGATCATCGCGATCCCGACGATCTTCGTGTTCCTCATCCTCCAACGACAGTTCGTACGGGGCCTCACCCTCGGGGCGACGAAGGGCTGAGGACCGAGCGAACGAAGTTGCGGGCGTCGAGCACGGCGCCGACGTCGAGCCCGGTGTCAAAGCCTTCGGCCCGCAACAGCTGCGCCAGCGCTTCGGTCGGCAGGTTGCCGCCGGCGTCGGGGGCGAACGGGGAGCCACCGAGCCCCGCGAGCGCGGTGTCGAAGCGGGTCACGCCTCGCCCGAGCGCGGTCCAGGCGTTGAGCAGGGCGGTGCCGCGGGTGTCGTGGAGGTGCAGCCCGACGTCGGTGCCCACCCGGTCGAGGACGGCGGCGAGCCGCGTCGGCGTGCCCACGCCGGTGGTGTCGGCCAGGGTGACCTGATCGACACCGGCGGCGCGGGCGTGGTCGACGAACGAGGCGACGTCGTCCGGCGTGACCTCCTCGCCGTCGAACGGCGACCCGAACGCGCACGAGATCACCTCATCGAGCACCGCGGTCGGGGCGGCGGCGCGGATCGCCTCCACCTGGGCGAGGGCCTCCTCGATCGTCATGTGGACGTTCTTCTCGCTGTACGCCGCCGACGCCGACACCGTGATCGTGAGGTGGTCGACGCCTGCTTCCATCGCCAGCTCGGCCCCCTTCACGTTGGGCACGAGCGCCCACGCGGTGGCGCCTTGCGGCAGGTCGGGCAGGACGGCAGCGACGACGTCGGCGCCACCCGCCATCGCCGGCACCGCCTTCGGCGAGACGAACGAGGCGACCTCGACGTCCCCGAAGCCCGCCGCCAAGAGCCGGCGGACGAGCTCGACCCGGTCCCTCACCTCCACTGGCCGCTCGCCTTGGAGCCCGTCGCGCGCCGTTACATCGCGGATCTGCACCCGAGGGTTTCGCGCCACCCTGTCCTGCATCAAACCCTCGGATGGCTCAGACCGGTGGGATTCCATGGCGGCGATCCGCGAAATCACGGTGTTTGCCGCGCGCGAGTGCGAGGCGGCGGATCAGCTCGGCCCGCAGCTGCGAGGGATCGACGACGGCGTCGATGACGAGCTCCGACGCCAGGCGCAGCAGGTCGACATCGGTCTCGTAGAGCGCCCGCTGCTCGGCGACGAACTGCTGCCGCTCGTCGGGGTCGTCGATCGCCGCGATCTTGTTGGCGTACACGGCGTTGATCGCGGCCTCCGGCCCCATCACGGCGATGCGGGCGGTCGGCAGGGCCAGGGTGGCCTCCGGCTCGAACGCCGGGCCGGACATCGCGTAGAGGCCAGCGCCGTACGCCTTCCGCAGGATCACCGACACCTTGGGGACCGTGGCCTCGCTCACCGCGGTCACCATCTTGGCCCCGTGGCGGATGATGCCGGTCCGCTCGACCTCGGTGCCGATCATGAACCCGGGCACGTCGGCCAGGAACACCAGCGGGATGTTGAACGCGTCGCACAGCCAGACGAACCGGGCCGCCTTGTCGGCCGAGTCGACGAACAGCACCCCGCCCTTGTGCATCGGGTTGTTGGCCACGATGCCCACCGGCCGGCCGTCGAGCAGCCCCAGGCCGGTGACCAGCTCGGGCGCGAACAGCGGCATCTTCTCGAAGAACGACTCCTCGTCGACCAGGGCGTCGATCACGTCGTGGACGTCGTAGGCCACCTGCTCCTCGGCCGGGACGATCGCCGCGGTCAGCTCCCGGGCCGCGGGCCGGGGCTCGAACCGCGGCGGGTCGTCGCGCCACCGCTGGGGGAAGTAGCCGAACCAGGCCCGGGCCTGGTCGATGGCGTCCTCGTCGTCGACCGCCAGGTTGTCGCCCGAGCCCGACACGGTGGCGTGCATCCGGGCGCCGCCCATCTCCTCCAGCGACGTGACCTCGCCGATGACCATCTCGGCCATCCGGGGCGATCCCAGGTACATCGACGCGTTGCCCTCGACCATGAACACGATGTCGCAGAAGCTCGGGATGTAGGCCCCGCCGGCCGCGGACGGCCCGAACAGGCAGCAGATCTGGGGCACCCGCCCCGACAGCTTCACCTGGTTGTAGAAAATGCGGCCGGCGCCCCGGCGGCCGGGGAACAGCTCGACCTGGTCGGTGATCCGGGCCCCCGCCGAGTCGACGAGCCAGAACACCGGCAGCTCGTGGCGGAGGGCGTGCTCGGTCAGCCGGACGATCTTCTCGACCGTCCGGGCGCCCCACGAGCCGGCCTTCACGGTCGGGTCGTTGGCCATGACGCAGACCGGCCGGCCCTCGATCCGTCCGACCCCGGTGACCACCCCGTCGGCCGGCAGGTCTGCGGCCCGGTTGTTGGCCAGCAGGCCGTCCTCGACGAACGACCCGGCATCGAGCAGCAGGGCCAGCCGGTCGCGCACGAACAGCTTGTTCTGGGCGGCCAGCTTGTCGCCGACCTTGGCCAGGTTCCCGGCCAGGGCCCTGCCGGTGACCCGGGCCAGCTCTTCGCTCGTGTGGGGCGCGGGCCCGGTCGGCGGGACCTCGGGCTCCGGAACGTCGGCCATGGGGTCGGCGGCTGCCCCCACCTCAGCTGCGACGGATGGCCAGGATGGCCACGTCGTCGCCCATCGTCTCGGACGCGAAGTCCCGCGCCGCCTCCAGCAGGTTCTTGCACAGCACGCCGGCCTCCACGTTGGGATCGCGGCGCAGGGAGTTGGCGATCCGCTCCTCGCCGAACATCTGCTCCCCGTTGCGGACCTCGGCCAGTCCGTCGGTGTACAGCAGCAGCAGGTCGCCCGTGTTCAGCGGGATCTCGCGGCTGTGGTACTGCCCGCCCGGGTCGAGCATGAGCAGGGGGCCGGTCGACCGCAGCGGCCGGACCTCGCGGTCGTGCCACAGCCACGCCGCCGGGTGTCCGGCCGAGGCGAACCGGAGGGTGCCGGCGTCGATGTCGAACACCACGACGACGAGCGAGATGAACTCCTCCATCCGCTCGGGTGCCGCCATCTGGGTGTTGAGCTCCTCCAGCGCTTGGGCCGGGTCGCGGTACTGCTTGAGGAACACCCGGAGCAGGTACTTGGCCTGGAACGCGGTGATCGACGCCTCGATGCCCCGTCCGGTGACGTCGCCGATCACCGCCGCGATGCGGGACGGGCCGAGCCGGAACACGTCGTAGAAGTCGCCGGCCATCACGCCGGTGCCCGCCTGGTAGACGCGGCCCAACTCGAACCCCGCGAAGTCGGGCAGGTCCTCGGGGGCCAGGCGGGCCGCCCACCGCTTGGGCGCGAGCTCCTGCTGGCTGAGCACCTCCTCGGCCCGCCGCTCCACCTGCGTGCGGTCCTCCGCCAAGCGGGCCTCGCGGGCGAAGTCGCGGCCGAAGGCGATCGACAGCGCCACCGGCACCAGCACCAGGACGAACAGCAGGCTCGGGATGTCCTCGCCCGCCACCGCCACCCCCACCGCGGCGATGGCCAGGACGGCGTAGAGGCAGGCGGAGTGGAGGTCCTTGCGGAACGCCGAGCGCGCCAGCACGGACACTGGCGCCTCGGGGCCGTGCTCCGCCTCGACGCGCTTCCAGACCACGTGCAATCGGCGCGTCGATCGTCCCCACACGATGGCGGCGATGAGGGAAGCGACCCCAACGAGGGCCAGGATCGGCTGCATGTAGCTCACGATGCTAACGGGTGCGGCGAGGCCGAGGTACCGACTGTCACGAGCCTGTCACTCACCGCGCCGCCGGACCCGGAGCTTGACGGGGGTGGCGCCCAGGTCGAACGCCTCACGCAGCTTCCGCTCGAGGTAGCGGAGGTAAGTGCGGGGTAGCTCGCGGTTGACGAAGAGGGTGAAGGTGGGCGGGTCGGCCGCCCCCTGGGTGGCGTAGAGGACCTTCGCGCCGGCGGGGGCCGGGTGGGCCGCCTGTGCGTCGGAGATCACCGCATTGACCCGGCTGGTGGGGATGCGGCGGTGATAGGCGTCGACGCTCGCCGCCAGGGCCGGCAGCAACTTGTGCACGCCCTTGCCCGACAGGGCGGTGATCGGCAGCACCGGGGCGTCGCCGACGAACCGCAGCTTGTCGCTCACCTGCCAGCGGAGGTCGGCTCGGCCTTCGGCGTCGAGCAGCTCCCACTTGTTGAGCAGCACGACGATCGGGCAGCCCGCGGCGGCGACCCGCTCGGCCAGCCGCTGGTCCTGGCCGGTGACGCCCTCGGTGGCGTCGATCACCAGCAGGGCCACGTCGGCCTCGTCGACCGCCTGCAGGGCCCGGACCAGGGAGTAGTACTCGGTGCCCTCGCCGATCTTCGAGCGGCGTCGCATGCCCGCGGTGTCGACCAGGCGGAGCGGGCCGACCTCGGTCTCGACCACCGTGTCGATCGTGTCGCGGGTGGTGCCCGGCTGCTCGTGGACGACCGACCGGTCGTCGCCGGTGAGCCGGTTGAACAGCGTCGACTTGCCGACGTTGGGCCGCCCGACGATGGCCACCGCGATCGTGCCGTCGGCCGCGTCGTCCCCGGTGGCGGCGGCGTCCCCGGTGGCTGCCTCGTCGTCGGCGGGCGGGGGCAGCAGGGCGACCACGGCGTCGAGCAGGTCGCCGGTCCCCCGCCCGTGGAGCGCGCTCACGGGGTGGGGCTCGCCCAGGCCGAGGGTCATCAGCTCCCACATCTGGTTCTCGCGCCCGGTGTCGTCGACCTTGTTGGCCACCAGCAGCACCGGCTTGCCCGAGCGCCGCAGCAGCTCCGCCACCCGGGCGTCGTCCTCGGTGGAGCCGGTGACGACGTCGACGATGAGCAGCACGACGTCGGCGTCGGCGATCGCCCGCTCGGACTGGGCGCTGACCTTCGCGTCGAGGTCGTCGCCTCCCACCATCCAGCCGCCGGTGTCGACCAGCCGGAAGCGGCGGCCGAGCCAGTCGGCCTCGACGTCCTTGCGGTCGCGGGTGACGCCCGGCTGCTCCTCGACGATGGCCGCGCGTCGGCCCAACACCCGGTTGAGCAGGGTCGACTTGCCGACGTTGGGCCGGCCGACGATGGCGACCACGGGGAGGGCCACGGTCAGGCCCCGATCCCGAGCGCGGCCCGCAGGGCCGCGCCGTCGGTGGGCACCACCTCGACCGCGCGGGGCAGGTCGGCCGGCGCCGTGCCGTCCAGGAACACGCCCTGGGTCAGGCACACGTCGGGCACCAGGTATCGGTGCCCCTCCGGCTGGGCGGCCAGCACCCGGGCGAGGTCCTCCCCCACCATCAGGCCGGTGACGCCGATGTTGCCGCCGAAGTAGCGGTTCTCGACGGTCACGACGCGGATGTCGGGCCGCCCCAGGCCGGCGACGAGGGGCTCCAGCACCCGGGCGCCGTAGGGGGCGGTCAGAACTGCCACCGGGGCCCGGCGGCTGGGGGCGATGCGGAGCAGCTGGTCGCCGGTGGCCCGTACCGCACGGTAGGGCTCGTAGTCGGCGCCGCTCGACCCCGACACGTCACGCCCCGTCGCCGCGACCGCCACGCCGCAGCCGGCGTCGGCCGAGCGGAAGAAGCCGCCCCGCTCGGGGTCGCCGGACCGGTCCGGCCCGGCCCCGCCGGCCAGCTCGGCCTCGAACGCCCGGGCCATGCCGATGCCGTCCTCGTGCATGGGGAAGTCGCCGTAGTGCGCGCCCGGCGGGAACGGGCGGTCGGCCAGCAGGTAGTACTCGTCGGCCGCGAACACCAGCCGCCGGCCCAGCACCGCGAGGTACACGTCCTGCCAATCGGCCACCGCGTCGACCACCGCCGCCGCCTCGTCCCGGCGGTGGGGACGCATGCGGGCCTCGGTGTTGAACCGGCTCACCCCCAGCGGCACCACCGCGACCGAGGCCAGCTCGGGGTAGCGGTCGAGCACGCCGGCGAGCGTGTCGTCCAGCACCGCGCCGTCGTTCACCCCGGGGCACACGACCACCTGGCCGTGCACCTCGACGCCGTGGTCGAGCAGAGCCCGCAGCCACCGCAGGCTGGTCGCGCCCCGCCGGTTGCGGAGCATGGCGGTCCGGACCTCGGGGTCGGTGGCGTGGATGCTGACGTACAGGGGGCTCAGCCCCTCGCCGACCACCCGCTCGAGGTCGGACTCGGTGAACCGGGTCAGCGTCGTGAAATTCCCGTACAGGAACGACAGCCGGTAGTCGTCGTCCTTGAGGTAGAGGCTGCGCCGGAGGCCGGTCGGCAGCTGGTAGATGAAGCAGAACTCGCAGTGGTTGTCGCAGGTCCGCACCCGGTCGAACACGGCGGAGTGGACGTCGACGCCGAGCGGCTCCCCGGCCCGCTTGGCCACCGCCACCCGGGTCTCGAGGCCGCCCCGGCGGAACTCGACGTCGAGGTCGGGCTCGTCGACCAGCGCTCGCCACTCCAGCAGGTCGCGCGGCACCTCGCCGTTGATCGACACGATCTCGTCGCCGGCCACCAGGCCGGCGCGCGCGGCCGCGGAACCGGGCGCGACGGCGACGACACGGGGCGACGACATAGGCAGGACAGTCTACGGGCCGCGGGTGACGGTCGGGCGCCCCCGCCTGTGGCCGCTCTCAGGCCGCCCCCGCCCCGACCAGGTCGAACGACGTGCCGACGCTGTTGGGGATGAACGCGTCCGGCAGCCGCCCGGCGATCGCCTGCATGGCCCGCCAGCCGGTGCAGTGGGCCGGCACCACCACGTCAGGCGCGAGGCGGGCCAGGGCCTCGACCGTGTCGCCGATGATCGGCTCGAACGCCGGGCCGCTGAGGTGGAAGCCGCCGATCACCGCGTGGACCGCGTCGACCCCGGTCAGCCTCCGGGCGTAGTGGCAGACGTTGACCACGCCGGCGTGGCCGCACCCGGTGACCACCACCAGGCCCCGCCCCGCGACGTCGACCACCATCGCCTGGTCGTCGAGCACCAGCGGGTCGGGCACCCAGGCCCCGTCGCGGTGGGCCTCGTGGAACGGCATCCCGTGCTCGAACGGGGTGGTGCGGTCGACCTCGCCGGTGATGAGCACCGACCGGTCGAACAGGAACGACGGCCGCCGCTCCTCGACGACCTGGAACCCGGCCCCCTCGAGGGCCCGCCGGCTGGTGGTGGGCAGCTCGAACGGCTCGGCGCCGGGGAACACGATCCGCCGGCGCGACCAGAACTCGGGGTGGATGATCACCGGCAGGTTGGCGCGCCCGAGGCGGGCTACCAGGCCCGACAGGCCGGTCGTGTGGTCGAAGTGCCCGTGGCTGCACACGATCACCTCGATGTCGCCCGGGTCGCGGCCGAGTCGGCGGAGGTTCTCGACGCAGCCGGTCGGCGTGAGGCCGGTGTCGAACAGCAGCCGGCGGACCGTGTCGCCCTTGCGGACCTCGACCAGCGCGGAGAAGCCGTGCTCAGCCTGCAGGGCGTCGATCGCGAACCTGCCCTCCGTCGTCGGCGCGTCGAGCCGCGGCACCGCGCCCCCGAGGGCTGCGCCCAGGCCGATGCGCTTGGCCGGGCCCTGGTCGACCAGCAGCATGTCGACCGAGTTGTCGCACACGGTCAGCACCGTCACCGCGTCGACCGGCTCCAGGGGCAGCACCTCGCCCGCCCAGCCGGCGTCGGCCGGCACCGCCTCCACCGGCGGCACGTGGACGTGCCCGTGGTCGTCACACATCGCGACTCCGCCTCCCTCCGTACCCGCCGTGCCCGTCGTAGCACACCGCCGGGCGACCCCGCGGTCAGTCCGCCTGGACCAGGTCGGGGTCGAGGGCGCCGCTGCGGGCCAGCCACCGGCCGACCTCCGCCGAGACGTTGCGCCCGGTGGCGATGGCGGGGGCGTCCCGCGCCGCCCGGATCTTCTGGTTGACCCGCTCGATGGCCTTGCGGGTCGAGTCCCGCGACCGGCCCATCCGGTGGGCCACCTCGTCGTGGGGCCTGGGCTCGAGGGTGGCGGGCCGGGGCAGCTCGGCGAACGGGGCGTAGTAGGCGACGATGACCTCCCGCTCCAGCGGCGTGAAGCTGAGCGCGACCGTGCCGTCGAGGCCGGCGGTCGGCTCGTCGTCGTCCCCGGCCGCCCCGTCGGGCGCGCCGTCGCCGGGGAGTGCGACCGCGCTCGTGGGCAGGACCGCCGGCCCGGCGTGGTCGCTCGTCACGCAGACGACGTGGAACCGGTCGCCGGGGCGGCCCAGGGCGTAGCTCCAGCGGTGCCGCACCGGCACCCACGACTGCCCTGGCTCCAGTGGCACCTCCTCGTACCCCGGCTCGTACACGGCCAGCAGGCCCGGCTTGTCGCTGACGTTCACCGTCCGCCAGCGGGCGCCGTCCCACCGCACCTCGACGTGCTCCTTCGACACGGTCCACCGCCCCTGGACCCGTTGGTGGCCGACCCGGACGTCGGCCGCTCGGCCCCGCCCGATCCGGACGACGCCGGGCCGGTCGAAGCTGGCGGTCCACGGGCCCGGGTGGGCCCGCACCCGGAGCGTCACCGGGCGAGCACGACCACGGTCACGTTGTCCCGGGTGCCGGCGGCCAGGGCGGCGTCGACCACGGCGCGGGCGGCGGCGTCGGGGGACGGGGAGGCGAGCACGGCCACCATCATCGCCTCCTCCGGCAGCACCGCCACCCCGTCCGTCGCCAGCACCAGCCGGTCGCCCGCCCGCAGCACCGCCCGGCTGACCGCCGGCTCGGGCCGCTCCCGGCCGCCCGCCGCCTGGGTGACGACGTGCCGCCCGGGGTGGTGGCGGGCCTCGTCGGCCGTGATCGCGCCCGCCCGCACCAGCTCGGCGGCCGCGTTGTGGTCCTCGGTCAGGTGGTCGACCCGGTCGGGGCCGATCCGCCAGGCGGGCGAGTCGCCCACGTTGGCGACCAGCCAGGCGTCGCCGCCCGGCTCCGCCAGCGCCACGGTGACGGTGGCGGCCATGTCGGCCACCGCCGGGTCGGCGGCCTGGCGCTCGCCCACGGCCCGGTCGGCGGCGGCCACGGCGGCCATCAC
>JBKPHT010000231.1:0-7995 GCA_046730015.1 Actinomycetota bacterium
AGCTGGCGCCGGACCTCGCGCAGGAGGTCGCCGAGGCGGGTGAGGTTGCCCTCGGTGGCGGCCAGGCGGCGCTCCGACCGCTCCTTGCGCTTGCGGTGCTTGAGGACGCCGGCGGCCTCCTCGATGATGAGCCGCCGGTCCTCGGGCCGGGCGTTGAGGACGGCGTCGATCTGGCCCTGGCCGACGATGACGTGCTGCTGGCGGCCGACGCCGGTGTCGCTGAACAGCTCCTGTACGTCGAGCAGCCGGCACGGGACGCCGTTGATGGCGTACTCGCTGTCCCCCGACCGCCACAACGTGCGGGTGACGGTCACCTCGCTGAACTCGATCGGCAGCAGGCCGGCGCCGTTGTCGATCGTGAGGCTGACCTCGGCCCGGCCCAGCGCGGCGCGCTTGGTGGTGCCGGCGAAGATGACGTCCTCCATCCTCTGGCTCCGCACGGCCGAGGGGGCCTGGGCCCCGAGCACCCAGCCGATGGCGTCGACGACGTTGGACTTGCCGGACCCGTTGGGCCCGACGACCACCGTCACCCCCGGCTGCATCTCGAGGACGGTCGACTCCGCGAAGGACTTGAACCCCTTGAGGGTCAGCGCCTTGAGGAACATCGGAATCCCACGCTACGCGAGGGCTCCACCCAGCTCGGGGACCATCAGCCCGTCACACCTGGCAGCTCGGGCACCAGTAGGTGACGCGGCCGCCGCTCCGCTGCTTGGTCACGGTCTGCCGGCAGCGCCGGCACGGCTCGCCGTCGCGGCCCCACACCTGCAGCTCCTCCTGGAACCCGCCCTGCTTGCCGTGCAGGTCGGCGAACGGGTGCTCCTCGGTCGACGTGCCGTGGTGCTTGGTCGCCTCGTGGAGGGTCTCGACGAGCGACCGGTAGAGGCGCCGGATCTCCATGGTCGACAGCGTCGACACCTCGCGGTCGGGGCGCAGTCCGGCGTCGTGGAGGATCTCGTCGGCGTACAGGCCGCCGAGCCCGACGACGAATGTGGGGTCGAGGAGCAGGGGCTTGAGCTTCTCGGTGCGCCGGTTGACCAGCGACTGGGCGAACGCGGTCCACGACACGGGCGACGCCACCGGGTCGAGGCCGAGGTTGGCGAGCTGGGGTGCCTCCTCGGTGAGCAGCTCCGGGGTCACGGCGAAGGCCTCGGCGGCGTGGCTCGGGTCGCCCATCCGGAGCTGGCCGCCCTGGGTGAAGGTGACCACGATCTCGGTGTCCTTGGCGACGTCGTCCTTGGGCGCGGCGCGCAGCAGGTGGCCGGTGGCGCCGATGTCGAGCACGACGAGGTCGCCGCTGTCGAGGGTGAGGACGAGCAGCGAGCCGCGGCGGTCGACGCTCTTGATCTTGGCGCCCTCGAGCCGGGCCTGGAACGCCTTGCGGGAGCCGTTGCGGTGCACGGCCTTGGCCACCGGCACGTCGACGGTCTTGATGCGCCGCCCCACCGTCTCGCGTTCGAGACCTCGGCGGAGGGTCTCGATCTCGGGCAGCTCAGGCATCCTTGGTCTCCAGTTGGGCCATCAGCGTCGCGTAGGCGTCGCGGGCGGCGACCTGTTCGGCCTGCTTCTTCGAGCGGCCCTCGCCGGTCCCCCGGGCGACGCCGCCGACGGCCACGGTGACGTGGAAGCGGCGGGCGTGGTCGGGGCCCTCGGCGATGGTCTCGTAGCGCGGGCCCTCGTCGAAGTGGCGGGCGGACAGCTCCTGCAGGCGGCTCTTGTAGTCCTGGCCCCCGGGCCCGCCGGCGTGGGCCTCGGCGACCCGGCTGCCGAGGAGGCGCATCACCAGGTCATGGGCCTCGTTCATCCCTGCGGAGACGTAGACGGCGCCGAGCACGGCCTCGAGCGCGTCGGCGAGGATCGACGGCTTCTCCCGGCCACCGGACTGCTCCTCGCCCTTGCCCAGCAGCAGGTGGTCGCCGAGGTCGAGCTCGTCGGCCACCTCGGCGAGGGTGACGGCGTTCACGACGGCCTTGCGGACGTCGGTCAGCTCCCCTTCGCTGAGCGTCGGGTAGGCGTGGAAGGCGTGGTCGGTGATGATCACCCCGAGCACCGCGTCGCCGAGGAACTCCAGCCGCTCGTTCGAGTCGTTGCCGGGGTTCTCGGCGCACCACGACCGGTGGACGAGCGCAGGGGCCAGAACCCCGGGGTCGTCGAGGGCGACGCCGAGCCGCTCGGCCAGCTCAGGGAGATGTGGGACCGGGAGGGGGATGACGGCTCCCTCAGAGCCGGGCGACGACGTAGTCGACGGCGTCGCGCACCGTCTTGATGTCCTCGAGGTCCTCGTCCTCGATGCGGAACCCGACGCTGCGCTCGCCCAGCTCCTCCTCGAGTGCCTCGGCCAGCTCGATGAGCGCGAGCGAATCGGCGTCGAGGTCGTCGGTGAAGGAGTCGCCCTCGTGGATCGACGACGGCTCGACTTCGAGGATGTCGGCCAGTCGGTCGCGGATCAGGTCGAAGACCTGCTGGCGGTCCATCGGACTGCGCTCGACGTGTGTCTCGGCGGGCACGCTCTCATGACTCCTGGTCGGCGGCTAGAACCCGGGAGAGTGTAGCGAGGCCATACTTTGTGCGCTTGTGAAGGACCTCGTCCCGGGTCAGGCCGCGGCGACGGCGGACCGCAGGCGCTCGACCACGTCGGCCTCGACCATCTCGCGCGCGACCCGGACCGCGTTGACGATCGCGTCGGCCGACGACGACCCGTGGCTGATGATGCACACACCGTCGACGCCGAGCAGCATCGCGCCCCCGGTCTGGTCCGGGTCGACCGTCGCGTACAGCGGCATCAGGGCCTCGAGCGCGGGCCCCGCCACCTCGGTCTCCCCGAGGGCACCGAGCACGCTGCGGACCAGGGCCCGCATGCCGCCCTCCAGGGTCTTGAGGGCGACGTTGCCGGTGAATCCATCGGTCACCACCACGTCGACGTCCTCGGTCATGATGTCGCGGCCCTCGACGTTGCCGACGAACCGGGCCCCCGCCCGGTCGAGCGCCCCGTCCTCGACCAGCAGCGCGTGGGTCTCCTTCACCAGCGGATTGCCCTTGCTGGCCTCCTCGCCGATCGAGAGCAGCCCGACACGGGGCTCGGCGATGCCGTAGCGCTCGCGGGCGAACACGGCGCCCATCAGGGCGAACTGCAGCAGCCACGCCGGCTGGCACTCGGCGTTGGCGCCGGCGTCGAGCAGGACGGTGGGGGTCGAGCCCGGCACGGGGATCGGGGTGGCGATGGCCGGGCGGGACACGCCCTTGATCCGACCCATCCGGAGCAGCGCGGACGCCATGGTGGCGCCCGTGTTGCCGGCCGAGACCATCGCCGAGGCCTTGTCGTCGCGCACGGCCTCGGCCGCCCGCACCAGCGACGAGTCCTTCATGGTCCGGACGCTGGAACCGGGATCCGCGCTCATGGCGATGACCTCGGACGCGGGGATCACCTCGAGGTCGCCCCGCAGGTCGGCCAGCTCCTCGGGCCGCCCGACCAGCACCACGGGCGCGCCGAGCTCGGCGACCGCCCGGTGCGCGCCGTCGACGATGGCCCCGGGCGCGTGATCGCCGCCCATCGCGTCGATGGCGATCGGGAGCATCGGCGGACCGGCGGCGGCGGCGCTCATTGGCGCACCCTTCGGGATGCGCGCAATGAGCGATCGGCCCTTCGGGCCGAGCACCGCACCGTGCTCACGCTTCGCTCGCTTCGCTCGCTCAGTCGACCTCGACGGCCACGCGGCCGCCGTACCAGCCGCAGTTGCCGCACACGACGTGGGGCAGCTTGGCCGAGTTGCAGCGGGGGCAGACGCTACGGGCGGGGCGGTCGAGGCGCCACGCGCTCGCCCGGCGGCTGCGGCTCTTGGCTTTGGAGGTCTTCTTCTTGGGGACGGCCATCGTCTCCACCTGTCGGATCGCGAGAGGTTCGCCCGCGGCGGCGGGCACGAGGGGTCAAGGCTAGCGGCCCGCCACCGCGACCGTCGAACCGCCCCGAGAGGGACCGGCCGTCAGTCGAAGTGGATGGCGTCGAGCGCCGACCAGCGGGGATCGGCCGCCGGCTCGGCGTCGTCCTCGGTGGTGACCGGGTGCTCGTCGGGATCGGGTCCCCGGCAGTCGTCCCGGCACAGCGGAGCAAGCGGCAGGGCCAGGGCGAACGCGTCCCGGAGCACCGGGGTCAGGTCGACGTCGTCCCGCCCCAGCTCGTAGGTCTCGCCCTCGACCGGCTCGGGCTCGAACACCTCGCTGAGCACGACCTGGACCTCGCCGCCGGTGGTCTCCAGGCAGCGGCGGCACTCGCCCTCCCACCGCCCGGTCGCGGTGCCGGACACGGTCACCGTGTGCCCCTGGGCCTCCAGCACGACGTCGGCGATCACGTCGTCAGCGGTGAGCCAGGCCGTGGACAGGGCCACCCCGTGCAGGGGGCCCCGCAGCGTGAGGTCGTGGCGGGAGCCGGGCCGGGCGAACAGCTCGGCGGTCGGCACCAGGAAGGGCGGGCGGGTCACGCCCCCCAGGCTAGGGACCGGCCCGCGTGGCCTCTACACCCGGTTCCTACCCCCGGTCCTGGTCGAAGAACCCCGGGGCCGGGTCCGGCCCGGGGTGGTCGTGCCGGTCGCGGTCGTGGTGACCGTCGCGCTCGTCGTGACCGTTGACCGGGCGGCGCGGCTCGGCGGGCGGGTGCCCCTCCCCCGCCGGGCCCCGGAGCTTGGCCCGGCCGGCGGAGATCACGGTCATCGTCCGCTCCAGCACGGTCTCCAGCTGGGCGAGCCGCTTGTCGCAGAAGTCGTCTGCCTCGTTCCGCTGCCGGCTGGCCTCGGCTCGGGCGTTCTCGACGATGCGGCGGGCCTTGGCCTCGGCCGCCTTCATCACCTCCGACCGCTGCACCATCCGCTCGGCCTGCCCCCGGGCCGCGGCCAGGATGTCGTCGGCCTCCCGCTGGGTGCGGTCGAGGAACTCGTCGCGGTCCTTCAGCAGCCAGCGCGACGCCCGCACCTCGTCGGGCAGCCGCTCGATGGCCTGGTCGAGCAGGTCGAGCACCTCGTCGCGGTCGACCTTGACCTGGGTCGACAGGGGTGCCGGCCGGGCGGTGTCGACGAGCTCGTGGAGCTCGCGCAGCAGCGCCTCGACGTCGCCCCCGGGCACCCGCTCTGCGACCCGGGCGTCGAAGCTGTGCTCGAACGAGTGGTCGTGGTCGTCGTCGTTGTTCACTGGCGCACCCTTCGGGATGCGCGCAATGAACGATCGGCCCTTCGGGCCGAGCAACGCACTGTGCCCATGGTTCGCTCGCTACGCTCGCTCACTCGTCCTGGCCCCCTCCTTTGCGCCCGGCGTACTTCTCGGCCAGCAGCTTGGCCACCGCCGGCGGCACCATCGAGCTGATGTCGCCCCCGTACCGGGCGATCTCCCGGATGAGCTTGGAGGCCAGGTACGAGTGCGACGACCCCGACGGGATGAACAGCGTGTCGACCCCGGACACCTCGTGGTTCATCTGGGCCATCATCAGCTCGGACTCGAAGTCGGACACCACCCGCAGACCCTTGACGATGAAGTCGGCGCCCACCTCCTTGGCCAGGTCGACAACCAGGCTGGAGAACATCGTGATCTGCACGTTGTCGAGGTGGGAGGTGGCGTCGGCGATCAGCTGCTGCCGCTCCTCCAGGGTGAACAGCGGCTCGCCCTTCTGGGGGTTCCGCACGGCCGCGACGACCACGGTGTCGAACAGCCTCGAAGCGACCTCGATGATCTCGATGTGGCCGTTGTGGATCGGGTCGAACGACCCGGGGTAGAGCACGGTCGTCACTGGTCGGGGACTCCTGGTGGCGGGCAGGCGGCGGACCGCGTGCGTTGGCGACAAACGTAGTCCCGGGCAGGGGTCCTACCTCGACATCGTCGGCGGGACCGCGAACCCCACCCACGTCCCGCCGTAGCGCGCCTCGCGGTCGAGGTGCCACCCGGCGGGCAGCGGGACGGGCCGGTCGGACTCTGCCACCACCAGTGCCGCGGGGAGCGCGGCGAGCAGGTCGACCCATCCGTCGAAGGCGTAGGGCGGGTCGCAGAAGGCCAGGTCGAACGGCTCGCCGTCGCCGGCGGTGGCGATCCACCGCTCGACCGAGGTCGGCACCACGTCGGCCCGGTCGGCGACCCCACACGCCTCCAGGTTCCGGTAGATGGCCTTGCGGGCGGCCCGGTCGCGGTCGACGAACGTGACGTGCGCGGCACCCCGCGACAGGGCCTCGACCCCGAGCGCCCCGCTGCCGGCGAACAGGTCGACGACCCGGGCGCCGACCACCGAGGCCCGACTGCCGAGGGCGTTGAACACCGCCTCCCGGACCCGGTCGGTCGTCGGCCGGGTGCGGGCGCCCGGCGGCGCCACCAGCGGGCGCCCGCGGGCGGTGCCGGCCACGACTCGCATCGCGGCACGGTACCGGGTGGCATCCTCGGGCAATGAGGGAGCGAAGCGACGTCCGAGTGATCCGCATCGACCAGCCCCGGGCCCGCAACGCCGTTAACTCGGCGACGGCCCAGCGCCTCCACGACGAGTTCGTCGCCTTCGACTACGACGAGGACGCGCGGGTCGCCGTCCTCACCGGCGACACCGACGCCTTCTCCGCCGGCGCCAACCTGCGGGACCTGCCCCGGCTTCGGGACAGCGGCCCGCTCGGCCCGACCCGGCTGGCCCTGTCCAAGCCGGTGATCGCGGCGATCGACGGCTGGTGCGTCGCCGGCGGCATGGAGCTGGCCGCCTGGTGCGACCTCCGGGTGGCGGGCACGGGCGCGCGGTTCGGCTGCCTGGAGCGCCGTTGGGGCGTGCCGCTGGTCGACGGCGGCACCTACCGGCTCCCCCGCATCGTCGGGCTGGGCCGGGCCCTCGACCTCATCCTCACCGGACGCGAGATCGACGCCGTCGAGGCCGAGCGGATCGGCTTCGTCGACCGCCTGGTCCCGACCGGCACCGCCCTCGACGCCGCGGTCGCGCTGGCCGCCGAGATCGCAGCCTTCCCATGGGCGTGCGTGGTCAGCGACCGGCGGTCGGTCTACGACGGCCTCGGCCTCGGTGCGGCCGACGCCCTCGCCAACGAGGATCGGCTCGGTCGCGACGTGATCATGTCCGAGAGCTTCCGGGAGGGCGTGGCCCGCTTCGAGGGGCGGCCCCGCGAGTAGGGGCGATCCGGCCGGCGTCGCCCGTACCGGTAGGGTCCGGGGTCGTGGACGTCGACGCCGTCATCACCTGCATCGACTGCGGCGGCCGCGCCCACCTCGTCTCGTACCCTCCGGAAGACGGACAGTGGTGGCCGGGCGACCTGCTCGTCTATCGCTGCGAGGACTGCCTGGACCGGTGGGACCTGGTGGTCCCGGGCGAGGACGACGAGACGGAGACCTGACCATCCGGCGCGACCCCCGGCGACGAGCCGCGGGCCCTGGGGGTCTCCCCGATGGCCCGGGCGCCCCGCCGTGGTCCGCTGATGTCGTTCGCCACACCTTGGAGGCTCACGCCATGCTCACGATCCTGTCCACCCGCCCCGGCCTGCGCCGCGTCGCCGGCCTGGCCACCGCGCCGGCCCTGCTGCTCGCCCTCGCCGCGTGCGGCGACGACGACGGCGGTGGGAGCGGCGCCAGCGGCGACTTCTGCGAGGAGGCCGAGGCTCTCGACCAGCGGTTCGACGACGCGGAGGCGGGCGAAGAAGAAATCCAGGAGTTCGTCGACGAGCTGCAGCGCCTCGACCCGCCCGCCGAGATCGAGGAGGACTGGAACGACCTGGTCTCGGCATTCGAGAACTTCGACCCCGACGACCCCAGCTCGCTCGAGAACGTCGACACCGAGCGGATCGACGACGCCTCGCAGAACATCGACGAGTACATGCAGGAGGAGTGCGGCATCGAGTAATCGAGTAGCCGCGCCGCGATCTGCGCATCTCGGCTGCCGGCCCCGCCCCCGGGCGGGGCCGCGCCGCGTCCAGGGCCGGGCCCGGACTGCGACGCCCTACCTCGTCCCGAGCAGGTCGACGATCGGCTGTGGCTCACCGACGC
>JBKPHT010000232.1:0-8168 GCA_046730015.1 Actinomycetota bacterium
TCGTAGGCCAGCAGGCGGCCCGACAGGCTGTCGCCGATGCCGACGATGAGCTTGATGGCCTCGACGGCCTGGATCGAGCCGACGATGCCCGGCAGCACGCCCAGGACCCCGGCCTCGGCGCACGACGGCGCCAGCTCGGGCGGCGGGGGCTCGGGCAGGAAGCACCGGTAGCACGGGCCGTCGTGAGGCGTGAACACCGTGACCTGGCCCTCGAACCGGAAGATCGAGCCGTGCACGACCGGGATCCCCAGCTTCAGGGCGGCGTCGTTGAGCAGGTACCGGACCGGGAAGTTGTCGGCGCCGTCGATCACGATGTCGTAGCCCGACAGGATGTCCATGACGTTGTCGGCGCCGAGGCGGACGTCGTGGGTCACGACGTTCACGTCGGGGTTGAGGCTGGTCAGCGTCTTCTTGGCCGAGTCGACCTTCCGCTCGCCGATGCGGTCGACGTTGTGCAGGATCTGGCGCTGCAGGTTCGACTCGTCGACGACGTCCATGTCGACGATGCCGATGGTGCCGACCCCGGCGGCGGCCAGGTAGAGGGCGGCGGGCGAGCCGAGGCCGCCGGCCCCGAGCAGCAGCACCCGGGCGTCGAGCAGCTTGAGCTGTCCCGCGACGTCGACCTCGGGCAGCAGTAGGTGGCGCTGGTAGCGGTTGCGCTGCTCGGGGGTCAGCCTGCGGGGCGTGGTCCAGTCGCGGCCCTCGTCCTTCCACTTGTTGAAGCCCCCGGACATCGACACGACGTCCTCGTAGCCCATCTCGGCGAGCGTCAGGGCCGCGAACGCGGAGCGGACGCCGCCGGCGCAGTGGACGATGACCGGGGCCGACTTGTCGGGGATGCGGTTCTCGACCGAGCTCTCCATCGTGCCCCGGGGGATGTGGACGGCCCCGGGGATGGCTCCCTGCTCGTACTCGTCCGGTTCCCGGACGTCGAGCACCACCGCACCGGGCCGGCGGCGCTGCTCGTCGGCGGCCGCGGTGTCGATCTCGCGGATCTGGGACTTGGTGGCGGCGAGCAGCTCACGGAAGCTCGGCATCGGGCACCCTCTCGTGGCAGTGCGGCGGTGGTGGCGGAAGAAAAGCCTACCGACCGGATCAACAATCCGGCCAGGCCAGGTGTTCCCCGCCGCGGGCCCGCCGCCGGTGGCCCCGTCAGGGCTCGATCGGGACCTCGTGCATGGCCTCGATGAGGTCGCCGCTGTCGACCCGCAGCGCCCCGCCGGCGGCCAGGCGCCGGACGAGCAGCCCGCCCATCACGGCCAGCGAGACGGCGCTGCCGACGAGCAGGGCGACCTCGACCCGGAAGAACAGGTCGTGGGACGCGATCGGCACCGTGATGGCGAGGGCGAGGCAGCCGAGGCCCCAGCCGATCGCCTGGTCGACGTGCCCGCCGAGGGCGATGAGGGCCTGGGCGCAGGCCATGGCCAGCATGTAGAGGCCCGCGCCGGCGGCCAGCAGGCCCATGGTCCGGGAGCCGAGGTCGGCGCCGGGGAACATGATCTCGACCACGAACGGGCCGAGCACGGCGCCGGCGGCCGTGCCCACAGCCGCCAGCCCGGCCACGGCCACCAGCAGCCGCTTCAGGCCGGACCGGAAGTCGACCAGCTGGCCGGAGTGGGCGAGCGTCGAGAGCTTGGGCAGCAGCGAGGCCTGCACGGCCTGGAACAGGAACAGCGGGATCCGGGCGATGACGACGCCGTTGACGAAGCGGCCGGCCGCCTCGGCCTGGGAGTCGTCGGCCAGCAGCTTGACCAGCACCGGCCCGATGTTCATCAGCGCGAACGCGCACAGTGACGCCGCCAGCAGCAGGAGGAGGGCGCTGCCGATCTCGCTGAGCGGGGCGTCTGGGCCCTCGTCCAGCTGCGGGCGCTGGACCCGGAGGGCGACCGGCACGGCCAGGAGTCCGGCGACTCCGATGGCGATGCCGAACGGCCCGGCGGCGGTGAAGCCGATCAGCGCACAGGCCACCGCGCCCAGCACCCGGATGAAGCCGTCGGCGCCGAGGTACGTGCCGTAGCCCTTGAAGTTGGACGTGCCCGACAGCGAGCCGCGTGTCACGTGCCCGGCCAGCGCGCCGGCGAGGCCGAGGGCGAGGCCGACGAGCAGCAGGATCTGGCCGTCGAACAGGTGCTCGACCATCCATCGGGCCAGGATGATGAGCAGCACCAGCACGCCGAGGAGGAGCCCGACGCCGAGCGTGGCCGCCCGGCGGACGACCGGGGCGCCGCCGATGCCCCGGGCCCGCCGTTCAGCCAGGGCCCGGCTGATCTCCTGCTCGAACGGCAGGAACAGGCCGGGCCCGGCGAGGAAGACGAGGCTCCACAGGGCCCCGAGCGGGGAGTACTCCGCCTTGCTGAGGGCCTTGTCGGCGACGAACAGGAAGCCGTACGCCGACACCCCCGCGACGATCAACCCGACCCCGACCGCGGCGGTGCCGCTGGGTAACGGATTGCGGCGCCTCGCAGCCTCCAGCAGCGCAGCCATCGGGCAGCACGTTAGCCACTTCGCGTGAGCAGGGTCACATAGTGCCTTCCACCAGGCTCGGGAGCACCTCCGAGATCGACCCCCGGAGCACGGCGTCGGCGAGGTGGTCCATCGCCGTCTCGCTGCCGTTCACGATCACCACCAGCGCCCCGCCCATCCGCGCAACCGGCACCATGTCGGCCACCGGGTACACCGACAGCGTCGAGCCGACCGCCAGCAGCAGGTCGCAGCGGCGGGCGGCGTCGGCCGCCCGGGCGAGGTCGTCGGCCACCAGGTTCTGGCCGAAGCTGATCGTGGCCGACTTGAGGATGCCACCGCAGGTGCGGCAGTCGGGGTCGTCCTCGCCGGCCCGCACCCGGTCGAGGGCGCGCTGCATGGGGGCGCGCTCGCCGCAGGACATGCACACGACCTCGTGCATGGTGCCGTGGACCTCCACGATGCGGGCCGGATCGGACCCGGCGGCCTGGTGGAGGCCGTCGATGTTCTGGGTGACGAGCGTGTCGAGCTTGCCCCGTCGCTCCAGCTGGACCAGGGCCCGGTGGCCGGCGTTGGGCTCGGCCGCCCACGCCGGGTGGTCGAGCCGGTCGAGCCAGCTCTTCCGGCGGACCGCCGGGTCGGACATGTAGTACTGCAACGTCGCCCGCTTCTCGGCCTCGGGGTTGCGGGTCCAGATCCCCTTCGGCCCCCGGAAGTCCGCGATGCCGCTGTCGGTGCTGATGCCGGCGCCGGTGAGCACGACGACGGTCGTAGCGTCGTCGATCCACCCCCGGACCTCGGCTATCCGACCGTCGTCGATGTCACCTTCGTTGGTGCGGCCTTCGTCCTCCACACTTGACAGTCTAGCGATGCCGTGAGAAGGATTGAAAGTCATCAAGAGTCTTTCCCCTCCTGGACTTCCCCCCGTGCTGCCACCGCGTCCTCGGAGACCACTCCGCCATGCCCCTGCGCACCATCCCGCGCCACGCGTCGTCCCTGTTCGTCGTCCCGTGGGCCGACGCCGTCATCGACCAGGTCGGCTACGACCCCCGCGGGGTCTACGTCGAGCGGTTCTGGCTCGGCATCCTCGGCCCGTCGGCCACCTGGCTGCTCCGCCACCTGGTCGACCGGCTCGAGGCCGAGCCCGCCGGCACCCGCCTCGACCTCGATGCCTGCGCCACGGCCATCGGCCTCGGCCGGCGGCCCGGGGCGTCGGGCGCGTTCCCCCGGACCGTCACCCGATGCTGCCAGTTCGGCGCCGCCCGCCTGGTCACACCCACCACCCTCGCCGTCCGGCGGCGGTTGCCGCCACTCACCCGCCGCCAGGTCGGCCGCCTGCCCCGGGTCCTCCAGGAGGATCACGCCCGGTGGGTCGACCGGTCGCCCGACCTGGTCGACGACGACCTCGTCCACGCCGCCCGCCAGCTGGCGCTGTCGATCCTCATGCTCGGCGAGGGCGGCGACGTGGCCGAGCGCCAGCTCCAACGCTGGCGGTTCCCACCCGCCCTGGCCAACGACGCCGCCGCCTGGGCCGTCGCCCGCCAGGCCGAGACGGCCCGGCTCGCCGGCGCCGAGCCCGAACGTGCGGCGGATCCCGTCACAGGACGACCGGATCCGCCACAGGAACCGGCCTCGGCCCAGCCCGTGCCATGAGTGCACCCGACCTCGACCGCGCCGTCGCCGCCCGCGCCACGGCCCAACACGGCCTCGTCGCCGCCCGCGACGTGGTCGCCCTTGGGGGCTCCCCGGCGGCCGTTCGCCACCGTTTGGCCACAGGGCGCTGGCGGGCCGCCGGTCCCGGCGTCTACCGGATCGCCGGCACGCCGGTGACCTGGCGGTCCCACCTGCTGGCGGCCGTGTTGGCCGGCGGGCCGGGCGCGGTTGCCTCGCACCGGTCGGCGGGCGCGCTGCACGGGCTCGACGGCTGCCGGCCGGGCGTCCCGGAGGTGTCGGTGCCCAGGGGCCGCCGCTACCGCCCCGGCGGCGCCCGTGTCCACGAGAGCACCGACCTCCACCTCGCCGACGTCCGTCGGGTCGATGGCATCCCGACGACCGGTCCGGCCCGGACCGTCCTCGACCTCGGGGCCGTGCTGCCCGGGCGGCGGGTCCACGTCGCCCTCGACTGCGCCCGGCGGCTCGGCCTCACCGACTGGGACAGGCTGCTCGACACCCTCGTGACCCACGCCCGCCGCGGCCGCCCGGGTGTCGGTGCGCTGCGGGCGATCCTCGACGCGCACCACGGCGAGTCCGAGCTGACCGGCAGCGGGTCCGAGCGCCTACTCGCCGCTCTGCTGGTGACAGGCGGCCTCCCGCGGCCGGCCCTCCAGCACGAGGTCCGGCACGACGGCCGCACCTACCGGATCGACCTCGCCTACCCGGCCGAGCGTGTGGCCCTCGAGTACGACGGCAGCCAGCACATGGCGCGTGCCGTCTGGGAGTCCGACCACCCCCGCCAGAACGGCATCGTCCTGACCGGGTGGACCGTCCTTCGCTACACCCGGCGCGACTACCTCACCGAGCCGGACCGCATCCTGGGCGAGGTCCGCCGGGCCCTGGCCCAGGCTCGCCTCCGGGGCGGCCCTTGACGCGAACGTGCGGCGGAGCCGGTCGTCCAGCAACCGGATCCGCCGCAAGTTCGGCTGAGAACGGCGACGGCTACTCAGAGCGGACTGCGTCCGCCGGGGCCAGGCGGGCCGCCCGGGCGGCGGGGTACAGGCCGGCCAGCGCGCCGACCACGAGGGACGCCGCCACGCCGCCCGCCAGGCCGGCGAGCGGGATGGCGAGGCGCCAGCCCCGGGCGTCCGCGTAGATCGCCGTGGTTGCGGCGCCGAGGGCGATGCCCATCGCCCCGCCCAGGCCCGCCAGCAGCACCGACTCCACCAGGAACTGCAGCCGGACGTGGCGCCTCGTGGCCCCCAGCGCCCGGCGGACGCCGATCTCGGCCCGCCGCTCCAGCACCGAGATCACCATCACGTTGGCGATCCCGACGCCGCCGACCACGAGCGCCACCCCGCCCAGGCCGAGCAACAGCGCGGTCAGCGTCTCGTCGGCCCGGGCCTTGGCGGCCAGGGCGTCGCTGGGCCGGGTGACGTTCACCTCCTCCGGGGCCTCGGGGTTGGCGGTGGCGGCGAGCACGTCCCGGACCGCGCTGACCTGGTCGGGGTCGGTGCGGACCCGGACCGTCGACGCGGACTCGTCGATGGCGAACAGCTCCTGGGCCACCGGGTAGCCGATCAGCGCCGACCGGTCGATGTCCGGCCCGAGCGGCACGGGGTCGAGGATGCCCACCACGCGGAACCACTGACCGTCGAGGTACACGAGCGGGTCGCCGGCCAGGTCGTCGATCCCCAGGCGGGCCGCCGCCTCCGAGCCGAGCACCACGGCCGGCTGGGTGGCCGTGGCGTCGTTGAGGAAGGTGCCCTCGGCCAGGGTGCCGCCGACGGTGGCAAGCAGGTTGGGCTCGGTGGCCACCACCGACAGGCCGTTGGTGCGGTCGGCGGGTATGAGGTCGCTGCGCCGGACGGTCACGCCGTCGACCGTCCGGGTGGCCGCAGCCGACGTGACCGGGCCGATGCGCCGGATCATGTCGGGGGCGGTCACCGGCAGCTCGCTTGCGTCGCCGAACATCGTGCTGCCGGCCTCCACCTGCAGCAGATTGGTACCCAACTCGTCGAGCTCGGCCAGCAGGTCGGCCCGGCTCGACGCGGAGATCCCGACCACCGACACCATCGCGGCGATGCCGATGGCGATGCCGAGGGCGGTGAGCAGCGTCCGTACCCGCTTGGCCCGCAGGCCGATGGTACCGACCGCCACCACGTCGGCGGCCCGCAGCCGGGTCCGGAGCCGGCGGCCGGGCCCGCCGCCGGGCGGCGGACCGGCGCCCGCTCCCCCGGCGGACGCGTCCGGGCCGCCATCCACCAGAACGGCGGTCATGCCGCCACCGCCGAGTCGGTCTCCACCCGGCCGTCCCGGATGGCGACGCAGCGCGGCATCGTCGCCGCCACCTGCTGGTCGTGGGTGATCACTGCGATCGTCGTGCCCGCCACGTGGAGGCCGTGGAACAGGTCGATGACCTCGCGGCCGGTGACCGAGTCGAGGTTGCCGGTGGGCTCGTCGGCCAGGACGATGGCCGGGTCCCCGACGATGGCCCGAGCCACCGCCACCCGCTGACACTCGCCGCCCGACAGGTGCGCCGGGCGGTGCGACGACCGGTGGGCCAGGCCCACCCGGCGCAGCGCGTCGGCCGCCCGGGCCCGCCGCTCGCCGGGGGCGACGCCCCGGTAGAGCAGCCCGGCCGCCACGTTGTCGAGCGCGCTCAGCCCGTCGAGCAGGTGGAACTGCTGGAACACGAACCCCACCCGCCAGGCCCGGAGTGCCGACAGCTCGGCGTCGGACAGCGCGCCGATGTCGGCCCCGGCCACCCGGACCGTGCCGGCCGAGGGCCGGTCGAGGGCGCCGATGAGGTGCAGCAGCGTCGACTTGCCCGAGCCCGACGGGCCGACCACCGCGACCATCTCGCCCCGCTCGACGGCGAACGTCACGCCGTCGAGGGCCCGGACCGGAGGGGTGCCGGGGTACTCCTTGACCACGTCGTCGAGGGCGAGGACGACCGGGTCCGTTGCGCCGGCGATCATTCCGGAACCACCACGTCGTCGCCCTCGGCCAGGTCGCCGGTGACCTCGACCCAGCCGTCGGCGAAGGCGCCGATCTCCACGGCCACCAGCTCGGTGCCGCCGCCGGGGGTGACCCGCTCGACCGCGTACCCGCCCTCGGCCAGGGCCAGGAGCGCGTCAACCGGGACGGCGGTCACGGCGGCGGCGGTGCTGGTCACGACCCGCACGGTCACCGGCGCCTCGTCGAGGTTGGCCCCCGCCGCCGGGTCGTCGAGGGCGATGGTGACCTCGACCGTCGGCGTGGCGTCCTCCATCGGGTTGTCGGACGTGTCGGTCGGGATCTCGGCCACCGTGCCCACCGCGCTGACCGTGCCGGTGGTGGTCGAGCCGTCGGGCAGCTCGACCTCGACCGCCTGGCCGACCTGGATCAGTTGCTGGCGGGTGGCCTCCAGGTCGATGGTGACCTGGCGGGCGGTGCCGCCGACGGTCAGCGCCGGCCCGCCGGCCTGGCCGCCCGGCTCCGCGGCCCAGGCGGTGACCCGGACGGCCGCCGGCTGGACGACCACGTCACCCGGTGCGACCCGACCGGTCTCCTCCAGACCCAACGACGCCTGCCAGTCCTCGACCGCCTCGGTGGTCGCCGAGGTCCACTCCTGGTCGACCGTGAGGTCGTCGGCGGACACGACGCCGAGGGCGACCAGGTTCGCCTCCAGCTGCTCGACGTCGACGCCGTCCTCGACGCCGGGGCCGAGCTCCCGCCACATCGGCCGGTCGCCCAGCAGCAGCGGGACGACCCGGTCGTCGACCTCGGCCACCGCCTGGCCCCGGTCGATCACCGAGCCCTCCGGGGGCAGCCAGGTGATGGTGCCCTGGGTGGCGAGCGCCAGGTCGTGGGTGTCGCCGTAGCCGAGGGTGCCGTCGAGGTCGGTGCGCTCCTCGAGGTCGCGGACCGTCACCTCGGCCGTAGCCGTGGGTGCGGCCGACGACGGGTCGGACGGGGTGTCGCCGCCCTGCCCCCGCCACACCACCGTGCCCACGCCGACCAGCGCGGCGGCCGCCACCGCGCCGGCGAGGGCGAGGCGGCGCCGCCCGCCG
>JBKPHT010000233.1:0-18290 GCA_046730015.1 Actinomycetota bacterium
TCTGGCACCCGGTCGGCATCTGACTCCGCCGTTCCCTAGGCGATGGTGCGGCTGCCGGCCGGGACCGGCGACGCGTTCGAGCCGGTGGCGCTCCGCCACGGCGTCCGTGCTGCCCGGCAGCGCGGCCAGCCCCGACGACGCCCACCTCGACCACTTGCGGCTGAGCCTGGCCCTGCCCGCGGCGCGGCTGCGGGTCGGCGTGGACCGGCTGGCTGCGGCCTGGTCGGAGTATGCGGGCGCCGGCGTTCCCGCCCCGGCGCTGCCGGTGGCCGCCGGCTGACGGGCCCGCGACCACCGCCTTCGCGGGCCGGGGTGGTTGACTGGCGGCATGGTCGCCGCCCGCACTCGGTGCTACCGCAAGGGCGTCCTCGACGCCGAGGGGTTCCCCGTCGCCGAGGTCAGCGAGCACCTCGACGACCCCGACACCGTCGTGTGGGTCGACTTCTGTCGGCCCGGTGCCGACGAGCTGGCGCAGGTGGCGGACGAGTTGGGCCTGCACGCGCTGGCTGTGGAGGACGCGCTCGAGCCCCACCAGCGGCCGAAGCTCGACCGCTACCCGACCCACCGGTTCCTGACCGCCCAGGCGGTGCGGCTCGACGTCGCCCGCCAGCGGCTGGACAAGACGGAGGTCGACGCGTTCATCGGCGGGCGCTGGCTCGTCACCGTCCGCTCCGACGACGGGTTCGACATGGGCCAGGTGGTGGCCCGGTGGGACGCGGCCCCCGATCTGGTGAGCCTGGGGTCGGGCTACCTGGTGCACGCGCTGCTCGATCAGATCGTCGACGGCTACTTCACCGCCGTCGACGCGTTCGACGAGTACTACGACGGGGTGAGCGACGGCGTCTTCTCCGACACCCCGCTCGGCCCCGACCAGCAGCGGGAGTGGTTCGAGATGCGGCGCATGCTGGTCCGCTTCTACCGGGTGGTCTCCCCGCTGCGGGAGGCGCTGAGCACGCTGATCCACCACCACGACGACGGGGGCGCGTCGCAGCTAGCCCCCTACTTCCAGGACCTGTACGACCACGTGATCGTGGTGAGCGAGGCCGCCGACTCGCTGCGCGACCTGGTCACGTCGCTGGTGGAGGCCAATCTGAGCCTGCGCGACTTCCGCCAGAACCAGGTGATGAAGAAGGTGTCGAGCTGGGCGGCGGTGATCGCCGTGCCGACGCTGATCACGGGCTATTACGGCATGAACGTGCCCTACCCGACCTCGGGCCACTGGTCGGGGGTGGTGGTGTCCACGGCCCTGATGGTGGGGGTGTCGCTGGGCCTGTACGTGCTGTTCAAGCGGCGCGACTGGCTGTAGTACCGGTGCCCCCGGCGCCGTCGCCGCAGGGCGGGGTGGCGGTCCGGCCGGCGTCGTCGGCGGGGAGCGCGGTGGCGAGGCCGGGCAGCTCGTGGACGGCCCACCGGAAGGCGGGGTCGGGGAGCACGAGCACGGCCAGGTCGTCACCGGCGACGACGGTCTCGGCGTGGGGGGCACCGGCGAGGGACTCGCGGGTGCCGAGCCAGGCGCCGGGGCCGAGCCGGCCGACCTCGGCGCCGCACCGGGTGACGACCGCGTCCCCGGCCACGACGACCACGACCTGGCGGGCGCGCCGGCCCTCCTCCGCGAGGGGCGTGCCGGCTGGCACGGTGAGGCGGTCGGCGTGGGCGGCGAGGGGGGCGAGGGCGCGGTCGTCGTAGCGGTCGAACGGCGCCACGCCGGCGAGGGCGGACAGGTCGGGACGGGTGCGGGTGATCACGCCGCCTCCTCTCGGGTCGGGACCGGGGTCGCTGCGGGGCGGGCTGCCGGGACGGGGATGGTCGCTTCGACCTCGGCGCCGCCCGCGTAGCGGAGGCGGGCGCCGGGGGCGAGGGCGCGGAGGAACCGGAGGGCCGGCTCGTTGTCGGCCTGGACGGTGGCGCCGACGGTGTCGAGCCCCCGGCGGCGGGCCTCGGCCGCGACGGCGACGAACAGGGCCCGGCCGACGCCCCGCCGGAACCAGGCGTCCTCGACGAGGAAGGCCACGTCGGCGCCGCCGCGGCCGTCGCCGGCGAGGGTGGCGGTGCCCCGGACCTCGCCGGCCGGGGAGACGGCGACGAAGGAGCGGTGGCCGGCGGCCGGCACCGCGAACCGGGCCAGGAGCCGGCGGGCCGGCCGGTCGGTGGCGCCGTGGAACCGGCGGTGGATGGTGGCAGGACTGCACCGGTCGACCAGGGCGTCGAGGCCGGCGAGGTCGCCGGCGCCGGACGGCCGTACCGAGACGGCGGGGTGGACCGTGGTCATACCGCGACCGTAACTAGACCGATCGTCATAGTCAATAGACCGGTCGTCATACTGCTATGCTGTCGCCGTGGCATCCGACACACGCGACCGACTCGTCCGGGCGACCAGCCGCCTGCTCCGCACACAGGGCTACGCCTCCACCGGCCTCAACCAGGTCATGGCGGAGGCCGACGCGCCCAAGGGCTCGATGTACTACCCCGCCCCCGGGGGCAAGGAGGAGCGGGCCGCCGCGGCGGTCGACCGCTTCGCCGAGCGGTCGACCGCCCGGATGAAGCGGATCCTCGACGAGCACGGGACCGCGGCCGAGGCCGTGTACGCGATCTTCGACAGCTACGTCGCCCACCTCGACCAGACCGAGTACCGGGAGGGCTGCGCGGTCGCCAGCGTCGCCCTCGACGGCGCCTCGTCCCACGCCTCGCTCGGCGACGCGACCCGCCGGGCCCTCGTCGGCTGGACCGACCGGATCGCCGAGGCGCTCGAGGCCGAGGGCCGGACGCCGGAGGAGGCCCACGGGCTGGCCACCGTGGTCATCGCCGCCATCGAGGGCACGGTCGTCATGGCGAAGGGCCAGCAGTCGACCGAGCCCGTCGCCACCGCCCGCGACACCCTGGCCGCCCTCCTCGCCCGGCCGGACTGACCTTCACGGGTCGGCACGGCCGCGGGCCCGCCGAACACCTGTTCCCCCGGGTACGGGTGTTCGCTATGGTGGGAGGCATGACCTCACTGCGGTGGGACCAGGCCGACGAGGCCCACCCCCAGGGCTCGCTGTTCGAGGAGCCGGTGTTCGAGCGCCGCCCCGGGCGGGGCGAGTTCCGGGGCATCGAGTTCCTCCACGTCCGGGCCCATCGCATCATCAACGAGGTCAAGGGCGCCCCGTTCGGTTTCCGGTACACGATCAACGCCTACCGGGGCTGCAGCCACGCCTGCACCTACTGCTTCGCCCGGCCCACCCACACGTACCTCGACCTCGACGCCGACCGCGACTTCGAGCGGCGCATCGTGGTGAAGGTGAACGCCGTGTCGCGGCTGCGGCGCGAGCTCGACCCCCGGCGGTGGGCCGGCGAGCTCATCGCCATGGGCACCAACACCGACCCGTACCAACGGGCCGAGGGGAAGTACCGCCTCACCCGGGGCATCCTCGAGGTGCTGGCCGAGGCGGGCAACCCGTTCTCCATCCTCACCAAGTCGACCCTGGTGCTGCGCGACCTGGCGCTGCTGGCAGAGGCCGCGCGCCACACCACGGTCCGCGTCAACCTGTCGATCGGCACGCTCGACGAGGAGGTGTGGCGGACCACCGAGCCCGGCACCCCCCACCCCCGCAGGCGGCTGCGGGCCGTCGCCGCCCTCAACGAGGCCGGCGTCCCCTGCGGCGTGTTCGTCGCCCCCGTTCTGCCGGGCCTGTCCGACCGGCCCGACCAGCTGGCCGAGGTGGTGGCCGGCGCGGTCGACGCCGGCGCCCGGTCGGTGTCGAGCGTGTTGCTCCACCTGCGGCCGGGGGTGAAGGAGGTGTTCCTCGACCGCCTGGCCGGCACCCACCCCCACCTGCTCGACGACTACCGGCGCCGCTACCGCGACCGGGCCTACGCCCCCAAGGCCGACCAGGAGGCACTGGCCGCCACCGTCCGCGACCTCCTCCGCCGCCACGGCGGCACGGCGGCGCTCCGCACCGACCCGCGACCGTCACCGCCGGCGGAAGTGCCGGTCGCCCCGCCGTCCGCGTCGCCGGAGGCGGAGGGCCACCAGCTGTCCCTGCTGTAGCGCGCGCGGCCGGGCCTACGCGTACTCCGGCGCGAGGTCGGCGGCGACGATCCACATGGCGAAGTACTGGGCGGCGCCGCCGTAGGCGTGGCCGAGGGCCACCCGGGCGCCGTCGACCTGGTAGTCGCCGGCGGTGCCGCGGACCTGGTTGGCCGCCTCCAGGCAGCGGATCAGGCCCGACGCGCCGATGGCGTTGGACGACAGCACCCCGCCCGACGGGTTGACCGGGAACGAGCCGCCCAGCTCGGTCTCCCCCGCGTCGGTGAGCTTCCAGCCCTCGCCCTCGGGGGTGATCAGGTGGCCCTCCAGCCACATCGGCTCGTACCACGAGAACGGCACGTACAGCTCGGCGCAGTCGATCTGACGGCGGGGGTCGGTGATCCCGGCCTTCCGGTACAGCGCCTCGGCGCAGTCGATCCCGGCCTGCGGCCGGACCGGGTCGCGGCCCGGGAACGACGAGAACTCGGTCCGCTTGGCGTGGGCGATCACCCAGGCGGGCGGCTGCGGGGCCCGGCGGGCGACGTCCTCGGACGCCAGCACCACGGCGGCGGCGCCGTCGGACGACGGGCACGACTCGAGGAAGTGGAGCGGGTCCCACAACATGGGCGAGTTGCGCACCGTGTCGATCGAGATGTCCTCGATCCGCAGGTGGGCGTGGGGGTTGCGGAGGGCGTTGCGCCGGTCCTTCACCGCGACCTGCCAGCCGATGTGCTCGGGGGCGCCGGACCGGGAGATGTAGCTGCGGATCCACGGGGCGAAGGTCCCGCCCGCGCCCTGTCCGCCCGACTTGCCGCCGGACAGGGCCCAGGTGGCGTTGCCCTCCGACTGCTTCTCGTAGCAGACGACCAGCACCCGGTCGTAGCGGCCCGACTCGACCATGGTGACCCCGGTGATGGCCGTCGACGCCCCCACCGACCCGGCCGTGTGCACGCGGTGGATCGGCTTGCCGACGGCGCCCAGCGCGTCCGCCAGCGACAGCTCCGGCATCATCACGCCCTCCAGGGCGTCGGGCGCCTTGCCGATGACGACGGCGTCGACGTCGGCGAAGGTCATGCCGGCGTCCTCCAGGGCCTCCAGCGCGGCCCACCGGACGAGCCCGTCGAGGGTCACGTCGAGCCGCCGGCGGTAATCCGTCTGGCCGATGCCGACGACGGCACACGGTCGGGCCACACCACCTCCGGCCATCACCCCTCTCCTTCCAACACGCAGACCAGGTTCTGCTGCAGGCACGGGCCGCTGGTGGCGTGGGCCACGGCCCGCCGGGCCTCCCCCGCCGCCACCCGCCCGGCCGCCTCGACCACCCGGACCAGCCCGGTCGCCATCACCGGGTCGCCGGCCAGCGGGCCGCCCGACGGGTTGACCCGGGTGCCGTCGCCCAGGCCCAGGGCCCGGCGCAGCACCCCCTCCTCGCTGCTGTGGGTCACCATCAGCTCCGCCACGTCGACCGGGCGGTCGGCCACCCCGGCCCCGGCGGCGGCCAGCCGGGTGGAGGGCGAATCGGTGAGGTTGCGCTGGCCCAGGTGGTGGCTGTCGATCCGATGGTCGATCCCGCGGATCCAGACCGGGTCGTCGGTGATCACCCGGGCCCTGTCGCCGGCGGCGAGGATCACCGCGGCGGCGCCGTCGGCGATGGCCGAGCGGTCGTGGCGGCGCAGCGGGGCGGTCGAGTAGGGGGCGGCCAGCAGGTCGTCGACCTCGTGGTGGCCGCTGACCAGGGCGTGGGGGTTGCCGGTCGCGTCGGCCAGGCTGCGGGCCACGACGGCGGCGAAGTCGGCCTCGGTGGCCAGGCCGGCGTCGACCAGGGCCCGGGCCTGGAGGCCGGCGGCCGAGCTGGGGTCGAGGCCGAGCGGGGCCGTGACGTAGGGGTCGGTTTGGAGCGGGAACACCTCGTCGTGCCGCCCCGGCGACGACCGGCCCGAGCCGATGACCAGGGCCACGTCGACGTCGCCGACCTGGAGCCGGAGCCAGGCCTCGAACAGGGCCCAGGCGCCGTCCATCTCGACGTGGCTCTCGTACACCGGCGGCCACGCGCCGACGCCGTCGATGTTGGAGACGAAGGCGAACGGTGCGCCGGACAGGTAGTCGCAGCTCCCGGCGATGGTGAACTCCAGGTCGGACCGTTCCAGGCCGGTGCGGTCCAGCAGGTCGTTGACGCACCGCATGATGAGGACCGGCTCGGGGCCGTCGAAGGCCGCATAGGCCGGGGTCTGGGCGGCCGCCACGACGGCGACGTCTCGGAAGGTGGTCAAAACGCGTACTCCTGCAACGGGCGGGGGTCGTCGTCAAGCTCGCCGGTGGGCTCCCACCGGTCGACGGCCCCGGCCAGGGAGCCGAAGCCGCGGTTGTCGAGGTCGCCGACGGTCCGGTCGGCCGGCTTGCGCCACATGGCCTGGAGCCGCATCCCGACGCGGAACTCCTCGACGGGGATGTCGCGGACGTCGATGCCGGTGACCGGCGAGTCGGTGCCGTCGAGCAGGATCGAGCACCGGATGTAGGGCTCGGTCTCCTGCTGGCCGTAGTACTGGACGGGGGTGATGACCGTGTAGGAGCTGACCGCCCCCCGGTCGGCCACCTCGACGTCGTCGGTCTCGCTCATCTCGACCCGCTCGAGGGCGTCGTAGCCCCTGCTGGGGACGTAGACCTTGCCGCTGGCCGGCGACCGCTGCCCGACGATGCGGCCCTCCAGCAGCCCCCGCGCGAAGCGGGCCCGGAACGGGTGGAGCGGCTCGGTCATGAGCAGCGAGATCAGGTGGCGGCTGACGGCGACCGGCTCGTCGCCGGGCTCGACCGGCGGGGGCGGCTCGTCGCCGGGGACGAAGTACACGTCGGTGACCGCCCCCTCCCGCTCGTCCCGGAACCGGGCGGTGACCCGCATGCCGGTGGCCATGGCGTCGATGGAGCCGGCGTCGACGGCGTGGACGAACGCGGTGTCGGCCCCGTCGAGCCGGACGGCGGCGAAGGCGAACGGGTGGGCGAACGGGTGCTTGCGGGTGGGCTCGGCCACCCAGGTCCAGGTGTCGACGACGCCGCCCGGTCCGACGGGGACGAGGTCGGGCTCGGCGGAGGCGCCGGTGGCCGGGTCGTACTCGACGGGCGGGCACACGACCCGGCCGCCGACGCGGGCGCCGAGGATGGTTCCGTCCCGCAGCCCCGTGAGGAACGGGCCGATGACCGGCCCGGTCGTGCGGGTATAGGGGTACTCGATGACGTTCGCGACGTCGGGGAGCTCGCTCATCGGCTGGAGGTCTCCTGGTCGGCGGTGGTCGGGGCGGGGGCGCGCAGGTCGGCGACGAGGCGCTCGAGCAGGTCGGCCAGCGTGTCGAGCTCGGTCCCGTCCCACCGGGCGAGCTGGGCGGCGAACAGCTCGCCGTCGGCGGCCTGGATCCGGTCGTGCACGGCCCGGCCCCGGGGCGTCGGCCGGACGAGGAGGCCGCGCCCGTCGTCGGGGTCGGGCAGCCGCTCGATGCAGCCCTCGCGCTCGAGGATGCCGAGCTGGCGGCTCAGGGCGGCCGGCTGCATGCGCGACCGCTCGGCCAGGGCTGCGGCCCGGAGCGGGCCGCTCTCCACGACCTGGTAGAGCACGCCGGTGGCGACGAGGCTGAGCGGCACGCCGGAGCGCTCGGCCCGGACGACGTCGAGGCGGCGGCTGTTGGTGATCCGCTGCAGCGCGACGATCGCGTCCTTCACCCGGCGCGTGCTGTCGCGGCCCCCTCGCATGGCCCGGCACCGTAGATCTGATTAACCGGGTGAACAAGCGGTACGGTGCCGCCGTGGGGTCGTTCGCGCTGATCACCGACCACGTCGCCGCCGTCGACGCCGAGCCCGGCGAGCCCGGCGAGCGTCACCGGGACGGGTCGGGCTCGCTGTGGGTGACGCCCGGCGACCTGGCCGCCGCCACCGGCTGGGAGCAGAAGGCCGCCGGCCTGTGCCGCGGCGAGCGGTGCATCCCGGTCGACCTCCACCCCGGCCTGGTCCGGGACGACGGCCGGATCGACCTCGCCCGCCTGGCTGCCGCCACCGGCGGCCTGCTGGTGGTCGACGCGGACGAGGGCGTCGCCGTGCTCGGCGCGTCGGCCGCCACCCGGGCCGCGGAGCTGGCGTCCGGCCAGGCCCCGGCGTTCACGCTGCCCGACCTGGACGGCGTGCCGTTCTCGCTCGGACGGATGCGGGGCCGGAAGGCACTGATCGTCGCCTTCGCCTCGTGGTGCGGCTGCGCCTACGAGCTGCCGGGCTGGCAGGCGCTGCACGACGAGCTGGCCAGCGACGGCTTCGGCGTCGTCGCGGTGGCCGTCGACGAGGACCCCGAGGCGGTGCGGCCGTTCACCGAGGGCATCGACCTCCCCGTGCTGATCGACCGCGACCGCGTCTTCGCCGAGCGTTACGGGCTCACCAACGTCCCGACCGTGGTGTGGATCGACGAGGAGGGCCGGCTGGTCCGTCGCCCCGATGTCGCGTTCGGCACCGACCAGTTCATCGAGTTCCACGGGGTCGACTCGTCGCCCCACCACGACGCCCTCCGCCGCTGGGTCCGGGACGGCGAGCCTCCGGCCGCCGACGACGCGCCGGGCTGGGCCCCGAGCGACGCCGAGCAGGCCGCCCACCTCCGCTACCGACTCGCCCTCCACCTGTGGCGGGCGGGCCGGCACGAGGCCGCCGCCCGCCACTTCGACCGCGCCGCTGAACTCGCCCCGCTGGACTTCACCGTCCGCCGGGCCCAGCTCCCGCTGCGGGGCAAGGACCCGTTCCTCGGCGAGGAGTTCCTCCGGCTGTGGGCCGAGTGGGACGCGGTGGGACGCCCCTACTACGGCCGCCCGACGGCGTAGGCGCGCCGCGCCGCCCCTAGCCCCAGCGGGCGCGGACCTCGGCCGCGGTGGCCTCGTCGGCCGGGAAGAACGACTCCACGGCCAGCTCGTCGAGGGTGATGTCCCGGGCGGTCCCGAACGTCGCCAGCAGGCTGAAGAACGTCAGCACGACGTCGCCGACCCGGATGACCAGGGGCACGAACAACTCGCCGGCGGTCTCGGCGGGCGACGCCGAGCCGGCCACCCCGGGATAGGTGGTCAGCTCGTCGTGCAGCTCGGCGACCCGGGGGTCGCCGTACGCCTCGGCCTCCCGGCGCAGCCGGTCGACCAGGTGGGCCGCGTACTGGGGCAGGTTCACGATCCGGGAGGCCAGGCCGTCGGGGTGGAGGCAGATCCGCATCGCGTTGACCGGCGGCTGCAGCAGGTCGGGCGCCACCCCCTCGCTCATCACCGCGACCGCCGGCTCGTTCGCCGCCACCAGGTCCCAGTGGCGGTCGACGACGATGGCCGGGAACGGCCGGTGCCCGGCCAGGACCTTGTCGAGCGCCTCCCGGACCGGGGCCATCTCGGTCGCCTCCAGCGGCGTCTGCGGGTAGGTCGGGGCGAAGCCGGCCGCCAGCAGCAGCGCGTTCCGCTCCCGCAGCGGGACGTTCAGGTGCTCGGCCAGGTGGAGCACCAGCTCGCGGCTCGGCTTCGACCGGCCGGTCTCGACGAAGCTGAGGTGTCGGGCCGACACGGTGGCCTGGTTGGCCAGGTCGAGCTGGCTGAGCCGCCGGCGCACCCGCCAGTCGCGCAGGCGGGGGCCGACCCCGGGGGCGGCGGGGGCGCGGGCCGTGATCGTCGCTGCCATCGGGTCGACCCTAACCCCGGCCGGTCCCGGCGGCGCCTACCCGCGAGGTAATCGCCGGGCGGCACCCGCGGCGCGCACGCTGGCGCCATGACCGACACCTCCACGGGGATTGCCCCCGACACGCTCACCCGCACCGTCGACGCCTACTTCGGCATGCTCAACGAGGAGGACCCGGCCCGCCGGGCCGCCCTGGCCGCCGAGGCCTGGACCGAGGACGGCTACTTCCACGACCCGCTGCTCGAGGCGAAGGGCCACGAGGCCCTGGTCGAGATGGTGGCCGGGATCCACGCCCAGCTCCCCGGCCAGCGCTTCGCCCGGACCAGCGGCATCGACGCCCACCACAAGGTGATCCGCTTCGGCTGGCAGCTGGTCGACCCCGACGGCGCCGTGACCCTCGAGGGCATCGACGTGGCCATCGTGGCCGACGACGGCCGGCTGGCGAGCCTGGCGGGCTTCTTCGGCCCGCTCCCCGAGCTCGACTGATCGGGCAGGATGGCGGCATGCGCCGCATCACCGCCGCCGGCGGCACCTCGCTGTTCCTCGCCGCCGCGCCGGGTGTCGTCGCCGGGCTGGTGCCCTGGTGGCTGACCGGGTGGGAGCCCGGGGACGCGACCGGCGGCGCGTGGCTGGCGGTCCAGGCGGCCGGGGCCGTCGTGGTGGCCGCGTGCACGGTTGTGCTGCTCCAGGCGTTCGCCCGGTTCGTGACCGAGGGGGGCGGCACGCCCGCGCCGGTTGCGCCCACCGACCGGCTGGTGGTGGGCGGCCTGTACCGCCACGTCCGCAACCCGATGTACGTCGCGGTGGTCGGTGCGGTGGTCGGCCAGGCGCTGCTGCTGGGCCGGCCGGTGCTGCTCGCGTACGCGGCCGTGGTGGCCGCCATGATGGCCGCGTTCGTGCGCGGCTACGAGGAGCCGACGCTCTCCCGCCGGTACGGCGCCGACTACGCCGCCTACCGGCGGGCGGTCCCGGCCTGGATGCCCCGCCTGCGGCCCTGGGACCCGGACCCGGCGGCGAGACGATCGACGCGCTAGGTGTCAGCGGCCGCCGGGCGGGGTCGGGTCGCGGTCGGGCGCGGCCGGCGGGAAGACGAAGTTGTCGGGCGGCCGCCAGCCGGCGGCGCCGATGACCTCGGTGACCTCGACCATGTTGAGCACGTCGAGCTCGTAGCTGAAGCGGCCGTCACCGGCGTAGTGGACGATCGACATGCCCGGCGCCTGCCGGGGCCGTCCGTCGGCGGACGTGCCGGGCAGCCGGTTCCACCACATCGACATGATCCGGTCGCCGTCGACGACGGTGCACTCCTCGGGAAAGGTCCAGTCCTCCAGCCCGCGCATGCTCTCGTCCATGAACCGGACGATGGCGTCCCGGCCCTCGGCCCGGCCCCATGCCGGGTCGACGAACACGGCGTCCTCGGTGAAGAACTCGCCGGCCAGGTCGGCCCAGGTCCGCTCGCCCCGCTCGACTCTGCCCCGCTCGGCCACGTAGCGGGCGTACGCGGCGCGGGCCTCGGCGGTGAGCTCGCTTCGCTCCGTCACTGTCCCTCCCGTCGGCAGGTCGTTACCTTGTGCAACGAACCGGCCCGGGCATGATGCCAGGCCCGGCCAGCCAGCGCCGGCACGCGCCTGCCGCTGTTACACTACGTAGCACCTGTCGGTCGGGTCGCCGGAGGAGGAGGGGTCGATGCCTTACGCCGAGGGCCGCACCTACTACGACGCGGACAGCCACATCATGGAGCTGCCCGATTGGCTCGCCGGCTACGTCGGCGACGAGCTCCGCGGCCGGGTGGGCGACCTGAAGCTGGGGGCCGCGGGGAAGCTCGCCGCCCGGGCGGTCGAGAACGCCGCCTCGCGGGCCCGGGACGCGGCGACCCGCGCCGCCCTCGAGGAGCACCTGCTCGATGCCAAGGGCTGGGGCGCCCTCGGGGCCTTAGACCCCGACGAGCGCAGCCGGGCGCTCGACCTGCTCGGCTTCGACCGCCAGCTCGTCTTCCCCACCTTCGCCTCGTCCCAGTTCCTCGGCAGCGACGACCCCGAGGTCCGCGCCGCGGGCAATCGGGCCCTCAACCGCGGCATGGTCGACTTCTGCGCCCGCGACGAGCGCCTCCTGCCCGTCGCGTTCGTGCCGCTGGGCGACCCCGCGGTCGCGGCGGCGGAGGTGGCGGCCAGCCTCGACGACGGTGCCGCCGCCGTCCATGTCAGCCACGACGCCCCCCGCCGGGTGTCCCACACCCATCCCGACTACGACGGGGTGTGGGGCGCGCTGGCCGAGGCCGGCGTGCCGTTCGTCCTCCACGTCGGCGGCGGCCGGCTCGACGTGCGGAGGTCCCTCCACGAGAACGGCCTGCCGCCGGTCACCGACTTCATGGGGGGCGGCGAGAACATCCGGTCCAAGGACTACATCGCGCTGAGCCACGGCCCCGAGCTGTTCCTGGCCTGCATGGCCATGGACGGCGTGTTCGCGCGGTTCCCCCGCCTCCACGGCGGCGCCATCGAGCTGGGCGCCGTCTGGGTGCCGGCGTTGCTCACCAAGCTCGACATGGCCACCCGCAACTTCCGGCGCTCGGAGCCCCAGCTCACAGGCATGGAGCTGTCGCCCCGGGAGTACGCGCAGCGCCACCTGTGGTTCACCCCGTTCCCGGGGGAGCCGGTCGGCGACCTCATCGAGGCGGCCGGCGAGGACATGTTCATGTTCTCGTCCGACTACCCCCACCCCGAGGGCACCCGCGACCCGCTGGGCCGGTTCGAGGCGACGATGGACGGTGTCTCCCCCGCCGCCCGCGACCGCTTCTACTCGGGGAACTTCGCGGCGATGATGCGGCTCCCGGCCCCCACCCGCTAGGCCGGTCAGCGGGGCGGCAGGCCGGCCCGCTGGAAGCCGTTCCACAGGATCGCCGCCATCCGGTCGGCCAGCTCCTCGTACGAGCTGGTCGGCTCCTCCACCCACCGGCTGGCGGCGGCGGCCAGGCCGCCGACGAACAGGTCGGCGGCCACCACGGCCCGCACGTGGTTCCAGCCGGCGGACTCCAGGTGCTCGGCGGTGCCGTCGGCGATCATCCGGGAGAAGCCGCTGCCGTGGGTCGGCGACCGGGGCCGGTCCGGCGGGATCTGGTGGATGAGGAACCGGTAGAGGTCGGGCTCCTCGGCGATGAACCCGAGGTAGACGCGGATCTGGGTGCGGAGCAGCTCCAGCCCCGGCTCGGCCCCGCGCATCGAGGCCTTCACCCGGGCCAGCAGCTCCTGGCAGAACCGGTCGGCCACCGCGCCGTAGAGCCCGGTGGCGTCGCCGAAGTGGCGGTAGAGGATCGGGCGGCTGATGCCGGCCTCCGCGGCGATGTCCTCCATCGCCACCCGGCCGCCGCCCCGCCGGATCACCCGGATGGCCGCGTCGAGCAGCTCGGCCCGGCGGGCCTCGCGCCGGGTCGGCACCGCGTCGCCGGGGACGGCGGACGCGCCGGGGGCGGAGGGCATGCGGGCACCCTACCCAAGCCCCGCGCCATGCAACGCGCCTGGCCAGCGGCTTCGACACCTCGACCTCACGTGAACTCGAGGCGGTCCGGCTAGCGTGGCCGGGTGGAGACCCTGAGCATCGGCGCCGTGAGCGACCGCACCGGTGTCCGGCCCTCGGCCCTGCGGTTCTACGAGGCCGAGGGCCTCATCTCGTCGACCCGCAACGCGGGCGGGCAACGGCAGTTCCACCGCGACGTGCTGCGCCGGGTGTCGTTCATCCGGGTGGCCCAGCGGGTCGGGCTGAGCCTGGACGAGATCCGCGAGGCCCTGTCGTCGCTCCCCGACGAGCGGACGCCGACGAAGGAGGACTGGTCGCGCCTGTCCCAGGCCTGGCGCCCGAGGCTCGACGAGCAGATAGCCCTGCTGGAGCGGCTGCGTGACCGGCTCGACGGCTGCATCGGCTGCGGCTGCCTGTCGTTACAGGCCTGCCGCCTGCTCAACCGGGACGATCGGGCCGCCAGCTACGGCGCGGGCCCCCGCTGGGTGCTCGGCGACCCCGACGACGCGGCCGAGGGCGCCCGGAGCGGGCCCGTCCCCGTCGCCCCGCGCGGCTTCCGGCGCTGAGCGACCGGCTCAGTCGACCATCGCGCCGTACACCAGCGCCTTGAGCTGCCCCCGGAAGTTGAACGTGCCCGACGGCAGCAGCTGGGTCATGAAGACCGCCACCACCTCGTCGACCGGGTCGACCCAGAAGCTCGTCGAGGCGGCGCCACCCCACATGAACTCGCCGGGAGAGCCCACCACCCCCGTGGCGGCGGGGCCGAGGCTGACCGCGACGGTGAGCCCGAAGCCCATGCCCGCGAACCCGACCTCGCCGTAGCCGCCGGGCAGCGCGACCGAGTTCAGGTCGCCGCCTCCGGGGAGGTGGTTGGTCCGCATCAGCTCGACGGTCCGGGGGGCGAGCACCCGGACGCCGTCGAGCTCGCCCCCCTGCACCAGCATCTGGGCGAACCGCAGGTAGTCGGCGGTGGTCGAGACCAGGCCGCCGCCGCCCGACAGGAATGCCGGGTGGGCGCGGTAGCCGCTGGTGACGGGGTCGTCGAGCAGCCTCAGCGACTTGTCGGGGTTGCGGCGGTAGAGGGCGGCGAACCGGCCGATCTCGGCGTCGGGCACCGAGAAGCCGGTGTCGGGCATGCCGAGCGGGTCGAAGATCGCCTGCTGGAGGTAGTGG
Source organism: Actinomycetota bacterium (assembly GCA_046730015.1). Lineage (GTDB taxonomy): Bacteria > Actinomycetota > Acidimicrobiia > Acidimicrobiales > VFJN01 > ZC4RG19. Next base: position 14,357 of record JBKPHT010000233.1, read on the forward strand.
TCGAACCGCCGGCCCGACAGCACCTCGACCAGCCGGGCGCAGACGTCGGTCGAGAGCGAGTAGAGCCAGCCGGTTCCGGGGTGGAACCGCAGGGGCTCGCCACCCAGCCGCTCGACCAGGGTCTGGAGGGTGCCGCCGCCGACCCGCATCGACGGGGGCCGCTCGCCGATGGTGGCGAGGTCGAGGCGGGCGCCCTTGGGCCCGTAGCCGATGCCGGTCATGTGCATCATCGCGTCGCGCACCGACATGGGCCGGGCAGGGTCGACCATGCGCCAGCCGCCCTCGCCGTCGGGCACGCCGACCTTGACGTCGCGCAGCTCGGGCAGGAAGCGGTGGACCGGGTCGTCGAGCTGGAACAGCCCCTGCTCGTACAGGGTGAGCAGGGCGACGCCGGTGAGCGGCTTGGTCATCGAGTAGATGCGCCAGATCGTGTCGTCGCCGACGGGCACCCCGCGCTCGCGGTCGCGGTGTCCCAGCGACGACAGGTGGGCGATCTGCCCGCGGCGGGCGACCGCCACCTCGCAGCCGGCGATCTTGCCGGGCTCGACGTAGCGGGTGCGGAGGTGCTCGTCGACCCGGGCCAGCCGGACGGCGTCGAAGCCGGCGGCCTCGGGGTCGATCTTCGAGTCCACGACCGGGAGACTATCTCCCTCGGCCAGCGCGTGTCGGAACGTCTAACACATGTGTACCTCGGGTGTGGCGTCTCTACCGCGCCGATACGCGGTGAGAGACGCCGACCCGGGGTCCGTAGGATGCACAACCGCCCCATGGCCGTCTCCCCCACCGACCGCCTGACCGATCTCCGGTCCCGCCTGGGCGCCCTGACCCTGCACGACGAGCAGCGGCTGCGGCGCCGGCTCGACCGCGCCGAGCGGGACGGCGGCGACGGGGCCGAGGCCCTCGCCGCCGAGGTGGCCCGGGCCGAGGAGCGAATCGGCCGGCGCCGGGCCGCCGTCCCCGAGGTCACCTACCCCGACGCCCTCCCCATCACCCCGAGGGCCGACGACGTGCTCGCCGCCCTTCGCGACCACCAGGTCGTGATCGTCGCCGGCGAGACCGGCTCCGGGAAGAGCACTCAGCTCCCCAAGATGTGCCTGGCCCTGGGCCGGGGCGTCCGGGGCATGATCGGGCACACCCAGCCCCGCCGCCTCGCCGCCCGCACCGTCGCCGCCCGCGTCGCCGACGAGCTGGACACCCGGCTCGGCGACGTCGTCGGCTACTCGGTCCGGTTCACCGACCATGTCGGCGACCGGACGCTCGTCAAGCTCATGACCGACGGCATCCTGCTGGCGGAGATGCAGCGCGACCGGCTGCTCCGCCGGTACGACACGATCATCGTGGACGAGGCCCACGAGCGGAGCCTCAACATCGACTTCCTGCTCGGCTACCTCACCGACCTGCTCCCCCGGCGGCCCGACCTCAAGGTCGTGGTCACCTCCGCCACCATCGACACCGAGCGGTTCGCCACCCACTTCGCCGCCCCGGTGGTCGAGGTCTCCGGCCGCAGCTACCCGATCGAGCTCCGCTACCGGCCGCTGGGCGAACCCGGCGGCGGCGCCGACCAGGTCGACGGCATCCGCCGGGCGGTCGACGAGCTCCGGGCCGAGGGCCCGGGCGACATCCTCGTGTTCCTCAGCGGCGAGCGGGAGATCCGCGACACCGCCGCCGCGCTGGGCGAGGCCGACCTGCCCGGCACCGAGGTGCTGCCCCTGTACGCCCGCCTGTCGGCGGCCGAGCAGCAGCGGGCCTTCCAGTCCCACCCGGGCCGCCGCATCGTGCTGGCCACCAACGTCGCCGAGACGTCGATCACCGTGCCCGGCGTCCGCTACGTCGTCGACCCGGGCACCGCCAGGATCTCCCGCTACAGCCGGCGGACCAAGGTCCAGCGGCTGCCGATCGAGCCGGTGAGCCAGGCGTCTGCCGACCAGCGGGCCGGGCGCTGCGGCCGGGTCGCGCCCGGCATCTGCATCCGGCTCTACGCCGAGGACGACTACGACGCCCGGCCGCTGTTCACCGAGCCGGAGATCCTCCGGACCAACCTGGCGTCGGTCGTGCTCCGCATGGCGGCGCTGGGCCTGGGCGACGTGGAGTCGTTCCCGTTCGTCGACCCACCCGACTCCCACGCCATCCGCGACGCGGTGGCCCTGCTGGTCGAGCTGGGGGCGATGACCGGCGAGCGCCACCTGACCCCGCTGGGCCGCCGGCTGGCCCGCCTGCCGGTCGACCCCCGGTTCGGGCGGATGATCCTGGAGGCCGACCGCCACAGCTGCGTCCGGGAGGTGCTGGTGCTGGCGGCCGGGCTGTCGATCCAGGACGTCCGCGAGCGGCCGACCGGGCAGGAGGCCGAGGCCGACGAGCTGCACGCCCGGTTCGCCGACCCCGACTCCGACTTCACGGCCATGCTCAACCTCTGGCGCCACCTGGAGGCGGAGCAGCGGGGCCGGTCGTCGTCGGGCTTCCGGCGGATGTGCCGGGCCGAGCACCTGCATCACGTCCGGGTGCGGGAGTGGCAGGACCTGGTCCGCCAGCTCCGCGAGGTGACCAACGAGCTGGGCATCCGGCGCAACACCGAGCCGGCCGGCCCCGAGGCCGTGCACCGGGCGCTGCTGGCCGGCCTGCTGTCCCACGTCGGCATGTGGGACGCCACCCGCCGCGACTACCAGGGCGCCCGCCAGGCCCGGTTCGTCATCGCCCCCGGCTCGGTGCTGCACCGCCGCAACCCTGATTGGGTCATGGCCGGCGAGCTGGTCGAGACCAACCGGCTGCTGGCCCGGATGGTGGCCCGCATCGATCCCGGGTGGATCGAGGACGCGGCCGGGCACCTGGTGCGGCGCAGCTACGGCGAACCGGTCTGGTCGACCCGGCGGGCGGCGGCCATGACCGCCGAGCGGGTCACGCTGTACGGGCTGCCGATCGTGGACGGGCGCCGGGTGCCGGTGGCCCGCCTCGACCCCGCTCTGGCCCGGCAGATGTTCGTCGAGCACGCGCTGGTGGCCGGCGAGTGGTCGTCCCGCCACGACTTCCTGGCCGCCAACCGGGCGCTGCTCGACGAGGTGGCGGCGCTCGAGGAGCGGACCCGGCGCCGCGACCTGCTGGTGCCCGACGAGGCCCTGGTGCGGTTCTTCGACGAGCGGCTCGGCCCCGACGTCACCTCCGGGCGGACCTTCGACCATTGGTGGCGCGACGCCCGGGCCCGGGACCCCGACCTGCTGACGTTCACCCTCGCCGACCTCGTCGACCCCGAGGCCACGGCCGTCGAGGCCGACGCGTTCCCCACCACCTGGCGCCAGGGCGACCTGGCGCTCGACGTGACCTACACGTTCGGGCCGGGGGCCGACGACGACGGCGTCACCATCCACGTGCCGCTCGCGCTGCTCAACCGGGTGCGGCCCGACGGGTTCGACTGGCAGGTGCCGGGCCACCGGCTCGACCTGGTGGTGGCGCTGGTCCGGTCGCTGCCCAAGCCGGTCCGGCGGCGGCTGGTGCCCGTGCCCGACCGGGCCCGCGAGGCCCTCGCCGGCCTCGGGCCGGCGGACGGGCCACTGCTCGACGTGCTGGCCCGGCGGCTCGCGTCGATGGCGGGCGAGCCGGTGTCCGCCGCCGACTTCGACCTGGCCAAGGTGCCCGCCCACCTGCTCGTCCGGTTCGCGGTCGACGACGCCGCCGGCAACGAGGTGGCCGCCGGGCGCGACCTCGCGGCGCTGCAGCGCGATCTCGGGCCGCGGGTCCGGCGGGCGGTGGCCGCCTCGACCCCGGGCGTCGAGCGGCGCGGCCTCACCGCCTGGGACATCGGCACCATCCCCCGGGTGGTCGACGCCACCGCAGGCGGCACCGCAGGCGGACCGGCCGTCCGGGGCTACCCGGCGCTGGTGGACGAGGGGGAGACGGCCGGCGTCCGGGTGATGGCCACCGAGGCCGACCAGGCCCGGGCCAT
>JBKPHT010000234.1:0-22133 GCA_046730015.1 Actinomycetota bacterium
CACCTTCCTGGCGCCCGACCGGGGCGACCAGGCGCCGGCCCCGGTCCCGGTGGCGCTGGCCCGGTCCACCGAGGAGGAAAAGCGGCGCCAGCTGCGGCGGCTGGCCGAGTTCCAGGCCCGCCACGCCGCCGAGCGGCCGGCCGCGCTGGACCGGCTGCGCCACGCGGCGCTGGCCGGCGACAACCTGTTCAGCGTGCTGATGGACGTCGCACGGGTGTGCTCGCTGGGCGAGATCACCGACGCCCTGTTCGAGGTCGGCGGCCGCTACCGGCGCAACGTCTGACCGTCTGACCGGGTCGGATTGCGGCGCCGCCCGGCGGGTAGCGAAGCCGGGTGGAGCCGACGGCCGACCGGGGCAGGCAGCGCACCGACCTGTCGGCCGACCTGCGCGAGGTGAGGACCAGGCCCGAGCGGGCGTTCAACCTCGGCGCCGCCCTCGGGCTGACGCTCGCGGTGGCGACGTTCATCTTCCTCGTCCAGAACGGTGGGCGGACGGAGTTCGAGTGGCTGTGGTTCGACTTCACCCTGCCGCTGTGGATCGCCCTGGTCGGCGCCCTCGTCACGGGCGCCCTGCTGATCCTCGCCGCGCTGGCCGTCCACGCCCGCCGCCGGCGCCGGATCGGCCGCCGCGAGCGGGCCGCCGGGCGCCTGGAGCAGGCGATCGCGAGCGAGCCGGCGCCGCGCAGTGAGCCGACGCGGCGGCCCGTCGCACCTCCGCAGCCGGAGCCGCCGGGCTAGGCCAGCGGGCGGCCGAACGGCTTCTCGGCCGTCCACGAGGCGAGGTACTCCTCGGCCCGCTTGGCCGCGGCCAGCCACAGGCCGGTGCCCTGGTCGGCGAGATCGGTGACCGCGCTGTGGATGCGGGCGACCGGGTCGCCGCCGTCGGGATCGTAGGCGGCGAGGAGCGGGGCGGCGGTGGCGAGGAAGTCGGGGATCACGACCCGGTCGGCCTTGCCGAGCACGGCCAGCGCCCGGGCGGTGACCGGCACCGGGGTGAGCGGAACGATCGTCCGCGCCTTCACCGCGGCGGCGGCCCCGTGGTCGAGGACACCGGCCTTCCCGGCCACGAACAGCACGTCGCACTCGGCGTCGAGGCGGTCGGCGGACAGGCGGGCGTCGGCCTCGGCGAGCTGGGCGACGGCGGCCTCGGCGACGGGCCCGGTCCCGACGACCGCGGCGGTCCGCCAGTCGTGGGGCCCGGCGACTCGCCCGGCGGCGAGGGCCCCGGCGGCCACGAGGTCGGGGTCGGGGGCGGTCCAGCCGAGAGGGGCGAGGTCGTCGGCCGTGAGCCCGGTGCCGGGGGACAGGCGTATCGCCCCCGCCTCGGCCCGCGGCCGCAGCTCGTCGACGAAGGCGGCGACGGCGTCGTCCCGGCTCTCGGGCTTGGCGTTGATGGCGCCCGACGCCCCACCGTGCCCGGCCAGGCCGAACGACGCGAAGGCGTAGGTGACGCTGCGGGCCAACAGCTCGGCGCCGTCGCGCAGCACCTTGGGCGCCAGGCGGACGATGCCGACCGAGGTCGTGGCGTCGTCGAGGTCGGTCACGACGAAGCCGTCGGTGCCGGTCAGCTTGTCCACCTTCACGAGGGCCGATCCTTGCAAGCCGGGGCCGGGTGCCGCCACCCGGCGAGTGTGGGTGGGGCATCGGGGCGCGCCGAGGCGGCCTGACCGGTCAGCGCCGGGGGCCGAGCACGCAGCCGAGGAGGACGGCCACGAGGCCGCCGACGCCCAGCCACACCCCGATCGCCGGACTCGGGGCGCCGTCGCCGGTGAACACGATCCACAGCGCGGCGCCGTGGGCCAGCCCGGCCAGGACGACGACCAGGCCAGCCAGACGACGGACGCCGAGCAGCAGCGACAGCGCCGCGGAGCGGGGGGCCAGCAGCGTGGACAGCACGGCCGCCAGCGACACGGCCGCCGCCGACACGACCCACAGGGTGCCGCTGTAGAGCTCGAGGTAGCGCGACTTGCCGCTGTCGATCGCTCCCGCCGCCGCCTCCCCGGCAGCGTCGCGGGCCTGCTGCTCGGCGGCGTCGGTGACCTCGCCCGGCGTCGGGATGCCGTCCGACAGCGTCGACCCCGCGCCCTCGCCGGCGCCCGGGACCACGTCGGACGGGTCGGTCTCGGGGACGGTGAACGCCGCCCCGATGTCGGCCAGGGTCACGTCCTCGCCGCCGGCCGAGAACCACGGCAGCACCAGCAGCGCGGCGAGGAACGCCGCGGCCCCGCCCACCCCGAGCAAGGCGCCGAGGCCGACCGGCGAGCGCACGCCCGGACCCGACGGCGGCCCGGGATCGGCCCGGCCGGGCTCCCGTCCCGGCGGCCGGCGGGGCCCCGTGCGGGTCCGCGTCCTCCCGGGGTCGGGGACCGCCGGCTCCGGCTCCGCCGACCAGCCCGACGGAGGCCGGGACGGCCTCGCCGGGGCGGCCGGCGGGGGCGGCTCCCACGGGTGGGGCTCCGGCGGCGGGCCCGGCTCGAACACGGTCGACCCCGGTCGCTCCCACCAGGCGTCGGGGCGGGCGGGCCGGCGCGGGTCGCGGCTCCCCCCGGACGTTCGGTCGCTCATCGTTCCCCCAACTCACGCGGTCGCTTCCCAGCCCGGCCCGCTCCCGGGCACGGTAGCGGGCCTACGATGGTCGGAGCCGTGCGGCCCCGAGGAGGACGACAGTGACCGACACCACCAGCGCCGAGGCGCCGGCCCCGGCACGCGCCGACCGTCCCCGCGCCGCGTTCCACGCCATGACCGAGGGGACGAAGGAGGACTGGGCGGTCATCGCCGCCGGCACCGCCGAGCTGGCGGTCGGCCTGCCCGACCGGGTGCTGGCCCAGATGCGGGCGCTCGGCGGCGACTTCGGCGGCTTCGCCGTCGACCGGCTGGAGCACTCGCTGCAGACCGCCACCCGGGCCTACCGGGCCGACCGGGACGACGAGTACGTGTTCTGCGCCCTGCTGCACGACATCGGCGACCTGCTCGGCACGTTCAACCACGCCGACATCGGGGCGGCGATCGTCAAGCCGTTCGTGAGCGAGCGGAACCATTGGATGGTGGAGAAGCACGGGATCTTCCAGGGGTACTACTTCTTCCACCACCTGGGCCTCGACCGCGACCTGCGGGAACAGTTCCGGGGCCACGAGTGGTTCGACCACACGGCTGAGTTCTGCGAGGACTTCGACCAGGCCGCGTTCGACCCGGGCTACGGGTCGCTGCCGCTGGAGCATTTCGAGCCCCTGGTGCGGCAGATGATGGCCTCCCCCAGGCGCAGCATCTACATGAAGTAGCCCCCGCCGCGGGCCGGGTCGACGGTCCCGGCTGGCTAGCGTCGTGGCTCATGGCGCGGAAGGGCCGGCACCCACGCAGACAGGGCCGGGTGGCACCGAGGGCCAACCGCCCGACCGCCGCCGGTCGGACCTGGGGCGACCCGGAGTTCGGCCGTCCGGCCGAGCCCGAGCTTCTGACCAGCGTACGCCGGGCCGTCCGGTCGGGTCGCCCGCTCGACCTGCTCCTCCTGGCGAGCGGACTGCTGACGCTGGTCGACCGCCGGTGCCTCGACCCGTTCCGCCGGGCCGAACCGGCGGACCGGCCTCCGCCGACGCTCGACGGCCTGGTCGAGTCGTTCCGGGGCGTCGCCCGGCCGGAGACCAGCGCGCTCCTGATGGTCATCGCCGCGCTCGCACCCGGCCGAGACGATGAATGGCGGACGTCTCTCGCGGCGGAGGTCGCCCGGCGGGGGCACCGCCTCCCGGCCTGGCTCGATCATCTCGCCGCCGCGCAGGCCACGAAGGCGGTCGAGATGGTCCACGTCCTCGGGGACGGCGACAACGTCGTCGTCGGCGTCGACCTCCTGCCGGACCACCACGTCTCCGCGGTCGTCTACATCGACCACAACATGGGGACGGTGGTCAAGGACGCGTTCGTCGTGCCCGACGACCCCGACGGGCTGGTCGCCGACATGCGTCGCGTCAACGACGATCCCGGCACGACGTTCCGCGACATCGACGCGGCCGACGCCCGGGCCCGAATCGTCGGCGCCGTCGACGACGGGGCGAGGACATGGCCGCCGTTCGAGACCGACACGTGGCCGGCATGCCGTCCGTTGGTGGAGTGGGTGGCCCGACTGCTGCCGGCGGGCGGGACGGGTTACCGGCGTCGCGAGTGGACGGATGCCGAGCGTGACCAGCTGGCCGAGCGCTTCCTCGGCTCGCCTCCGGGGGCCCGCCACCGTTCGTCCGACCACCTCGACCTGCTCGACGCGCTGCTCTGGTACGGCACCGACTACGGCACCGGCGATCCGCTGCGGTGGAGCCCGGTGTCGGTCGAGATCGTGCTGGCCGACTGGATCCCCCGCAAGATCGTCGCCCCGCCCGCCCGCCTCCGTGACGCGCCTGACGTGCTCCGGGACCTGATCAGGTTCGGGCACGGCGAGCTCGGCATACCTGGGGAGCTCACCGAGGAGACGCTCGCCGCGGTCGACGCGTGGGAGCCGGCCTACCAGGCGGCGATCAGGTCCCCCCGGTTGCAGGGCGCCGACGCCCTTCTGGCCGCAGTCGGGGTGGTCGGTCACGATGAGCAGCAGGGCGAGCTCTCCGACCTCACCGACGAACCGCTCCCCGACGAGGACGTCGACTGGGCCCGGGTGCCCGACGACATCGCGCCGGAGGTCGGCGAGGTCGTGCGCCGCAGCGACCGGTGGTGCGAGACGGTCGGCGACATGGAGCTCCGCACCGCCGCCAGGCGCCTGGTGGCGGTGGTCGCCGCCGGAGACCCGGGCCTGTTCGGCGGCAGGCCGGCGCCGGACCGCGACGCCGCCGCCGTGTGCTGGCTGGTCGGCCACGCCAACGGCCTGTTCGACCGGTACACGGGAACGACGCGCGTCAAGGATCTGGTCGCGCACTTCGGCGTCCCCGGCAATCCGTCGCAGCGGGGACGGGCGTTCATGCGCGCCGCGGGCCTCGGCTACGAGCCCTACGGGCCGGTGCTCCTCGGTGCCGACATGCTCACCTCGGCCCGGCGCCGCCGACTCATCGCCGCCCGCGACCGGGTCCTCGGCGACCTCTGACCGCGCCGGGGCCGGGAGGGGGATCTTTGGACCGCAGGACGATGTTGCGATCGGTCGTCGTGGGGATGGGCGCCGTGGCGCTCGACCCGATGTTCCTCACCCGCCTGACGGGGGCCACCGGCGCCAGGTCGGGCGCGCCCCGGACGGCGTGCAGCGCCGTGGGGCCGTACGGCCCGCTGCTGGCGGAGGACCGCAACCGCATCCGGCTGCCCGCCGGGTTCACCTCCCGAGTCGTCGCCAGGTCGCTCTCGTCGGTGCCCGGGACGTCGTACCGGTGGCCGCCGTTCCCCGACGGCGCGGCGACATTCCCGCTGGCCGACGGTGGTTGGATCTACGCGGTGAACTCGGAGGTGCCGATCGGCCTCGGCGGTGCGAGCAGCATCACGTTCGCGGCCGACGGCCGGATCGTGGGGGCCCGACGCATCCTCGGCGCCACCAGCAAGAACTGCGCCGGCGGGCCGACGCCGTGGGGCACCTGGCTGTCGTGCGAGGAGGTCGCCCGGGGCTTCGTCTACGAGTGCGACGTCACCCGCAACGCCGCCACCCGCCGGCCGGCGCTGGGCCGGTTCACGCACGAGGCGGCCGCGGTCGACGGGCCCCGCCGGACCGTGTACCTGACCGAGGACGAGGGCGACGGCTGCCTCTACCGGTTCCGCCACGCCACCGCCGGCGACCTGTCGGGCGGCACGCTCGAGGTGGCGGCCGCGGCGAGCCCCGACGGCGGGAGCGTCACCTGGCTCCCGGTGCCCGACCCGGCGGCCCGCTCGACGCCGACCCGCGACCAGGTGTCGGGCGCCACCCGCTTCAGGGGCGGCGAGGGCGCCTGGTACGGCGGCGACATGCTGCACTTCACGACCAAGGGCGACAACCGGGTGTGGCGCTACGACGTCGTGGCCCAGTCGCTCGCCGTCGTGTACGACGACGACACGTCGAGCAACCCGGAGCTAACGGGGGTCGACAACGTCACCGTGTCCCGCTCGGGCGACGTGTTCGTGGCCGAGGACGGCGGCAACATGCAGCTCGTCATCCTCGGCTCGGAGGGCTCGGTGTCGCCGTTCGTGGAGGTCGCCGGCCAGAGCGGCTCCGAGATCACCGGCCCCGCGTTCTCGCCCGACGGCTCCCGCCTCTACTTCGGCTCCCAGCGCGGCGACGACGTGGGCATCACCTACGAGGTGCGCGGCCCGTTCCGGTAGACGCAGCGGAGGGGTCGAGGCGCCGAGGATCGCGCCGTACGCGATGGCGCCGAGGGTGAGGACGAAGCCGGCCAGCTGGACCGGCGACAGGGACTGGCCGAGGATGACCCAGCCGAGGACCGCCCCGGTCACCGGCGCGGCCAGGCCGAGGAGCGGTGGCGCGGCCGCCGGGAGGCGGCGGATCCCCTCGAACCACAGCAGGTAGGCCAGGGCGGTGCCGGCCAGGCTCAGGTAGGCGAACCCGGCGACGTTGCCGCCGGTGAGCGCCGGCGGCGGGCCCTCGACGGCCAGGGCGAGGGGGACGAGCAGGACGCCGCCCAGCAGGAGCTGCCACCCGGTGGCGGCCAGCCGGTGGGCCGGCGCGGGGGCCGGGAAGCGGCGGGTCAGCACCACGCCGGTCGCGAACGACACGTTGGCGGCGACGGCGGCGAGCACGCCGACGGGGTCGAGGCCGGCTCCGGGGCGGATCACGACCAAGCCGACGCCGACGGCGGCGGCGAGCCCGACGGCCAGATCGCGGGGTCGGGGGCGGCGCCCGGTGGCGAGCCACGAGCCGGTGGCGACGAGCAGCGGCTGCAGCCCGCCGGCCGCGGCGGCGACCCCGCCGGGGAGCCGGTAGACGGCGACGATCAGCAGCGGGAAGAACAAGCCGAAGTTGAACAGCGCCAACACCGCGGTCCGGGCCCACTCGGCGCCCCGGGGTCGCCAGCGGGCGGCCAGGGCGCCGCCCGCGACCAGCGCCAGCCCCGACGGCACGACCCGGGCCGCCGCCACCAGCAGCGGCCTCCCCGCGGGCAGCATCTCGGTCACGACGGTGTACGTGGTACCCCACGAGACCGGGGCCAGGACCGTGGCGCCGGCCGTGGCGATGCCTGTCGATCCGAATCGCTTCACGTTCAGTATCTTAATGTTGAGATGACGAACGTCAACCGGCGGGGTAAGGACCGAGGTACCGTCGGCGCCGTGGCCAGGCACGAGCAGGACGCCGTCGACCGGATCGCCGGCCAGTGGAATGCCGTCCGTCCCGACGTCGACATCTCGCCGGTCGGGATCGTCGGGCGGGTCTCGCGGCTGTCCCGCCTCGTCGACCGCCGCCTCGCCGCCAACTTCGCCCGCTTCGGCATCGAGAGCTGGATGTACGACGTGCTCGCGACCCTCCGCCGGTCGGGCGAGCCCTACGAGCTCACCGCCGGCGACCTGGTCCGCCAGTCGATGGTCACCACCGGCGCCATCACCAACCGCATCGACCGCCTCGAGGCCCGCGGCCTCGTCGAGCGGGCCCGCACCGACGACCGCCGCAAGGTGATCGTCCGCCTCACCCCGAAGGGACGCGACCTCGTCGACGAGGTGGTCGGCGACCACCTCGCGACCGAGCAGGAGATCCTGGCCGGGCTCTCACCCCGCCAACAGCGTGAGCTGGCCCACCTGCTGCGGCTCACCCTCCTCCACCTGGGCGATCGGGCCGACCCGGCCGACCCCGGCGGCGACGCGCGCTGAGCGTCACCAGGGGACGACGCCCCGGTCGTCGAAGAACCCGCCGGTCGGTCCGTCGGCCCCGACTGTGGCCAGGGCGACGATGGCCCGGGCGCCCTCCTCCACCGACTTGTGCCCGGTGTGGCCGTTGAGGTCGGTGGCCGTGTAGCCCGGGTCGACGGCGTTGACCTTCCATCCCGGCAGCGCCTTGGCGTACTGGGTGGTCACCATGTTCAGCGCCGCCTTGGACGACGGGTAGACCAGGCTCACGATCCCCGACTCCAGTCGCTCGGGGTCGGTCGTCACGGCCAGCGAGCCCATCCCGCTCGACACCATCACCACCCGCGGCAGGTCCGCCTTGCCGAGCAGGGGCAGGAAGGCCCGGGTCACCCGGACCGGGCCGAGCAGGTTGACCCCGAAGCAGGCCAGGAAGTCGGCCGGGCCCGTCTCCAGCGGCGCCACCCGGGCGCCGATGATGCCCGCGTTGTTGACCAGCACGTCGAGGCGGCCGACCTCGTCGGCCACCCGGTCGGCGGCGGCCGCCACGGACGCGTCGTCGGTCACGTCGAGGGTGACGGGGCGGACGTCGGCGCCGCCCGCGGCCAGGTCGGCGGCGGCCGCCCGGCCCCGATCGGGCTCGCGGGCGCCCAACAGGACGGTCCAGCCGAGGTCGGCCAGTTGGCGGGCGGTCTCGCGGCCCAGGCCGCGGTTTGCTCCGGTGATCAGCACGGTGGTCGTCATGGGGCCATCGTCGGGGTGGCCGGCGACCGCCACCAGGACCGGCCCAGCCTGGGACCGGCCGTCCCAGGCTCATCGGCGTCGGGCGCGGCATCCTGGGACCCGTGGACCGCCCCGCCCTCGCCGCCGCCCTGACCGCCTACCGGGCCCGGCTGACCCCGGCCGACGTCGGCCTGCCCGCCGGCACCCGCCGCCGGGTCGCCGGCCTGCGGCGCGAGGAGGTGGCCCAGCAGGCGGGGATCTCGGTGGACTACCTGGTCCGGCTGGAGCAGGGCCGGGGCGCGACCCCGTCGGCCCAGGTGCTCACGGCGCTGGCCCGGGCCCTGCAGCTGACCGACGACGAGCGAGACCACCTCTTCACCGTGGCCGGCTCGCCGCCCCCGCTGCCCGGCCACATCGTCTCGACCCCTCGGGCCAGCACCCTCCGGCTGCTCGACCGCATCACCGACCTGCCCGCCGTCCTGCTCGACGCCAAGGGCGACGTCCTCGCCTGGAACGCCCTGGCCACCGCGCTGCTCGGTGACTTCTCGGCGTGGCCGCGGGCCCAGCGCAACGTCACCTGGCAGCGGTTCCTCGGCGACCGGGGGCGGGTGTCGCTCGACCCCGACGAGGACGAGCGGACCGCGGTCGAGGCCGTTGCCTCCCTGCGCCTGGTCGCCGCCCGGTACCGGGACGACCCCGGCGTGCGGCGGCTGGTCGACGAGCTACGGGCCGGCAGCGAGCGGTTCGCCCGGCTGTGGGACGAGGGCCGGGTGGCGGAGCGCCGCACGAGCCGCAAGACCGTCCACCATCCCCAAGTGGGGCGGCTGGAGCTCGACTGCGACGCGCTGCACCTGCCCGACGTCGACCAGCGGCTGATCGTCTACTCGGCCGCGCCGGGCACGCCTGCTGCCGAGGCACTCGCGCTGCTGCGGGTCGTCGGCCTCCAGGACCTCCGCGCCGTCAGCCCGCCGCCAGCTCCCTGAGCAGCGCCCGGGTCCGCTTCGTCTCGCCCTCGTTCGTCACCAGCTCGACCGGGACGAAGTCGGTGGTCCCCGCGTCGGCGAACGCCTCGACGCCGGCCCGCACTGTCGCCTCGTCGCCCACCAGCGACACGCCGGCCGGGCCGTCGACGCCCTCGCGGTCCATGACGCCCCGGTAGGACGGCAGGTCGTTGTAGCCCACCAGCATCGTGGCGATGAGGTCGCGGACCCGGTCGGGCTCGTCGGTCACGGACATGGGCACGCTCGCCACGACGCGGGGCGCCGGCCGCCCGGCCCGCTCGGCCGCCGCCTCGAGCGCCGGGCGGAGGTAGCCGTCGATCGTCCTCGGCCCGCTGAGCCACAGGACGGCCCCGTCGGTCCGGGCGCCGGTGAGCTCCAGCATCCGTGGCCCCATCGCGGCCACCAGCACGGGCGGGGCCGGGACGCCGGGGGCGCCGCCGAGGCCGTCGGTGACGCCCGACCAGATGTCGCCCTCGGCGTGCACCCGCCGGTCGGCGAGCGCCGGCAGGAGCACCGACAGGTACTCGGACATGTGCTGGGCCGGCCGTTCGAACGGGACCCGCAGCGTCCCCTCGACGACCGGCTTGTGGGCCAGGCCGATGCCGAGGGCCAGCCGGCCGCCCGCCATCTCCTGGGTGGTCAGCGCCTGGGCGGCCAGCATCAGCGGGTGCCGGAGCCAGGTCGCCACCACCGCGGTGCCGAGCTCGATCGTGCTCGTGCCCCGCCCGACCGCCCCCAGCGTCGTCAGCGCGTCGGGCGCCCCCAGCTGGGCCATCCACCACGACGACAGCCCGTCGGCCTCCGCCGCCGCTGCGTGCGCGACGTAGTCGTCGACCGTCGCGCCCATCACCACCAGGTTCGACGCATTGATGCCGATCCGCATGCCCTGTCCTCCTTGCGTCCGCCGGCGCCGCCGCCGGGCGGCACGAGCCTGCCAGGCCGGGGCGTCCGTTGACAGCGCCAGGGACAGCACCAGGGATGACGACGCACCCCGGCGGGGTACACATCGGCGATGGACCGGTCAGACGAGCGAGCCCAGACGCTGCGGTCGTGGACCGGGCGGGCCGACCGCGTCCTGTCGTGGGGCGAGATCGGCGTCTACTTCGCCGCCGCGGCGATCCTGCTGGCGGGCGGGGCGGTCCTGGTCGTGGACGCCGCGGGTACGTTCGTCGACCTGATCACCGAGGGCCAGCCGGTGCTCGTCGCCGCCACCGAGGTGCTGAGCGTGCTGCTGCTGGTCTTCGTCTTCGTCGAGCTGCTGGGCGCCGTCCGCAAGACCCTGCGCGAGCGCCGGCTCCTGGCCGAGCCGTTCCTGCTCGTCGGCATCATCGCCTCCATCAAGGAGATCGTGGTCGTGGCGGGCGCGGAGCGGCCCAAGGACGAGGGGTTCGAGACCTTCCGCAACGGCATGATCGAGGTCGGGGTGCTGAGCGGCGTCGTGCTCGTGCTGGCGGTCGCCGCCCTGCTGCTCCGCATGCGGGAGGAGAAGCCGACCGAGGAGGACGAGACCCCGGCCTGACGACGATCAGCCGGCCGGCGGGCTCATCGGCCGCCGGCGCAGGATCTCGGCCGTCGCCTCGTCGGCCGGCAGGAACGCCTCCAGGTGCAGCTCCGACAGGGTGACGTCGACGGCCGTGGCGAACGACGTCAGGGTCGTGATCAGCCGGAGCTCGCCCTCGCCGGTCCGCAGCCGCAGCGGGACGGCGAAGCCGAGGTGGTCGGGCCCGGGCGCGGCCGGCGGGAGGTAGCCCTCCAGCTCGGCGACGAACGCGTCGAGCCGGGGGTCGGGGCTCCGCAGGGCCTGGCCCCGGAGGCTCTCGACGACGTGGCGGCCCCACTCGGGCAGGTTCCCCACCCGGGGCGCCATCCCGTCGGGGTGGAGCGCGAGTCGGAGGACGTTGACCGGAGGCGCCAGCAGGTCGGGCGCGGCGCCCTCGGTGAGCACCGACAGCGCGGCGTTGGCGGCGACCAGCTCGCCGTAGGGGCGGACCACGACGGCCGGATAGGGCAGGTGCCCGGCCAGGATGCGGTCGAGGGCCTCGCGCACCGGCCGCAGGTCGGCCGAGTCGAGCGGCGACTCGGCGAACACCGGGGCGTAGCCGGCCGCGAGCAGCAGGCCGTTGCGCTCCCGCAGCGACAGCCCCAGGGCCTCGGCCAGCCGGACGACCATCGCTCGTCCGGGCCGCGACCGGCCCTGCTCCATGTAGCTGAGATGGCGCTGGGTGGTGCCGGCCCGGAGGGCCAGGTCGAGCTGGCTCCAGCGGCGGGCGGCACGCCAGCGGCGCAGCTCGGCGGCGAACGGCGGGGGCGCGTCGACCACGGGCACGTCGCCGTCGTAGCCCACCAGGGGAGGCCGTTCCATACCCTCCGGGGAGTTGCCCCAGTACATCGGTCTCCCGGTCTCGAGGCGATGGCGGTCGGCCTCCGACCCCTATCGCCTTGGGAACGGTGGAACGGCCCCTATCGCCTCGGGACCGGGTCAGCGGCGGCGGAGGACCGCGGGGAGGACCGGGCCCGCCCCCGCCTCCCGCAGCCGGGCGCCGACGACCGTCATCGTCCAGCCCGACCGCCACTCGTCGTCGAGGACCAGAACCGGCCCCGCCGGACACCGGCCGGCCGGGCCGGGGGCGGCGACGGCGAACGCGTCCCACACGTTGCCGAGCTGGTGGGCGGAGTTGCCCATGCCCGCCTGCGGCGGCCGGTCGGGCGCCACCCGCCGGACCGCCGAGGCCACCGGCAGCGAGCCGAGGTCTCCCAGCCGGCGGGCCAGCTCGGGGACGGCGGCGGGTCGGGCGCGGGACGGCACCCAGGTGATCCAGGTCGGGCGGGCGGCCCACGGCCAACGCTTCAGCATGGCGGCGACGCCCCGGACCAGCTCGTCGTCGACCGGGGCACCGGCGTCCAGCACCTCGGCCACGAGGTCCGACCAGCCGCCGTCGCCGTGGGCCGACAGGGACCGGCCGTCCTCCAGCCGGACCGCGGGCGCGATGTTGCCCCTCGCCGCGGCCACGCCCCGGGGCCACTGCTTGCGGGGGATCAGCCGGTGGTCCTGCGCCCGAAGGTGGGCGCGGGCCGCCGTCACGTCGGCCGGCATGGCCCACCGGGCGCCGCCGGTGCAGTTGTCGCAGCGGCCGCAGTCGCCGTCGACGTGGGGGTCGTCGAGCTGTTCGCGCAGGAACCGCATCCGGCAGCCGGTGGTCGCGACGTAGCCGAGCATCGCCTGCTGCTCGGCCCGTCGGGCCGCGGCCACCCGCTCGTAGCGGGGACGGTCGTAGGCCCACGGTCGCCCGGTGGCCTGCCAGCCGCCCCGCTCCCGGGCGACGGCCCCATCGACGTCGAGCACCTTGAGCAGGCCCTCCAGCCGCCCCCGCCCCAGGTTGACCGCCTGCTCCAGGGCCGCGGTCGACACGACGGCGCCGCCGGCCGACCCCAGCGTGTCGAGCACCCGCCGGACCAGGCCCTCGGGCGGGAACGCGGTGGCGTCGAACCAGTCCCAGATGGCCCGGTCCTCCCGTCCCGGCAGCAGCACGACCTCGGCCCGCTCGACGGCCCGGCCGGCCCGGCCGACCTGCTGGTAGTAGGCGATCGGCGACGGCGGGGCGCCCAGGTGGACGACGAAGCCGACATCGCCCTTGTCGAACCCCATGCCCAACGCCGAGGTGGCCACCACAGCCCGGAGCTCGTTGGCCCGGAGGGCGTGCTCGATCCGCTCCCGGTCGGCGGCGTCGGTCGACCCCGAGTAGGCGGCGACCGCGTGCCCGGCCCGGCCCAGCCAGTCGGCCACCAGGTCGGTCCCGGCCACGGTCAGGGTGTAGACGATGCCCGAGCCGGGCAGGTCGTCGAGGTGGGCGGCCAACCACGCCAGCCGCTCGGCCGGCCCCAGCTCGACGACGGACAGGTGCAGCGACGGCCGATCGAGCCCACCCCGCTGGACCACCGGGTCGGTGCCGAGCTGCTCGGCCACGTCGGCCACCACCCGGTCGTTGGCGGTCGCCGTGCAGGCCAGCACCGGGACGGCGCCGAGGTCGGCCAGCACGTCGCGGATCCGGCGGTAGTCGGGGCGGAAGTCGTGCCCCCAGTCGGAGATGCAGTGGGCCTCGTCCACCACCAGCAGCCCGATCTCGGCGGTGATCTTGGGCAGGACGTCGTCCCGGAAGCCCGGTGAGTTCAGCCGCTCGGGCGACACCACCAGCAGGTCGACTGTGCCGGCGACGACCCGCTCGTGGATCGCCTCCCAGTCGTCGACGTTGGCCGAGTTCACGGTCTCGGCCACGATCCCCGCCCGGCGGGCGGCCGCGATCTGGTCGCGCATGAGGGCCAACAGCGGCGACACGACCAGCGTCGGCCCGGCCCCCCGCTCCCGCAGGAGGGCGGTGGCCACGAAGTAGACCGCCGACTTGCCCCAGCCGGTCCGCTGCACGACCAGGGCCCGCCGGCCGTCGACGACCAGCGCCTCGACCGCCGCCAGCTGGTCGGGGCGGATCTCGGCCTCCGGGCCGGCCAGGGCGCGGATGAGCTCGCCGGCCCGGCTGGCCAGAGCGGAGGGTTCCATCCCGCCGATCGTCGCGCGTGCGGGCCGGTGCGCCGGCCACCCCCGCCCCGTGGCAGCATCGTCGCCGGAAGGAGTGCGGATGACCGAACATCTCGACGTCCTCGTCGTCGGCGCCGGCCTGTCGGGCATCGGCGCCGGGTACCACCTCCAGGCGGAGTGCCCGTGGGCGTCCTACGCCATCCTCGAGTCCCGCGGCGCGATCGGCGGCACGTGGGACCTGTTCCGCTACCCGGGCGTCCGCTCCGACTCCGACATGTTCACCCTCGGCTACTCGTTCCGGCCGTGGGACGACGACGACGCCATCGCCGACGGCCCGGCGATCCTCCGCTACATCCGCGACACCGCGGCCGCTGAGGGCATCGACCGCCACATCCGATTCCACCACCGGGTCGTCGCCGCCGACTGGTCGTCCGCCGAGGGGCGCTGGCATGTGACCGCCGAGCGCACCGACACCGGCACGACCGTGGAGCTGACCTGCGGCTTCCTGTTCTCGTGCACCGGCTACTACCGCTACGACCACGGTCACGAGCCGGCGTTCGCGGGCCGGGACGACTTCGCGGGCACGATCGTCCACCCCCAGGCCTGGCCCGACGATCTCGACCACGCCGACCGGCGGATCGTGGTCATCGGCAGCGGCGCCACCGCCGTCACCCTCGTGCCGGCGCTGGCCGAGACCGCCGCCCACGTGACGATGCTCCAGCGGTCGCCGTCCTACGTCACCGCCCTGCCCGCCCGCGACCCGATCGCCAACCTGGCCCGCCGCCGGCTGCCCGCCCGGGCCGCGGCTCCCGCCGTCCGCTGGTACAAGGCGCTGACCACCCAGGCCTTCTACCAGCTGAGCCGGCGGCGGCCCGAGACGGTGAAGCGGCTGCTACGGCGGGCCGTCCAGCGCCAGCTGCCCGACGGCTACGACGTCGACACCCACTTCGCACCCCGCTACGACCCGTGGGACCAGCGGCTGTGCCTGGTGCCCGACGGCGACCTGTTCCGGGCCATCAGCGCCGGGACCGCCTCGGTGGTCACCGACACGATCGACCGGTTCACCCCGGGCGGGGTGCTCCTGGCCTCGGGCACCGAGCTGCCGGCCGACGTCATCGTGACCGCCACCGGGCTGGAGCTGCTGTTCCTCGGCGGCATCGCCCTCGCCGTCGACGGGGAGCCGGTCGACGTCCCGGACGCGCTGGTCTACAAGGGCATGATGCTGGAGGGCGTCCCCAACCTGGCCATCGCCGTCGGGTACACCAACGCGTCCTGGACGCTGAAATGCGACCTCACCTGCCGCTACGTCACCCGGCTGCTCAACCGCCTGCGGGCCGCCGGACTCCGCCAGTGCACGCCGGTGAACACCGATCCGAGCATCACCCGGTCACCGCTGCTCGGCCTCACCTCCGGGTACGTCACCCGGTCGCACCACGCGTTCCCGAAGCAAGGGTCGCGGTTCCCGTGGCAGGTCCACCAGAGCTACCTGCGCGACTACCGGACGCTGCGCCTGCGGGGCATCGACGACGAGGCGATGCGGTTCACCAACCCCGTGCCGGGTCGCCGCCGGGTGACGGGGCGGGCCGCGGCGGCGGTCCCGGCGGCCGTCCCGCTCACGCCACGAAGTCGGCGATGAGCCCGGCCAGCTCGACCGGGGTGTCGCCCTGGACGCTGTGGCCCGCCTCCGCCACGTGCTCGACCCGCGCGTCGGGCCGGCGCCGCAGCAGCTCGGCCTCGTCGGCGTCGTCGACCACCGACTGGGGCCGCATGCCCCGCACCAGCATCAGCGGGCCCTCGTAGCCGGAGATCACGTCCCACAGCGACCCGAAGTCGGGCTGCCCCGCCCCGGCCACCCCGTCGCCACCGGTGGCGCCCAGGCGGTGGCGGGCGTAGCGCCACACCCAGCTGCCGTCGTCCCGCTGCACCGCGTTGTGGAGGATGCCCCGCCGCAGCGACGACTCGGTCCGGGTGGGGTTGAAGGCGATGGTCCGGGCCAGGAGGTCGTCGAAGCTGTCGAAGCTCTCCGGCCCGTTGACGAAGGCGATGATGTCCGCCGCCTTGGTCTCGTCGACCCCCGGGGTGATGTCGACCAGCACGATGGCCGGTACCAGGTCGGGGGCGTGGGCGGCCAGCGCCAGGGTCGTGACCCCGCCGAGCGACATCCCGACGACGGCCCGGGCCCGGGGCGCCAGCGCCCGGACGGCGACGGCCAGGTCGAGCGCGTTGCTCGCCGGGTCGAGCGCTCCGCCGCCGCCGCCGTCGGAGTGCCCGTGACCGGGCAGGTCGATCGCCACCAGCGGCCGGTCGAGGGCGAGCGCGACCGTGTCCCAGGTGTGGGCGTTCTGCGCGCCGCCGTGGAGCAGCACCAGCTCCGGCTCGCCCCGGCCCCACACCAGAGCGCTCAGCTCGCGGCCGTCGCCGACCTCGACCGCGTCCCGGCGGACCTCCGGGGGGCCGTCGTAGGGGAGGCCGAACTCCTCGGCGTTCTCGTGGAAGTAGGCGAACTCGTCGTAGGGGACCCGCTCCACCGGCATGGCCGCCAGCATGCCGCGTTTCCGCCCGGCGGGCATCGGCTCGGCTGTCACATGGCGGCCCTACGATGGGGTGGGCCATGGCCGCTCCCGACCCCGCCGACACCGCCGAAACCGCGGCCGAGACCGCCACCGACACCGCTCCCGACGCGGCACCGCCGTCCGGCGCGTCCGCCATGCTGGGTGGACTCAACCCCGTGCAGTCCGACGCGGTCACCCACGCGGACGGGCCGCTGCTGGTCGTGGCCGGCGCCGGATCGGGCAAGACCCGGGTGCTCACCCACCGCATCGCCCACCTGATCCGCGACCGCGGCGTCAGCCCGTTCGAGATCCTGGCCATCACGTTCACCAACAAGGCCGCCGACGAGATGAAGTCGCGGGTCGCCGCCCTGGTCGGCCCGGTCGCCCAGAAGATGTGGGTGTCGACGTTCCACTCGGCCTGCGTCCGCATCCTCCGCCGCGATGCCGACAAGCTGGGCTTCCCCCGCCAGTTCACCATTTACGACCAGGCCGACGCCGTCCGCCTCACCGGCTACGTCATCCGCGACCTGGGGCTCGACACCAAGCGGTTCCCGCCCCGGTCGATCCACGCGGCGATCAGCGCGGCCAAGAACGACGGCGTCGACGCCGAGGCCTACACCCAGCGAGCCGGCAACCTGTTCGAGCGCAAGATCGCCGACGTGTTCCGGGAGTACCAGGACCGGCTCCGGCGGGCCGGCTCGATGGACTTCGACGACCTGCTGGGCCAGGCCCTCCGGCTCCTGCGCGAGCACCCCGACGTGCTGGCCCACTACCAGCGGCGGTTCAAGCACATCCTGGTCGACGAGTACCAGGACACCAACCGGGTGCAGAACGAGCTCGTGCTGCTGCTCGCCGCCGACCACCGCAACGTCTGCGTCGTGGGCGACCAGGACCAGTGCCTTCCTCCAGGAACCGTCGTCGCGACCCCGTCGGGCCCCCGGCCGGTCGAGTCGCTGGGCGAGGGTGACGAGGTGGTCGGGTTCGGCGCCGCAGCCACCCCGGTCGTCAACCGCGTCACCGCAGCCCGGACCGGGAGCTACCGGGGGCGCCTGTACACGGTCCACGCCGGCGGCCGGGTGCTGTCCGGCACGCCGCATCACGTCGTACCGGCGGACCCGACGCTCGATCCGGGCCGCTTCGTCGTGTACCTGATGGAGCGGATCGACCGGGGCTTCCGCATCGGTCTGACCAAGAGCATGCGACCGGTGGCTCCGGGCGTGCTGGAGCAAGGTCTGCGCGTGCGGATCAACCAGGAGCACGCTGATCGGGCGTGGGTGCTCCGGGTTTGCGACTCCCGGGCCGAGGCCGCTTTCCACGAGGCACGGCTCGCAGCCGTGTATGGGCTCCCGACGGCCCTGTTCCACGGCCTGGGCCGCAACCTCACCATGGACGACGCCTGGTTGGTCCGCCTGTTCGACGAGGTCGACACACGGTCGGCCGCCAAGGACCTGATGGAGGACCTCGACCTCCACCCCGCCTTCCCGCACTACCGGCCGGCGAACGGCGGCCGCCGCCAGACCCTGAACCTCACCATGTTCTCCGACCGCCGCCCCGGCGACGTGGGGTACCACCGGGTGCAATGGTCGTCCAACAGGAGCGACGTCGCGGACCGCCTCCGGGAGGCCGGGTTCCCCGTCAGGCCGGGACGGCTCGGCGGCTCGCGGGTCGAGGTGTCGCGCAAGTCCTACCGCGAAGCCCTCGACCTGGCCCGGCGGATGGCCGCCTCCGGCGGACTCGACATCGCCCGCCGGATCGCGGTGGACGGCAAGCTCTACCCCTTCACCCCGCTGGCCCACCTACGGGAAGGCATGCACGTCCTGGTCGACGGCCCCGGCAGGCTGACGGAGGCCCGGGTCGATGCCGTCGAGGTCGAGGAGTACGACGGGCCGGTCCACGACCTGGAGGTCGACCCCACCCACACCTACGTGGCCGATGGCGTGCTGGTCCACAACAGCATCTATGCCTTCCGTGGTGCCGACATGCGGAACATCGTCGAGTTCGAGGACGCGTTCCCGGACACGACGGTGGTGCTGCTGGAGCAGAACTACCGGTCCACCCAGACCATCCTCGACGCGGCCAACGCGGTCATCGCCAACAACGTCAGCCGCAAGCCCAAGGAGCTGTGGACCGACCACGGCGCCGGCGACCCGATCGTCCGCTACCACGCCGACGACGAGGTCGACGAGGCCCAGTGGATCACCCGCGAGGTCGCCCGGCTGCACGACGGCACCGAGGTCACCGGCCCGGAGGGCGACCCCCTGAGGTGGGGCGACGTCGCCGTCTTCTACCGCACCAACGCCCAGAGCCGGGTGCTGGAAGAGCAGCTCATGCGGGCCGACATCCCCTACAAGGTGGTGGGCGGCACCCGCTTCTACGACCGCAGGGAGATCAAGGACGCGATCGCCTACCTCCGGTCCGTGGTCAACCCGGTCGACGAGGTGTCGCTCAAGAGGGTCATCAACGAGCCGAAGCGGGGGGTCGGCGCCACCTCGATCGGCAAGCTCGACGCCTACGCCACCGCCCGCGGCCTGTCGTTCGTCGACGCGCTCCGGCGGGCCGACGACGCCGGGGTCGGCGGCAAGGCGGCGACCGGCATCGAGGCGTTCCTCACCCTGCTCGACGACGCGGCCGACCTGGTGGCCGGCAGCCCGGGCCCGCTGCTGCAGCAGCTGCTGGAGCGGTCGGGCTACCTCGACCAGCTGGAGTCGGAGCGGACGATCGAGGCCGAGGGCCGGCTGGAGAACCTGGCCGAGCTGGTCGGCGCGGCCGGCGAGGCCGAGACGGTGGCCGAGTTCCTGGAGCAGATCAGCCTGGTGGCCGACACCGACGACCTCGACGACGACACGACCTCGGTCGTGCTCATGACCTTGCACTCGGCCAAGGGGCTGGAGTTCCCGGTCGTGTTCCTCATCGGCCTCGAGGACGGCGTGTTCCCTCACCTCCGCTCTCTCACCGAGCCCGACCAGCTGGAGGAGGAGCGCCGCCTCGCCTACGTCGGCATCACCCGGGCCCGGCGGCGGCTGTACCTCACCCACGCGTGGAGCCGGACGCTGTTCGGCGGCACCCAGTACAACCCGCCCAGCCGTTTCCTCGACGAGATCCCGACGGGCCTGGTCCGCGACGTCGAGGGCCACCGGCGGGCGAGCCGCAGCGGCCGGGTGTACGGCGGGGGCGGGTGGCGCCGGGGCGACGGCGCCGGGTCGGGGAGCGGCGACCGGGCGCTGCGGGTGGCCGCCGGGCGCGACCGGATCGTCGAGCGGGCGCTGGAGTCCTCCCGCAAGCCGCAGCGGAGCGGGGCAGAGGGGCTGGGCCTCAAGATCGGCGACGATGTCCGCCACAACGTCTTCGGCGAGGGCGTGATCCTCGACATGAGCGGCGGAGGCGACAAGACCGAGGCGCTGGTCCGGTTCCGGGACGTGGGGGAGAAGCGGCTGCTCCTGTCGTGGGCGCCGCTGGAGAAGCTCTGACGCGACCGGCATCTCAACCGGCATCTCAGATGCGATATCGGTCGCTCGGCGTTCCCGAGGCGATGGGGACCGGCCCCCGACCCTTATCGCCTCCGGAACGGCGGATCGACCCCCATCGCCTCGGAGTCGTGGCGCGACGCCTGACGATCAGCCACGAAACGCGGTCACACGGGTACGGTAAGAAGAATCCACTCGCCGGACGTGACAGTTCGGCGACATCCGGAACGCCGGGGCCCTGCTGATCGTGTGACCTTCCCAACGCGCCGTACCCTGTCCCGACCGTCGAACGGGCCCGGGATGCGGACGCCCGGCAGCGATCGCCATGTTCCTGGCGGAGGAGCAGCACTGAAGTGGCCAAGAGAGGACGACACGCCCAGCACGCAGCCGGCGGCGAGTCCCCGGGCGACGTCTCCGACGAGTCCCCGCCAGCGGACCCCGAAGGGTCCCCGGCCGCCGTCTCCGGCGAGTCCCCGGACGCGGTCCCCGAAGAGTCCCCGGACGCGGTCGCCGAAGAGTCCCCGGACGACGTCTCCGACGAGTCTCCGGCCGCCGTCTTCGACGAGTCTCCGGCCGCCGTCCCCGAAGAGTCCCCGGACGACGTCTCCGGCGACACCCTGGACGCCGCCTCCGAGGAGACCCCGGCCGCCGTCCGCGACGGGTCGCCGGGCCGGCGGCTGACGCCGTCCCGGCAGAAGGTCGCCATCGGGGTCGCCGCCCTGCTGGTCGTCGTGACCGCTGGGGTCGGGGCGGCCGCCCTGGCCGGAGGCGATGGCGGCGGCACCGAGACGGCCGACGCGCCCGCCTCGACCCGGCGGCGCACCACGATGACCACGGCGCCAACCACCACCTCGCCGCCGGAGACCACCACCACACTCCCGCCCGAGACGACGACCACCGCCCCGCCGGAGACCACCACCACCCTGCCTCCCGCCCCGGAGGCCGACGGCACGCTCCGGCTGGACGAGGAGGGCGACGCCGTCCTGGCCCTGCAGCAGCGACTCGTCGACCTCGGCTACTGGATGAGCGAGCCCGACGGCCACTACGGCCAGCTCACCCGCCAGGCGGTGATGGCGTTCCAGAAGGTCGAGGGCCTGTCACGCGACGGCATCGCCGGCCCGGTGACCCAGGAGCGGCTGGCGTCCGCCGGCCGGCCGGCGCCCCGGGGCGGCGACGGCCTGGAGATCGACCTCGAGCGCCAGGTGCTGTTCGTGGTGCAGGGCGGGCAGGTGCAGTGGGCCATCAACACCTCGACAGGCAACGGCGAGGCCTACGTCAGCGCCAGCGGCGCCGACGCCATCGCCGCCACCCCGACGGGCCGGTTCTCGATCCAGCGCCAGATCGACGGCGTGCGCGACGCCCCGCTCGGGACGCTCTACCGGCCCAAGTACTTCACCGGCGGCATCGCCGTGCACGGCTCGGGCAGCATCCCCGCGACGCCGGCGTCCCACGGCTGCGCTCGGGTCACGAACTCCGCGATGGACATGTTGTGGTCGAGCGGCGTGGCCGAGATCGGCACCCCGGTCTGGGTCTACTAGTGCCACGCCACTAAGCGACCGGACCGTCGAGGACCACCCGGCCCGACGAGGCGGGGTCGCCGTCCTCGTCCTCCAGGGTGACGCTCAGCGTGGGGTAGCGGTCGGGATCGACGCCAGACCACAGGTACACGCCGTCGTCGCCCCCCCGCATGTGGAACGTGCCGGCGGAGACCTTGCCGTCGGGGCCCGACATCCACGCCTCGTAGTACGTGCCCGGTGCGGCCGGCGGCAGCCCCGCCACCTCGAGCCCGATGCCGACACCGGCGTCGAGGATGTTGACGGTCGCCACGGCGGAGGCCCGCGGGGCCAGGTCGGTGCCCGAGATCGCGAACTCGGTGCCCTCGGGCCGACCGCCGTCGTCGTCGGCGAGCCCGGCTCCGATCATCCCCGCGACCACGGCGATGACCGCGGCCGCGGCGCCCGCCGCGCCCCACCGGCGGGTCGGCCGGAGGCGGGCCCGCCGCGCCCGGGCGGTGTCGATCCCCGTAGCGGCGGGGACGGCGACGGGGGCATCATCGTCCTCGCCGCCCGGCGACGGTGCCGGCGACGGTGGCGGGCCCGGCGCGGCGGCGTCCGACCCGGCCCGGATGGCCGCGAGCAGGGCG
>JBKPHT010000235.1:0-5558 GCA_046730015.1 Actinomycetota bacterium
CGCCCGGGCCGCGACCGCCCGCGGCCGACCACCCGCACGTCGCTGGCGGCCGCCGCCGTGGCGGCGGTGCTGGTGGCCGCGGTCCTCCTCGGCCGGGGCGACCCGTCGCCCGCGGTCGAGGAGCGGGCCGAGATGACCACCGGTGCCGGCGTGGTGGTGGGCACCGCCACCGTCCGCGGCGGCGATCCGGCGACGGTGACCGTCGACATGCCCGGCTGGGGGCCGGCCGCGCCCGCGGGCGGCACCTACTGGCTCGCCGTCGATCGGGAGGACGGCCACCGGTCGATGACCCACATCGGCACCGAGATGGCCGTGTGGGAGGTCCCGCTGGTGGGCGACGCCGACGAGGTGACCGCGGTCTCGGTCCTCGACGGCGAGGGCCGGGTGTGGTGCTCGGCCCCGTTCCCCGACTGACGGCGCGCCGCCGTGACGGCGGTCAGCCGCCGGCGTCCCCCTGCGGCCGGTGGCGCCCGATGCCGAGCCGGCGCTCGGCCCGGTCGATCGAACGGTGCCGGTAGGCGGCGACCGCCACCACGGGGGCGGCGAGGGCGAGCAAGAGCAGGCGGCGCATGCCCGCAGGGTAGGCTCGTCTCTCTGCCCGGATGGCGGAATGGCAGACGCTGATGGCTCAAACCCATCTGCCCGCAAGGGCGTGCGGGTTCGACTCCCGCTCCGGGCACGACGACGGATCAGCCGAGCGCTGACAGCACCCGCCGGTACGGTTCCCGGCTCCCGCCGGGCCGGGCGATGCGGACTCCGTCCTCCACGCTACGGTCCAGGTCGAGCCGGTGGGATCACCGCTCCGGGCCGGCGGCCCGCCCGTGTCGGGGGGTCGCCGGCGGGAAGTCGAGGACCATGGAGACCATGCCCGCCCGCTTCGCCGATCGCGTCGATGCCGGCCGGCGGCTGGCCCAGGAGCTCGCCGACCTGGTCGGGGAGGACGTCGTCGTGCTCGGCCTGCCCCGGGGCGGCGTCCCGGTGGCCGCGCAGGTCGCCGAGGCGTTGGCGGCGCCGCTCGACGTGCTCGTGGTCGGCAAGGTCGGCATGCCCGGCCACGAGGAGCTGGCCCTGGCGGCGGTGGCCGACGACGGTCGGGTGGCGCGCAACCCTCGCGTCATCGCCGTGTCCGGCCTGCGCGATGAGGAGGTCGAGGCCCTGGCCCGCCGGCACGCGGCCGTGCTGGCGCGGCGGGGCGGCGACCTGCGCTGCGGCCGGCCGCCGGTGCCGGTGGAGGGCCGGGTCGCAGTCGTGGTCGACGACGGGATGGCGACCGGCGCCACGATGCGGGTGGCGATCGACGCCGTCCGCCGGCGCGCCCCCCGGGCGGTGGTGGCCGCGGTCCCGGTGGCCTCGCCGGAGGCGGCCGCCGACGTGGCCGCCACGGCCAACCGCCTCGCCTGCGTCCTGACGCCGCCGGGCTTCCGGGCCGTGGGGCCGTGGTACGACGACTTCACCCAGGTGAGCGACGCCGAGGTCCGCCGGCTGCTCACCCCGGCGGGCTAGCCGTTGTGGCCTGGCCGGGTCGCGGCTAGCGCTGCAGGGCCTCGGCCACCCGGGCCACCAGCGGGTCGGTGAACACGTCGGCGAGCGGCACGGGGAGGCCGAGCGACCAGTTCGGCCGCTCGTCGGTGGTGCCGGGCAGGTTGGGGCGGGCGGGGACGGCCAACGCATCCTCGAGGGACGCCGCGACCAGCGCGCTGGGGGCGGCGGCCAGGCGGCGGTGGGCGGCCACGATGACCTCGTCGACCGGGGCCTCCGGCCCGAGGCCGGTGAGCCCGATGAGCTTGCCCCGGAGTCGTTCGAGCTGGGCCTCGTCGGGCTCGATGCCGGCGGCCCGCTGGTCGGCGGCGTCGTCGCCGGACCACACCCCGGCCACCGTGGGCAGGTCGTGGGTGGAGATGGCGGCCAAGGCCTGGGCCGGGTAGTCCTCGGGCGGCGCGTCCTCGAACCAGGCGAGCCGGTAGGACAGCAGCCCGGCGTCGGCGAGGGCGCCGCGGACCTCGGGCTCGACCGTCCCGAGGTCCTCGCCGACGACGACCGCGCCGCTGCGCGCGCTCTCCACGGCCAGCACGGCAAGGAGCTCGTCGCCCCGGCAGCGGACGTAGGCGCCGTCGGCCGGCCCGCCGCCGGGCGGGATCCAGTACAGGCGGAACAGGCCCATGACGTGGTCGATCCGCAGCCCGCCGCCGTGGCCCATCGCTGCCCGCCACAGGGCGGCCAGCGGCGCGTAGCCGGCGTCGCGGAGGGCGTGGGGGACGAACGGCGGCAGCCCCCAGTCCTGGCCCGACCGGTTGAACTCGTCGGGCGGGGCACCCACTCGGACGCCGCCCGCCAGCAGGTCCTGCAGGGCCCACGCGTCGGCACCGTCGGGGTCGACGCCGATGGCCAGATCGGTGAGCAACGGCAGGGGCTCCTCGGCCCGGGCGAGCTGGTCGGTGACGAGGAACTGCACCCAGGCCCAGAACGCCACCCGCCCCGGCCGGTCACGCGCGAAGGCCCCGACGCCGGGGGCGGCGGGGTGGCGGTGCTCCGCGGGCCACGACCGCCAGCCGGTGCCGTGGTGCTCCGCCAGCGCGCAGAACCGGGCGTAGGTCTCCAGGTCGTCGCCCATCTCGTCGCGCCACCGCTCGAACCGGAGGTCGGGGCCGAGGTCGTCCCACAGCACCTGCAGCGCCTGCCGCTTGAGCGCCCAGGACGCGTCGCGGTCGACGAACGGCCCGTCGTTCAGCCGCCGCCCCTGGGCGGCCAGCTCGGCGACCGCGGGGTGGGCCGCCGCGCCGGGCAACTCGTCGATGCGGAGGGCGAGGGGGGTCGACCAGCGGCGGCTGGAAGGGAAGTACGGGCTCCGCTCGACCCGGTCGACGGGCAGCGGGGCGTGGAGGGGGCTGACCGCCACCATGCCGGCCCCCCGGCCGGCGGCCCAGGTGCCGATGGCCCGGAGGTCGGCCAGGTCGCCGACCCCCCAGCTGCCGCCGGACCGGCACGACGGGAGCTGGACCGACAGCAGCCAGGCCCGCAGGTCGGGGGGCAGGTGGCAGCGTCCGGGGGTCACGACGAGCCGGGTGACCGGGCCGCAGTCGAGGGGTCGGAGGTCGTGGCAGCCGATCGGCAGCTCGGGGGGCAGCGCGCTCTCGACCCGCTGCTCGGTGCCGTCCTCCAGATGCAGCTCGCACGGCCCGAGCAGCGGCTCGGCCGACCCCGCCCGGACGACCCACAGGGGCCGCCGGCCGCCCTCGGGACCACCGTCGCCGCCGCCCATGGCGGCGCGCAGCGCGGCCCGTGTGTCGTCGGCCGTCGGGTGCCAGCCGCCCTGGACGTCGAAGTACCCGTCGTCGATGCCCCACGGATCGGCGGCCATCGCCGCGCACGGTACCCGCCACTTCAAGACGCTGTTCGTGACCTCTCCAGCACGAAAAGTGCAGGTGGCCGGGGTCAGGGCGCCCGGTGGGCTTTTCACCCGCGCGGCCGGCGGCCTGGAGCTAACCGGGCGCGGGAGCGGCGTGGTGTTCCACCTACAATCGGCTGCATGTCGAAGTCGTTGGTCGAGAGGCGTCTCAGCCAGGTGTCCTCGCGCCTGCGGCAGCTGCGCGAGGAGCTGGCGGTCAGCGCCGAGCAGCTCGCGCACCTGGCCGACGCCGCGGACGACGCGCGCCTCCGGGCGCTCGTGTCCGAGACGCCGGTCGCCGATCACGACGTCCGCCAGGCCGAACGCCACGCCGAGGCCATGCGCCGCCACCGGGCCAAGGTGGAGGCCGAGATCGCCAAGCTCGAGCGCGACCAGGACGACCTGCTCGACCGGTTCCTGGCCGAGTCCAAGTCGCGCTAGCCGTACCCTGCCAGTGAAAGGAACGCCGTTGGCCACCCGCGTCGTCATTGCCGAGGACGAGGCCATCATCCGCCTCGACCTCAAGGAGACCCTCGAGGAGGAGGGCTACGAGGTCGTCGGCGAGACCGGCCGAGGCGACGAGGCGGTCAAGCTCGTTCGCGAGCTGGAGCCCGACCTCGCCATCCTCGACATCAAGATGCCCGGCCTCGACGGCCTGGCCGCCGCCCGCGAGATCGCGGGGGAGCGGCGTGCCGCGGTGCTCATCCTCACCGCCTTCAGCCAGCGCGACCTCATCGAGCAGGCCCGCGACGCCGGGGCGCTGGCCTACCTGGTCAAGCCGTTCGAGCGGGGCGAGCTGGTGCCGGCGGTCGAGGTCGCGCTGGGGCGGTTCAAGGAGATCCGGGCGCTGGCCGACCAGACGGCCAGCCTGGAGGAGCAGCTCGAGACCCGGAAGATCGTCGACCGGGCCAAGGGCAAGCTCATGGACGAGTTCGGGCTCAACGAGAACACGGCGTTCAGCTTCATCCAGCGGCGGGCCATGTCCGAGCGGGTCACGATGCGTGACATCAGCCAGCGCATCATCGACGGCGACATCAAGCCCGACGCCTGAGCCCCTGTGGCCGACGACCCGCTCCTCCTCATCGACGGGAACTCGCTCACCTACCGCGCCTTCTTCGCGCTGCCGACCGACCTCACCACGGCGTCAGGGCAGGTCACCAACGCCGTGTTCGGGTTCACGTCGATGCTCATCAACCTCATGCGCGACCACGGCCACCGGCGGATGGCCGTCGCCTTCGACCGGCCGGAGCCCACCTTCCGGCACGAGCAGGTCAGCGACTACAAGGCCGGCCGGTCGGCCGCGCCCGACATCCTCCGCCAGCAGATGGGCCTGGTCCGCCAGGTCGTCGACACCCTCGGCATCCGGGCGCTGGAGCTACCGGGCTACGAGGCCGACGACATCATCGCCACCCTGGCCACCCAGGCCCGCGACGCCGGGCTCGACGTCATCGTCGTCACCGGCGATCGGGACGTCTACCAGCTGGTGGAGGACCCGCACGTCAAGGTGCTCTACAACCGGCGGGGCGTGTCCGACTACGTGCTCTACGACGAGGCTGGCATCGCCGACCGCACCGGCGTGACCCCCGCCCTCTACCGGCAGTACGCGGCCCTGCGGGGCGATCCGTCCGACAACCTGCCCGGCGTGCCCGGGGTGGGAGAGAAGACGGCGGCCAAGCTCATCAACGCGTACGGCGGGCTCGACGGCGTGTTCGAGCACCTCGACGAGCAGACGCCCAAGCTGCGGGCCAGCCTCGCTGACCACGAGGGCCAGGTCCGGCAGAACGCCGAGGTCATGAAGCTCGTCTGCGCCGCCCCGGTGGGGGTCACCATCGACGAGCTCGACCGGCGGCCGGCCGACGTCGACGAGGTCCGGCGCCTGTTCGACTTCCTCGAGTTCCACAGCCTGGCAGACCGGCTGACCGAGGCGCTGGGCGAGGACCTGGGCCTCGGGGGCGCCCCGGCCGAGGTGCTGGAGGCCGAGGTCACGGAGCTCTCCTCACCGGCCGCAGCGGTGGCCGCGCTGGACGCGGCCCGGGCCGCGGGCGAGGGCGCTCCGCTGGCGGTGGCGGCGGCGTGGGCCGGCAGCGAGGGCCGCACCCCGCTGCAGGGCCTGGCGCTGGTCACCGACTCCGCCGCGGGCGAGGTGGCGTGGCTTCCGGGCGAGGTCCTGGCC
>JBKPHT010000236.1:0-11535 GCA_046730015.1 Actinomycetota bacterium
GGACCCCCTCGCTAGGGGTGACTTGTTGCGACCCGGTAGCAGTAGTGTCGGGCCATGCACATCCCCGATGGGTTCATCGACGGGCCGACGTCGGCGGGCGCCGCGGTGGTCGCGGTGGGCGGGCTCGGGGTCTCGCTCCGCCGGGCCGGGCAGGTGCTCGACGAGCGGCGCGTCCCGCTGGCCGGGCTCACCGCGGCGTTCGTCTTCGCGGTCCAGATGCTCAACTTCCCCGTGGCCGGCGGCACCAGCGGGCACCTGCTGGGCGGCGCGCTCGCCGCGATCCTCGTCGGTCCCTCGGTGGGGGCCGTCTGCGTGTCGGTCGTCCTCCTCGTCCAGGCGCTGCTGTTCGCCGACGGCGGGCTCAGCGCCCTCGGCCTCAACATCGTGAACATGGCCATGCTCGGCGCGTTCGGCGGCTACGCCGCCTTCGCCGTTCTCCGCCGGGTGGTGCCTCGCAACCACGCGGGTGTCGTGCTCGCGTCGGGCCTCGCCGCCGGCGCCTCGGTGGTGCTGGCCTCTCTCGCGTTCGCCGTCGAGTACGCCGTCGGGGGCACCGGCGGCGCCTCGCTCACCACCGTCGCGTCGGCCGTGGTCGGCGTGCACGCGCTCATCGGCGTCGGCGAGGGCATCATCACGGCACTGGTCGTGGGCGCCGTGCTCGCCACCCGGCCCGACCTCGTCTTCGGGGCCCGCGACCTGGCGACCGACCCGTTCGCCCTGCCCGACGGCCGCGGCGGCCCCGCCCCGGAGCCGGCCCGATGACCCGCCGGATCCGCCTCGGCGCCTTCGTCGCGGCCGGCCTCGCCGTCGCCGCCGCCCTCGCCTTCTTCGTCGCCCCCCGGGGCAGCAGCGAGCCGGACGGCCTCGAGCGGGTGGCCGTCGACGAGGGCTTCGCCGATCGGGAGACCGACCACGCGCTGGCCGACTCGCCGACCGCCGGCTACGAGACCGAGGGGGTCGACGACGAGCGGCTGAGCACCGGCCTCGCGGGCCTCGTCGGCGTCGCCGTCACGTTCGCCGTCGCCGGTGGGCTGTTCCTGCTCGTGCGCCGAGCCTCCGGCTCTGGCCCGCCGGCGACGGCCGGGCCCGCCCCCGACGGGGCCTGAGGAGGCGGGCGTGGCCGGCGGCCACCACCACCACGGCGGCCCCGACGCCCTCTACGTCCACGGCCACAGCGTGGTCCACCGCCTGGCCCCCGAGGCCAAGGTGGTCGCCACCGTTGCGTTCGTGGGCGCGGTGGTGTGCACCCCCCGGGAGGCGTTCTGGGCGTTCGGCGCCCTCGCCGCCCTGGTGCTGGCGGCCGCCGCGGCGGCCGGCCTACCGGCCACCCTGCTGCTCCGGCGGCTCCGGGTCGAGGTGCCGTTCGTCGCGTTCGCGGTGTTCCTGCCGCTGGTCGGCTCGGGCCCCGACGTCGACGTCCTCGGCGTGCCGCTGTCGCAGCCGGGGCTGTGGGCCGCCTGGAACATCGTGGCCAAGGCCACGCTCGGCACGCTGGCCTCGATCGTCCTGGCCTCGACCACCCCGGTGGCCGACCTGCTGCGCGGGCTCGACCGGCTACGGGTGCCCCGGGTCGTGACGGCCATCGCCGGGTTCATGGTCCGCTACCTGGCGATCATCACCGGCGAGGCCCAGCGGATGCACGTCGCCCGCCAGTCCCGCGGCTACGACCCCCGGTGGATCGGCCAGGCCCGGGGCTGGGCCGGCAGCGCCGGCACCCTGTTCGTCCGCTCCTACGAGCGGGGCGAACGGGTGTACCTGGCGATGGCCTCCCGGGGCTACACCGGGACGATGCCGCCCCTCGACACCGGCGGTCCCGGTGCGGCCGGGCGCGGCGCGGCCCGGTGGGCGCCCGCCCTCGTCCTGCCCGTGGCGGCCTGGGCCGTCACCGTCGCCGCCATGGTCGGGCCCTCGTGAGCGAGCGCAGCGAGCGAACCATGAGCACAGCGCCCTTCCCGGCCCTGAGCGCGGCGACCGGTGGGGCCACCGTCGAGGTCGAAGGCCTACGGTTCGCCTACCCGGGCGGCCACGTCGCCCTGGACGGCGTCGACCTGGTCATCGGGGCCGGCGAGCGGGTGGCGGTGCTCGGGCCCAACGGGGCGGGCAAGTCGACCCTCGTGCTCCACCTCAACGGGATCCACGCCACCCAGGCCGGGCGGGTCGCCATCGGCGGCACGACCGTCGGCCGGGCGTCGCTGGTCGACGTCCGGCGCCCGGTCGGCATCGTGTTCCAGGACCCCGACGACCAGCTGTTCATGCCCACCGTCGGCGACGACGTCGCCTTCGGCCCGGCCCAGCACGGCGTCCGGGGAGCCGACCTCGACGGCCGGGTCGCCGCCGCCCTCCGGGCGGTCGGCATGGAGGACCACCGGGCCGCCGCCCCCCACCACCTCAGCTTCGGCCAGCGGCGGCGCGCCGCCATCGCCACCGTCCTGGCCGACGACCCCCAGGTGGTGGTGCTCGACGAGCCGACCGCCAACCTCGACCCGTCCGCCCGGCGGGAGCTGACCGAGGTGCTGGCCGGCCTGGCCGTCACCCTGATCGCCGTCACCCACGACCTGCCCTACGCGCTGGAGACCTGCACCCGGGCCGTCGTCCTCGACCTCGGCCGCATCGTCGCCGACGGCCCCACCGCCGACATCCTCGCCGACGTCGACATGCTGGCCGCCCACCGGCTCTACCTCCCCGCCGGCTTCGACCCGACCCGGGCCTGAGGCGATAGCTGTCGTTCACCCGTTTCCCGAGGCGATAGCGCCGGGGGCCGACCCCTGTGGCCTCGAGATCGCGGGATGCAACGCCGGGACGACCGGGTCAGGCCACCGTGGCCAGGTGGTCGTGGACCGAGCGGACCGCGCTCGAGCCCTCGCCAACGGCAGCCGCCACCCGCTTCATCGAGCCGTGGCGGACGTCTCCCACGGCGAACACGCCCGGCACCGAGGTCTCGAACGGCAGCGGCTCCCGGGACGGGAACGCCACCGCCGCGACCGTGTCGGGCAGCGACCGGTCCGTGAGCACGAAGCCGTGGTCGTCGAGCGCGACCGCGCCGCCCAGCCAGCCGCTGGCCGGCTCGGCGCCGATGAAGCAGAACAGCCCGGCGCAGCCGACGGTCTGGCGTTCGCCCGAGGGGGTGTGCTCGACGGTGGCCTGCTCCAGGTGCTCGCCGCCGGCCAGCGCCCGCACCTCGGTGCCAGTCAGGAGCGTGATCCGGGGGTCGGCCTCGATCCGCTCGATGAGGTAGCGCGACATCGTGGCCGACAGGTCGGGACGGCGGACGACCAGCGAGACGGCGCAACCCTGCTGGGCCAGGTAGAGGGCAGCCTGGCCGGCCGAGTTGCCGCCGCCGACGACGATGACGCCCTTGCCGGCGCTCGCCCGGGCCTCCAGGTCGGTGGCCGCGTAGTAGACGCCGTTGCCCTCGAACCGCTCCAGGTCGTCCACGGCCAGGCGCCGGTAGCGGGCGCCCGAGGCCACGATCACCGCCCGGCACGGGATCTCGCTGCCGTCGGCCAGCGCCACCACGTGGAAGCCGGGTGCGGACTGCAGCCCGGCCACCTCGCACGGGGCGTTGAGCCGGGCGCCGAGCCGCTGGGCCTGCATGGCCGCCTTGGCCGCCAGGTCTCCGCCGGAGATGCCGTTGGGGAAGCCGACGTAGTTCTCGATCCGGGAGCTGGCGCCGGCCTGCCCGCCGGTGGCGACGGCGTCGAGCGACACGGTGTCGAGACCCTCGGATGCGCCGTACACGGCGGCGGCCAGCCCGGCCGGGCCGGTGCCCACCACCACCAGGTCGAACATGTAGCCCGGCGTCGGGTGGAAGGCGAGCCCCAGGTGATCGGCGAAGACGCCCGGCGTGGGGTGGCGCAGCGTCGCCGTCGGGGTGATCACGGCCGGCACGTCCCCGGGCCGGAGCCCGTGGCGGGCCAGCATCACCGCGGGGTCGTCCACGTCCTCGACGTCGACCCACGCATGGGCGAGGCGCGACCGGTTGGCGAACGCACGCAGGGCGAGCGCCTCGGGCGAGTACCGGGAGCCGATGATCCGGATCGCCTCCGACCCGGCGCCCGTCCGCAGCCTCTCGCGCCGGAGCGCGAGAGCCAGGAAGATCGTGTCGGCCAGGTCGGGCTTGCTGCTCATCAGCCGGCGGAACTCGTCGGGCCGCACCGCCAGGATCCGGCCGTCGGTGAGCATCCGGCCGGTCAGGAACGCCCGCTGGCCGGTGATGAGGCCCAGCTCGCCCATGAAGTTGCCGGGGCCGAACGCGACGATCCGGACCTCGCCGTCGCGGTCGGACCGGACGATCTCGGCCTCGCCGGCCAGGATCACGCAGAAGTCGTAGCTCTGGTCGCCGGCCCGGAACAGGACGTCGCCGGCGGCGAGCTCGCGCTCGGCGCCGAACTCGGCAAGCTCGGCCAGCTCCCCGGGCCCGAATGTCGGGAACACGGCCCCGGGGTCGATGCCCGGGGGAAGGGTCGGCGCAGTGGCGCTCCCCGCGGCGGGCCGCTCAGCCATCGGGCGCGGCGGCCGGGTCGGCGGCGCCGTCGTCCGACTCGTCGAGCAGCCCGCCGATGGCGGCCAGGGCCGTGGCCAGGCCGGCGGCCCGGTCGACGACCGTCGCGATGGTCAGCTCGGCGCTGCCCCGGGCCGCGGGCAGCGGCGGGTCGCCGAGCGACCTGACCAGGGCGGTGGGGTCGGCCGCCGGGGTGATCGGGTCGGGCGGGGGCAGCGGCGGCACGGGCCGCCACAGGTCGACCGGATGCTTGGCCTTGCCCTTCGACCGGCGGCGCCGGCTGCTCCCGCCGCTGCCGTTGTTGCCGGACTTGCCGTTGTTGTTGTTGTTGCGAGGCTTGGCCATGGCGCTATGTCGCCTCCTCGGTGAGGAGCGCCTCGGGCCGGATGCCGAGGGCCACCTGGAGCTGGTCGGCGTCGAGGTCGGCCAGGGAGCTGGACTTGGGCAGGACCAGGTCGGCGATGTGGCGCTTGCCCGCCACGACCTCCTCGACCCGCTCGTCGACGGTGCCCGGGCACACCAGCCGGTGCGACACCACCGTCCGGGTCTGGCCGATGCGCCACGCCCGGTCGCGGGCCTGGTCCTCGACCGCGGGGTTCCACCACCGGTCGTAGAGGACGACGTGGCTGGCAGCGGTGAGGTTGAGGCCGGTGCCGCCGGCCTTGAGCGACAGCACCAGGGCGCCGGGCCCGGTGCCCTCCTGGAACTCGGCGACCAGCTTGTCGCGGGCGCCCCGGGCCAGGCCGCCGTGGTAGCAGGCGATCGGGACGCCGGTGACCTCGGTCAGGCGGTCGGCCAGCCGCTTGCCCCACTCGGCGAAGTGGGTGAAGACCAGGATCCGCTCGCCCGCCGCGAACACCGACTCGACGATCTCCTCCAGCCGGGTCAGCTTGCCCGACCGGCCGGCGAGCGGCCGGCCGTCGTCCTGGTAGGCGGCCGGGTGGTTGCAGATCTGCTTGAGCGCGGTGATGGCGGCCAGCACGGCGCCCTGGCGGGGCTCGCCGCCGGCCTCGGCCGTCCCGGCCACCAGCCGGTCGAGGACCGCCTGGTAGAGGCCGATCTGCTCGGTGGTCATGCTGCAGTGGTCGAGCTCGTCGATGCGGTCGGGCAGCTCGGCGGCCACGTCGGGCTCGGTCTTGGTGCGGCGGAACACCAGCACCCCGTTCAGTGCCCGCAGCGCCGCCTCGCCCTCGCCGGCCAGCTGGGCCATGAACGTCGGCCGGGCGCCGACCAGGCCCGGGTTGACGAAGTCGAGGATGGCCCACAGGTCGCCCAGGCCGTTCTCGATCGGGGTGCCGGTGAGGGCGACCCGCGAGCGGGAGGGCAGGCGCCGGAGCTGCTGGGCGGTCTCACCGGCCGGGTTCTTGATGGCCTGGGCCTCGTCCACCACCACCCGGTCCCACTCGCGGCCGACCAGCACCTCGATGTCGCGGACCGCGGTGCCGAAGGTGGTGATGACCACGTCGGCCCCCGCCACCTCGGCGGCGAACTCGTCGGCCGACGCCCGGGCCGAGCCGTGGTGGACCACCACCCGCAGCCCCGGGGTGAACCGGGCCGCCTCGGCCGCCCAGTTGCCGACCACGGCCGGCGGGGCGATGACCAGGGCGGGGCCGTCGCCGGCGGTCCGGGCCAGGTGGGCGAGCACGGTGGGGGTCTTGCCCAGGCCCATGTCGAGGGCCAGGATGCCGCCGAGCCCGACCGAGTCGAGGAAGTCGAGCCACGCCGCCGCCTCGGCCTGGTAGGCCCGCAGCCGGCCCCGGAACCCGGGCGGGCTGGTCTCGGGCTCGGTGGGCAGGGTCCGTGCCGCGCGGAGCATGTCGGTGGCCCAGCCGCTGCCCTCGACGGTCAGCCCGCCCGACAGGGCGGTGCCCTCCAGCCCGACCGCGTGGCGGAGGATCTCCGCGCCGGTGAGTCGGGTGGTACCGGCCCGCTCGGCCAGGGCGGCGGCGGCCTCCTTGAGGTCGGCCCGATCGAGCTCGACCCAGCGGCCCCGCGACCTGACGAGCGGCCGGGCCTCGGCCGCCAGCCGGGCGACCTCGGCCGCGGTGAGCTCGACGTCGTCGAAGACGACCGACCACCTCACGTCGCTGAGCTGGCGGGCGCCGACGACGCTGTCGCCGGTCGGCCCGGTGAACAGCCGCAGCGCCGGCGCCGGCTTGCGACGCGACAGGGCGGGCACCCGGACGTCGAACCCGGCGGCTTCCAGCGAGGCGCCGGTGACGGTCATGAGCTCCCAGGCCTCGTCGTGGCTGAGGTACACCTGGCCCCGGCGGGGGGCGCCGGCCCGGAACAGCACCGGGAAGATCCGCTCGAGGCGGGCCAGGTCGTCGGCCAGCGGGGTGGTGTTGCGGCTGTCGGTGAGGGCCAGCTCGATGGGCAGCAGGCCGCCCTCGGCTCCCCGGCCGAGGACGTGCAGGAACCAGGCGTCGCCGGTGTCGGGCGGGTCGAGCTGGACGACGAGCCGGGTGTGGCCGGCCCCGGTCACGGGGCGGGCCCAGCGGTCGAGGCGGCGGGACACCTCGGCCGAGGCCGCCGCCGGGGCGGCGAAGTCGGAGCCGTCGAGTCGGGTGATCGTGGCCTCGGCCACCGCGCCGGACGACCGGACGACCGGCGGGGGCGCCGGCAGCTCGATCCGGCTGGCGGCGTCGCGGGCGATGGCGTCGACCACCGCGCCGAGCACGTCGAGGGTCACAACCCGGGCGTCGGTCCTGCTCAGGGCGGTCACGGCGCCGGGCATGGCGTCGGCCAGGACGTCGATCTCGGGCTTTTCGACGTCGGCCGGCACCCAGCGGACGTGAAGGTCGACGGTGCGGCCGTCCGGGCGGCGCTGGCTCTTGAGGGCGGGCACGATCGCGCCCCGGGCCACCATGCGGACGCCGGCGACCGCCACCCGGCCCAGCCAGGCCACGCTCGACCCGGCGCCCTCGGCGCCGAGGCCGCCGCCGACGGCGACGAGCCAGCCGAGCGCCCCGGCCACGGGGATGGAGAACGCGGCGGCGCGCTGGCCGGTCGGCAGCGGCACGCCTTTGTGCTGGTCCCAGCCGACGGCCGGGCCGCCGATGGCCTCGAGTCGGTCGGACAGCTCGTCGTGGCCGGCCGGGGCGACCTCGGGGCCGCCGGCCCACACCACCACCTCGCCGTTCGACCAGGTCGCCTGCAGGCGGACCTCGCCGACCGGATCGGCGGCCACGACGATGGCGTCGGCGGTGGCGGTGGCGCCGGTCAGGCGGTCGTAGGCGTCCTCCAGGCGGGTCAGCTCGGCGTCGAGGTCGGCGACCACCTGGTCGCGCTCGGGACTGCCGAGGGCCTTGACGGCCTCCAGGTTGTCCTCGGCGTCGTCGAGCAGGCGCTCCAGGGCGCGGCGCCACCCCGGCGGGTCCGCTTCGAGCAGCGCGAGCTGCTCATCGGTGGCAATGCCGTCGACCGCGGCCCATGCTGCGGTCTCCAGGGCTCGTGTGCCCTCATCCATACGTGTCCGAGCGCTCCTCCGCGCCGAGCCCCCGTCCGTCTCGAAGACCGGGGCCTGTCTTCGGCCGGCATCATTGGGAACACAACCCGCACACGTTGCTGTTCCGCCGCACCCCTGCGGTGATGCCGAGAACCCCAGGATAGGGCCCCCGAGACCCGGAACCTCGCACCCGGCCGGATCCGGGGCGGGATTTCGCCGTCGGTCAGGCGGTCACCGGAGGCTCAGCCCGCCGTCGACGACCACCACCTGGCCGGTCAGGTAGCGGGAGGCGGCGACGTCGACCACTGCGGAGGCGACGTCCTCCGGTTCGCCGGACCGCTGGAGCGGCGTCCGGTCGACCATGGCGTCGTGGACGAACCCCCAGTCGGCGGTCCACGGCGTCCGGATCAGCCCCGGGGCGACGGCGTTGACCCGCACCTCGGGGCCGGTCACGTTGGCCAGCAGAGCGGTGATGTGGTTGAGCGCCGCCTTGGAGGCCGCGTAGGGGATCGAGCTGCCGGTCGGCCGCACCCCGGCCACCGAGGTGATGTTGACGACGCTGCCGTCGCCGCTGGCCCGGAGGTGGGGCATGGCCAGCCGGGTGAGGCGCCAGGGACCGAGGACGTTGACGTCGAGGATGCGGCGGAACACCTCGTCCGTGACCGCGTCGAGGTCGTGGTGGGCGATCACCTCGGTGACACCGGCGTTGTTGACCAGCACGTCGAGCCGGCCGAATCGGGAGACCGCGGCATCGACCAGGGCCTCGCAGGCGGCGGGGTCGCTGACGTCGGCCTGGACGTAGGTGCCCCGGGCCAGCGAGCCCGCCACCGCCTCGCCCGCCTCGACCGAGGTCGACGAGTTGACCACCACGTGGGCGCCCTCGGCGTCGAAGGCCCGCGCCGTCGCCTCACCGATGCCGCTCGACGATCCGGTGACGATCACGACCCTGTCGGTGAACCTGCCGGTGGACGTGTCGCTGGAGGTCTCGGTGGAGGTCTCGGTGCCCATGGCCCAGTTTGGCCCATGGCGCAAACCTGGCCACCCTGCCGCCCCGACGGGCTCTAGGGTCGCCGGCATGGACTTCAAGCTCGAGCTCGTGGCGGTGCCGGTCAGCGACGTCGACGCGGCCAAGGCCTTTTACGTCGACCAGGCCGGGTTCAACCCGGACCACGACCACGTCGTCAGCGACGAGATCCGGTTCGTGCAGCTGACCCCTCCGGGCTCGGCGTGCTCGATCGCCATCGGCAAGGGCGTCACCCAGGCGACGCCCGGGTCGGTCCAGGGCCTGCAGCTGGTCGTGAGCGACATCCAGAAGGCCCGGGCCGAGCTGGCCGGGAGGGGCGTCGACGTCAGCGAGGTCGCGACCTACCCGTGGGGCGACTTCGTCTTCTTCTCCGACCCGGACGGCAACGGCTGGGCGGTGCAGGCGATCCCCGCCCGCTGAGATCGACGGCCCGCCCTCAGATCCGCTCGATGGCGGCGCCGTCGAACAGCGGCGCCATGCCCTCGTCGGCGACGTCGGCAGCCATGTCGGCGTCGGGCGGCCGGGTGAGGGTGCCGGCGACCGCCTCCTCGTCGGCGATGGCCAGGACCCGGGCCATCACCCCGGCGTCGGTCGTGGTGTCGAGGAACACCCGGGGGTCGCCGAGCACCCAGCGGACGGCCCGGCGCAGCGGGCCCTCCTCGGTCAGCGGCTCGTACCACGAGAACACCCGGCCCTCGTGGTCGGGCTCCCAGCGGCGGCGGGCGACGCCCTTGATGGTCTGGACCGCGACGCCCCGGTCTCCGCACACCCTCAGCAGCTCCTCGACGTCGGCCCGGTAGGCATCGTCGGTGAGCGCCACGTAGCTGTAGGGCAGCAGCACCGAGTCGAACGGGTAGCGCTCGAGGCTGCGGAGGTGCATCCGGGCGATGCGGGTGCCGTGCCCGGTCACGCCCACGAACCGGGCGAGGCCTTCGTCCCGGGCCCGCGCCAGGGCGGCGACGGCCCCGCCGGGGCCGTGGGCGGTGTCCCACTCGTCGGGCTCGACCAGGTTGTGGAGCTGGATCAGGTCGACATGGTCGACCTGCAGCCGCTCCAGCGACCGCTCGAGCTCGGCCCGGGCGCCGTCGCCGGTCCGCTGGTCGGTCTTGGTGGCCAGGAAGAACTCCCGGCGGTGCCCGGCCATCCACGGCCCGATCCGCAGCTCGGAGTCGCCGTAGCCGGCGGCGGTGTCGATGTGGTTGACGCCGTGCCGGCGCAGGAGGTCGAGCACCTGATCGGCCCGTTCCTGGCGCATCGAGGCGAGGCCGGCGGCGCCGAAGATCACGCGGCTGCTGTCGTGCCCGGTGCGCCCGAAGGGTGCGGTCGGGATCATGGCTCTCCTCTCCCCCGCCGCCCTCCGACCCTACGCGGCGGAGACGCCCCGGGCGCCGGGATCAGCCGACCACGTCGGCCGCGGCATCGCTGAGGTGCCAGTGCGACGGCTCCCCGTCGACCTCCACGACCGCGCCCCGGTGCTGCAGCGCCCGCAGGTGGGCCAACGCCTCGCCCACGGCCGCCCGCCGCATGAACCCCTCGATCTCGTCCCACGGCCGTGACCACGACATCCGGGCGGCGATCGCCCAGGCCGTCGTGTGCCCGTGGCGGATCGCCACCAGCACCTCCCGGAACCGCTCGGCGTGATGCCGGCGCAGCTCGTCGACCCGGCCGTGGAGGTCGACGAAGCGGTGCTCGTGCGCCGGCAGCACCTCGGTCGGCCGGTACTCCTCCAGCCGGTCGAGCGACCGGAGGTAGTCGCCGAGCGGGTCGTCGCCCGCCTGGGGATGGAACGAGATGTTGGGCGTGATCCGGGGCAGGACGTGGTCGCCGGTCAGCAGCACCTCGTGCCCCGGCTCCCAGAAGCAGAGGTGGCCCGGGGTGTGGCCCGGGGTCCAGATGGCCGACAGGTCCCAGCCCGGGACGTCGGGCCGCTCGCCGTCCTCCATCAGCACGTCGGGCAGCACGGCGTCGACCAGCGGCCGCACCGGCATCGCCGCGTTCTGGAGGGTGGTGACCTCCTCGGGCGGCGCGCCGACCCGGCGGAGCATCGCGCCGACCCGGGCGAGCAGGTCGGTCGGATCGATGTAGCGGTCCTGGATGAGCGCGGCGTCGGCCGGGTGCAGCGAGATCCAGGCCCCCGACGCCTCCCGGATGCGGCCGGCCAGGCCGTAGTGGTCGGGGTGGACGTGGGTGACCATGACGCCCCAGACGTCGGCCATCGTGTAGCCGGCGGTGGCCAGCCCCGCGTCGAGGGCGGCGTAGGCCTCGTCGGTGTTCCAGCCGGCGTCGACCAGGTAGACGCCACGGTCGGTCTCGAAGGCGTAGACGAAGACGTAGCGGAGCGACGAGTTCGGCAGCGGCACCGGGATCGAGGTCAGCCCGGGCCGCAGCCGCTCCACTGCCGGGAACGGGTCGGGCCCGGCCATGGCGCCCGTATTCAGCATGCTCTTTTCATACCAGGTCGAGCTCCGCGAGCACGGAGGCGGTGTGCTCGCCCACCTCCGGCGGCCGGCCGGCCGGGGGCGGCGGCGGGCGGGACGGGCGGGCCTCGCCCGGCGCCCCCTC
>JBKPHT010000237.1:0-2782 GCA_046730015.1 Actinomycetota bacterium
AGTCCTGCGACGTCGTCATCACCTCGATGACGTCCCGCTTCAGGGCGTCGAGGTCGAGGGTCTTGAACTCTTCTGCGTAGTCGAAGTCCTCGCCCATCGGATCGGACAGGGGCGAGTGCTGGTGGAGGACCTGCAGGTTCAGCTGATTCGGCCACCAGTCCTGGTTCGACCTGGGCCGAGCCGGCTTGGGAGTTGGGGAGGGAATTACTGGGCTCTCGCTATCAGACACGTCGGTCCTCTCCTCTCGCTATTTCCTTCTGATCGCTGGTTGCTCTTGACCGTGCTCCGTCGGTGTCGCACGTTGCGTGTCCGCCTTCAGCCATCGGACGAGACGGCAGCTGCCGCAGCACAATCGGGGCATCGGCCCCAGTAGATGACCTCGGCTTCGTCGACCTCGTAGCCCGAGTCGTCAGCGGCCGTCAGGCACGGGGTGTCACCGACCGCACAGTCGACATCGACCATCCGGCCGCAGGTTCGACAGATGAGGTGGTGGTGGTTGTCATCGACCCGATCCTCGTAGCGGGCCGGCGACCCGGCGGGCTGGATGCGCCGGAGGAGGCCCTTGTCGCCGAGGATCGCGAGGGCGTCGTACACCGCCTGGCGGGAGATCGCACCGATCTCGGCCCGGACGACCGTGTAGATGTCGTCCGCCGTGCTGTGCGGACGCTCGGACACCACCCGCAGAACACCCAGCCGCTGCGCCGTGACCTGCAGACCGTGCCGGCGGAGCCGCGCATCGTGGTCGACGGATGTCTCCTTGGGCACGCCCCGGATCCTATTCCCATATTGGTGTTTGTCTAGATCCTGCTGGATACCAGTTCCCGACTCGATCGTCATCCGGTCTGCTCGGGTCGCCTCGGGAACGACAGGCAGCTTCCTCGACCTCCCGGGTGCGGACGAACGGCGGCGGGAGGAGGGACCTTCGCCCCTGATGCCTCCGTGAGGCCCTTCGTACGGTGGACTCGCCGAGGTTCGGGTCGTCCGGTCGGGCGCCGCCTCGGCGGGAGGTGAGGACGCAATGACCGCCATCAAGGAAGCAGCGGCGGAGTTCCTGTCCAACAAGCGCATCGCGGTGACCGGTGTCTCACGCAAGCCGCAGGGCCATGGGAGCAACGCCGTGTACAAGCGGCTCCGTGATCGGGGCTACGAGGTGTTCGCCGTGAACCCCAACGCGGACGAGGTCGAGGGTGACCGTTGCTACCACGGGTTGAAGGACATCCCCGGCGGCGTCGATGCCGTGGTGATCGCCACCCGACCGGAGGCGGCGGAACCCACGATGCGCGAGTGCGGCGAGCTCGGGATCAGGCACGCCTGGATGCACCGCTCCTTCGGCGAGGGCAGCGTGTGCGATGAGGCAACCGTGTACGGGCGCGAGCACGGCATCACGGTCATCGACGGGGGCTGCCCACTCATGTTCGCCCCGACCGCCGACATCGCGCACAAGGTCATGCGCCTCGTGTTCACCCACAACGGCAAGGTGCCCAAGACCGTCTGAACGGATGAACATACAGATGTCCAGAATCGCGTCGGAGAGCCACAGGGCGTTCGGCTCCACTGGCACCGCCGACGAGGCGGCGGTCGATCTGTACTGGCTACCGCTGGGAGCCGGCGGCCACTTGGTCCGTTTCAACGGAATCGTCTACGAAGCGGTCCGCTCGATGGTCGAGCGGCGGCCACGCTGCGACCTGTACCACGCCGCCTTGGAGATCCTGGTTTCGGAC
Source organism: Actinomycetota bacterium (assembly GCA_046730015.1). Taxonomy (GTDB): domain Bacteria; phylum Actinomycetota; class Acidimicrobiia; order Acidimicrobiales; family VFJN01; genus ZC4RG19. The sequence goes on from JBKPHT010000237.1 coordinate 1,722, forward strand.
GGGCACCGGGATGGGACGCGGGCGTGGCGGTTGCGCGAAGAGGAGTCCACGCATCACCGCTCAGTCCGGCTGCCTGAACCTGAGTCGGCCCCTCCGAGTGCGCGGTTCAGGCATGCGGGCCGACCGTCACGGTGCCCACGGTCAGGGTCGGCGTGGCCTCCATGACCGCGCCGACCAGTTCGACCTCGTCGTCGAGCTGTCGGCGATGCGCCGCGGTCAGGTTCCGCAGTGGTTCGACGGTGATGGCGAGCTTGCGGCCGGTGCGCCGCTGGTGCCACACCCCACCGACCACGCCGTCGACGAGCAGCACCGGGTAGTTGCCGGCCTGGCCGGCCGGGGTGAGCCCGCGGGTCGCGGCCGGGCCGGGGAACAGCCGCTCCCGGGGCTGACCCGCGACGACGAACGCGTCGAAGTAGGGCAGCAGGCGGACCCCCCGGTGCGGCTGCGGCGGCGTCGCGGTGTCGCCGGCGATCACCCAGCCCGGCTCGCCGTCCAGCTCGACGTGCTCGAGGTCGCCGTCCAGCTCGTCGAACAGGTCGATGGCGCGCCGCGGCGGGATGGCGAGCCATCTGGCGAAGTGCTGGGGTGTGGCGGGGCCGTAGGCGTGCAGGTAGCGCGTGACGAGGGTGCGCAGGGCCGCGTCGCCGTCGTCGGGGCGGAAGCCGGGCAGCCAGCGATGGGGGTTGGTGTAGGTCACGTTGCGGCCCCGGTTCGGTCCGAAGCAGAGCACGCCGCGGTGCGCGGCCGTGCTGGTCAGCTGGCGCCAGCGCGGCCATCTGTCCTGGAACGCCTCCATCGTCCGCTCACCGGCCCACGGGCCGGTGCGATCCACGATCGCCGCGGTGAGCTCGTCGACGGTCAGCTCCGTGTCTGCCAGCGCGTCGCCGATGGCCGCGATCACCTCGTCGGCCTGCTCGGGCGTGAAGCGGACCGGCTCGGGATGCATCGGCACCGACGCCGGCAGGGCCGACAGCGCCCCGGTCCACATCGGCAGGTCGGCGGTCGACAGCAGGTGGACGGTGCCGCGCGGGCCGAACGACTTGACCACGGTTCGGTCCTCC
>JBKPHT010000238.1:0-10220 GCA_046730015.1 Actinomycetota bacterium
CGCTCGTTTACTTGACAGAACGTGGATTCTGGGCGGTTGCCGGGGCACCGGGCAGGGCCCCCCGCTAGGACGGGCGCTCCACGAGGACGAAGCCGATGACCTCGCCGCCGCGGGTGGCGACCCAGGCCCGATGGTCGGAGAGGCCGCGCCGCGCGCTCTCGTGCGTGTCAGGCGTGAAGTAGTCCGGGAGGCTGGCGAGCACCCCGATGCACTGGTCGACGTCTCCCGGCCGCGCCGTTCGGATCCTCGTCACGGGCGCTCACGGTGCCCCAGGCCACCGCCGACGCGCCATCGACTTCCTCGCCGCCTTCGACGGCGGCTTCACGCAACCATAGGTTGCGCATCTGGCAGAGGCTCGCTATCGTGATGTGCAACCAAACGTTGCGTATACCAGAGGGAGAGCCAGGCCATGGAGTACGGGACCATCGAGCGAGACATCTATGTCGACGCCCCACCCGAGACGGTGTTCGACGTCGTCAGCAGCCCGGCCCACATCCGCGAGTGGTGGAGCGCCGAGACCGACATCGAACCGGCACCCGGACGAACGGGCGAGCTCACGTGGCGCGACGAGGCGTCGGGCCGGGTCGACGTGGTGCCGATCAGCGTCGTGGACGCGCAGCCACCGCGTCTGTTCTCGTTCCGCTGGACGCACGGAGCCGACGAGGTCGCGACCCCGACGAACTCGATGCTGGTGACGTTCGAGCTCTCCCCCTCCGGTGACGGCACCGTGCTCCGGCTCACCGAAACCGGCTTCCGCGAGCGCGGCTGGGAGGTCGCCGTCCTCGAGGAGACCTACCGCGACCACGAGCGCGGTTGGGACTTCTACCTCCCCCGCATCGCCGATCGTGCCGCACGTCAGGCGTCCGAGCCGTGATGATCCTCATCGACGACGACCTGTGGTCGGCCGTCGGTGACCCGACGAGGCGTCGCCTGCTCGACCAGTTGCTCAGCGACGGCGCTGGCACGGCCACGAGTCTCAGCGAACACGTCCCGGTCACGCGGCAGGCCGTCGCGAAGCACCTCGACGTCCTCGACCGCGCCGGACTCGTCCATGGCACGGCCGTGGGGCGCGAGAAGCGGTACCGGGTCGACGACGCCCAGCTCGCCCGCGCCGTCGCCCAGCTCAATTCGGTCGGCGCGACCTGGGACGCCCGACTGCGCCGCATCAAGAGGATCGCCGAGGCGATCAAACGATCCCAACAGTCCCAACAACAAGCCAATCCCAACGAGAAAGAGCCAAACGACCATGGTTGACATCCTGCATCGCATCGGGGCGACCGCCGCTCCGGAGAAGGTGTACGACGCACTCACGACACGAGACGGCCTCGCCGCCTGGTGGACCACCGACACCACGGGTGAGGGCGTCGTCGGCGGCACGATCCAGTTCCGCTTCGGCGACGCGGGCGGATTCGACATGAAAGTGCTCGACCAGCGCCCGAACGAGCGGGTCGAGTGGGAGGTGACCGACGGCCCCGCGGAGTGGATCGGCACCCACGTCAGCTTCGACCTCAAGCGGGAGGACGACTACACGATCGTCCTGTTCAAGCACGAGGGCTGGCGCGAGCCGGTCGAGTTCATGTCCCACTGCAGCACGAAGTGGGCCACGTTCCTGATGAGCATGAAGCAGCTCGTCGAGACTGGGACCGGCGCCCCCTACCCCCAGGAGGTCCGGATCAGCAACTGGACCTGACCACCAGACGCACCATGTCCAAGGGGTTTCCGTCATCCGTGACGGAAACCCCTTGCCGCGCCCAATCGACTTCCTCGCCCCGACAGCGCACCATCGCGCCATGAGCACGACGATCCGGCCCGCCCGCCCCGGCGACGAGGGCGACATCCTTCGCCTGATCCAGGCCCTGGCCGACTACGAGCGGGAGCCCGACGCCGTCGAGGCGACGATGGAGGACCTGCGCGCCCACCTGTTCGCCGAGGCGCCCCGGGTGTTCGCCCACGTCGCCGAGCGGGACGGTTGCATCGTGGGCATCGCGGTGTGGTACATCACCTACTCCACCTGGACCGGCCGGCACGGCATCTACCTCGAGGACCTGTACGTCGACCCCGCGGCGCGCGGCGCCGGTGTCGCCCGGGGACTGATGCGGGCGCTCGCCGCCGAGGCCGGGGCGGCCGGCTATGCCCGGATCGACTGGGCCGTCCTCGACTGGAACGAGCCCGCGAAGGACGCCTACCGGAAGCTGGGCGGCCGCCACGTCGAGTCCTGGGAGCACTGGCGGCTGGACGGCGACACGCTGGCCGCCCTGCAGGCGCCCTGATCCTCCGACGCGGACGGCCGCCGCCCGCGGGTCAGGCCGCGCCCGCCTGGTGCCGCTGCACCATCGTGAGCAGCACCCGGCGGGTCGTGGCGAGGTCGTCGGCGGGCACGCCGGCGAGCAGCGAGGCGCTGAGGGCCTCCACGCCGGACCGCAGCGTCCGGTAGCGGTCGGCACCCGCCGGGGTCAGGGCGAGCCCTCCCCCGGCGGGGCGGGTGACCAGGCCGGCGGCCACCAGGTCGGCGACGGCGCCGTCGTCGAGCGGCGCCGCACCGCCGGTGCTGAGGGAGTGCAGCACCGCCCAGTGGAGGAACGTCGTGCCCTCGCCCGCGAGGTACGCGTCGATGGCGGCCCGGCTGGCGGCGGCGGCCGCGCCCAGCTGCTGGCCGAACAGCGGCGGGTACGTGGGGGTGTCGGTCATCGGGGGTCTCCTGTCTGCTCGGGGGTCGGCAGCGGCGCTGCCAGCAGGGTGTGCACGGTCGCGGCGAAGTCCCGGGTCCGGTCGCTGCCGGGACCGCCGAGCGGGGCGGTCAGCTCGTGGTGGAGGGCGGCGACGACGGCGACGGCCTCGGTGGCCACCGCCTGGCCGTCCTCGGTCAACCCGAGCCGGACCGCTCGGGCGTCGTCGGCGTCGGTGACCCGCTCGACGAGGCCCTGGTTCTCCAGCGCTCGGGCCAGCTTCGACACGTAGATCGGGTCCAGCCCCGTGTGGTCGGCGAGCTGGCGCTGGGTGGGCCGCTCCCCCGCCCGGGCCACGCCGAGCAGCGACGCCAGCAGCGAGTACTGGGCGTGGGTGAGGCCGAGCGGGGCGACGGCCCGGTCGACCGCCGCCCGCCACTTCAGCGCGAGCCGCCAGACGAGGAAGCCGGTTGTCGGGGGTTCGCCGAGGTCGAGCACGCGACTAGCTTACATGGAAATAGTTTCCATGGCTACTATGTCCCCGACCGCTGCGGCCGCTATCCGACGAGCCGGAAGAACGTGCTGGAGGGGTCGGTCCCGTGGGGCTGGGAGAAGAACGGCGTGAAGGCGTTTCCCACGTTGGACAGGCCCTCGTAGTCGCCGGTGAAGAACCCGAGGGCGAACGGTGCCTGGCGCATGTCGAACGACGTGTCGGTCAGCTGCACCTCGTCGCCCCAGTTGGCGGCGTTGGCGCAGGCCGTCGGGCTGGTCGGGTGGCAGTGGACAAGGAAGTAGTCGGTCTCGAGCGTGGCCGCCGGCGTGTTGTTGCGGAAGTCGTAGTACGTGATCCCGACCGTGCCGTCCGCGGTGACGTGCACCGAGGCGGTGAACGCCTGCTGGTCGCCGGGCGGCTGGGCCCCTGGCGTCAGGTTGACCTTGATCGGTGTCGACCACGTCAGGCCGCCGTCCAGCGACTGCGAGAAGGCGATGCTGTCGAACTGACCGCCGCTGAAGCGTGAATCCTGCCACACGGCGTAGAGCGCGCCGCTGGCCGGGTCGACCGCCACGTCGGGGATGATGTCTCCGGTCCGAATAGGGTCACCTGTCTGCGGGTCGGTGATGCCGATCGTCTGCAGCCGGTCGACCAGAACGGGACCGGACCAGCTCACACCACTGTCCGATGAGCGGAGCACGCGCACGCTCCACCCCCGCAGCTTCTGCGAGTTCTCGTTGTGGAACTCTGCGAACAGGTCGACCAGGGTGCCGTCGGGCAGGACCACGATCTGGTTGCCGATCGTCTGGTCGTTCTGGCCCGGGTCGTAGATCGACCGAGCCGGCTCCCATGTCACGCCGCCGTCCGTGCTCCGAGCGAACCACGCCGGCCCACGGAGGGCGTTGGTGACGAACCCGGACCGGACGCTGGCGCGCTCGCTCGTCGGGAAGACGAGGCGGTCCCACACGGCATAGACCAGGTCAGCGTCCGTGGAATCCGCGGTGATCGACTGCTTGTCGTTGAAGGCGTTCGCGTCGAGATCCCGGATCACGGGAACCGGCTCGCTCCAGGTGAGCCCGCCATCGGTCGATCGGCTCGCCAGCAGGGCATGGTCGAAGTCCTTCGGGTCGAACGGCGGCGCGATGTCGTTGAACGACAGAGACAGCTGATGCAGTGTGCCGTCGGGGCCGAACGTGACCCACGGGTCGGTTGCCCGCTGGTAGTCGCCGGTGCCTCCCGGTGTGCCGCCCGAGCACAGCGTGACGTCGGGCACCACGACCTGCTGCCAGCTCGTCCCGGCGTCGAAGCTGACGCCCGTCACCAGGCCTCGTGCGCCTCCGTTGGACCAGCGGTCCTGCTGCCAGATGCCCACGATGTTGTCGGGATCCGTCGGGTTGACGTCGATCCAGGGTTCCACCTCGCTGTTGAGGAACACCGTTCCCGACTGGTCGGCGACCGCGTCCGCGGTGCAACCCAGGAAGGCGCTCGTGCCCGAGACCTGGACGAGCGGCCCCTTGGCGAGACTGTCAGCTGATGCCGGGGCAGTTGCCGGGGCAACAGTGGCGATGGCGAGCCCAAGGCTCGCCGTGAACACGAGAAAGCCGCGACGTCGCATGACAGCCCCCTGTCCGCGCTTCTCACATTTCCACGACAGTCGCGCCTGGCCTCCCGCCGATCAAGGGGCCGCCGCCACGCCCGGGATCAGGCGCGGGCGATCCGCCGACCCGACACCGTCTCGGTTCGCACGCGGAACCAGTGGGGCAGGTCGGCTGGCACCCAGGGCTCGAGCCCGAGCGCCTCGACGTGGGCGAGGTCCCCGGGCCGGACCACCTCTTCCGCTCGCCCGCTGACAATGACGCTCCATCCGGAGCGGGCTGCCTCGTCGATCTCGTCGACCTCGAAGGTGACCGCCTGCGCACGCAGGAGGCCGGTGAGCTTCGCGCCCGCGCCGCTGCGGAAGACCACCGACTGCGAGGCAGGGTCGAACCGGTAGTTGACCGGACGGATCAACGGGCTCCACCCCTCGACGGCGACCGCCACCCTGCCCAGCCGGCGCGTCCCGAGCAGCCGCAGGCATTCCCCCCGGTCCAGGACCTCTTCCCGAGCGAGCGCGCTGCGAACCATCGATACGACGCCTCCCGCCGCTAACTCTTGCACCTCGTATGCTCGGGGTGCGAGCACTGCGCGAGCAGGGGGACCCCGATGTCCTCGCACGATGCCACACAGGCGATCATCGACCGGGTCGCCGACATGATCCGGGAGCGATTGCCCGAGCAACATGCCGAGCGCGTCGAGCCCTTCGTGCGGCAGTACTACGCGCGTGTGGCACCCGAGGACCTCGCGCACCTCGACGCCGTCGACCTGTACGGCGCCGCGCTCAGCCATTGGAGCCTGGCGCAGAAGCCGCCGGCGGGTGGCGCCCGGGTGCGGGTGTACAACCCACGATTCGACGAGCACGGCTGGGAATCGACGCACACGGTCGTGGAGACGCACGTCGACGACATGCCGTTCCTCGTCGACTCGGTCGGGATGGAGCTGCTGCGCCACGGGCTCGCCATCCACCTGGTCATCCATCCCGTCATCGGGTTGCGACGGGACGACGACGGCAACGTGGTGGACGTCGTCGAGCCGGGCTCCGACGGCGGCCGCAACGGCGAGGAGCCCGGTGTCAGCGCCGAATCGTTCATCCACGTCGAGGTCGATCGCCAGGGCGATCCCGAGATCCTCGCCGGGATCGAGCGCGACCTCGCCCGGGTGCTCGACGACGTGCGCGCCGCGGTCGAGGACTGGCCGAAGATGCTCGAGGCCGTCGAGCGCGTGACCGCAGAGCTCGACGAGCACCCGCCCCCGGTGTCCCCGCCCGAGCTGGAGGACGCCAAGGCGTTCCTGACGTGGCTGGCCGACGATCACTTCACGTTCCTCGGCTTCCGCGAGTACGAGTTGGTCACCGTCGACGGCGAGGACGAGCTCCGGGGCGTTCCGGACACCGGCCTGGGCATCTTGCGGGGGGCGGCACCGCGCTCGACGAGCTTCGCCAAGGTGCCGCCCGAGGTGCGCCGGCTGGCCCGCGAGAAGAACCTCCTCAACATCACCAAGGCCAACTCGATGTCCACGGTGCATCGCCCGACCCGCCTCGACTACGTGGGCGTCAAGCGCTTCGACGAGTCCGGCGAGCCGTTCGGCGAGTGGCGGTTCCTCGGCCTGTCGACCTCGACGCTCTACAGCATCAGCGTCACCCAGATCCCCCTGCTACGCCGCAGGGTCGAAGCGGTCCTGGGGCGTGCCGGCTTCGAGAGGGCGAGCCACGACGCCAAGGACCTGCTCACGATCCTGGAGAACTATCCGCGCGACGAGCTGCTCCAGATCGGCGAGGACGAGCTCTACCACACAGCCATGGGGATCCTGGGGCTCCAGGAACGCCAGCGGCTGCGCGTGTTCATCCGTCGCGAGCGGTTCGGGCGGTACTTCTCGTGCCTGGTGTTCCTGCCCCGCGACCGGCTCAACACCGACAACCGCGTCGCGATCCAACGGATCCTCCTGGACGCGCTCGGTGGCGTCAGCATCGAGTACCAGTACCGGTTGTCGGAGTCGGTCCTCGCCCGGATCCACTTCATCGTGCGGATCGAGCCCGGCGACGCCGTCGACTACGACACCGCCGCGATCGAGCACCGCCTCGCCCAGGCGATCCGGTCGTGGACCGACGACCTGGCCGACGCGCTGGTCGAGGAGTTCGGCGAGCACCGGGGCGTCGAGCTGTTCCACCGCTACCGCGAGGCGTTCCCGGCCGGTTACCGCGCCGACTTCCCCGCCCGCATGGGGGCCGTCGACATCCGCCGCATCGAGGACGCCTTCGACCGTGACCTGGCGCTGCACGCCCACCATCCGCTCGAGGCACCGCCGGATTTCCTGCGCCTCAAGCTGTTCCACTCGGGTCAGCCGATCACGATCTCCGACGTCCTACCCCTGTTCGAGAACATGGGTGTCACGGTCGTGGACGAGCGACCCTACGAGATCAGCCCGGAGGGAGCCGAGCCGGTCTGGATCTACGACTTCGGTCTGTCGACCGCCAAGGTGAGCGACGAGCAGCTCGCCGAGCCCCTGCGCAACCTCGCTCAGGAGGCGTTTGGGTGGATCTGGCGGGGTGATGCCGAGAACGACGGCTTCAACCGGCTGGTCCTGGCCGGCGGACTGTCATGGCGCGACGTGACCGTGCTGCGCGCGTACAGCAAGTACCTGCGCCAGACCGGCCAGACATTCAGCCAGGACTACATGGAGCGCACGCTCGCCGCGCATCCCCACATCGCGCGGCTGCTGCTCGAGCTCTTCCGGGCCCGGTTCGATCCGGCCGAGCCGCCGGCTGATCGGACGAAGCCGTCGGCCGATCAGCTCACGGAGCAGCTGCTCGGCGCCATCGATGCCGTGGCGAGCCTCGACGAGGATCGGATCCTCCGTAGCTTCCTCCATCTCGTCCTGGCCACGGTGCGGACCAACGCCTTCCAGGCCGGCGCCGACGGCCAGCCCAAGGCCCATCTCGCCTTCAAGTTCGACCCCGCGCTGATCGACGACCTCCCACCGCCCCGACCGATGTTCGAGATCTTCGTCTACTCGCCCCGCACCGAGGGCGTGCACCTGCGGGGCGGCAAGGTCGCACGCGGGGGGCTGCGCTGGTCTGATCGCCGCGAGGACTTCCGCCGCGAGGTCCTCGGGTTGATGACGGCGCAGATGGTGAAGAACGCCGTCATCGTCCCCGTCGGCGCCAAGGGTGGCTTCGTGGTCAAGCGACCGCCGGGCGACCGGGCCGCGCTCGCCAACGAGGTCGTCGCCTGCTACCGGACGTTCGTCCGCGGCCTCCTCGATCTCACCGACAACATGGTGGGCGGCGAGGTCGAGGCGCCGCCCGGCGTCGTGCGGCACGACGGCGACGACCCCTACCTCGTGGTGGCCGCCGACAAGGGCACGGCCGCGTTCTCCGACATCGCCAACGAGATCAGCGCGGAGTACGGGTTCTGGCTCGGGGACGCCTTCGCGTCGGGGGGCTCGTCTGGCTACGACCACAAGAAGATGGGCATCACGGCCCGCGGCGCCTTCGAATCGGTGAAGCGCCACTTCCGCCAACTGGGCATCAACGTCGAGACGACGGAGATCACCGCGGTGGGGATCGGTGACATGTCGGGCGACGTGTTCGGCAACGGCATGATGCTCTTCCCGCACCTCAAGCTCGTGGGCGCCTTCGACCACCGCCACATCTTCCTCGACCCCGACCCCGATCCGGAGGCCGCCGCTCGCGAGCGGGAACGGCTCTTCCGCCTACCGGGCTCGACCTGGGGCGACTACGACGAGGCCGCGCTCTCCGCCGGGGGCGGTGTCTACCCGCGCAGCGCCAAGGCCGTCCCGCTGTCGCCCGAGGCCCGGGACCTGCTGGGGATCGAGGACGAGTCGGCCACACCCAACGAGGTGATCCGGGCCCTGCTCCGCGCGCCGGTCGACCTGCTGTGGAACGGGGCCATCGGCACGTTCGTGAAGGCCGGCACGGAGAGCCACGTCGCCGTGGGCGACAAGGTCAACGATGCGGTGAGAGTCGATGCCGGTGAGCTGCGGTGCCGCGTGGTCGCCGAGGGCGGCAACCTCGGCTTCACCCAGGAGGCCCGTGTCGAGTACGCCCGGGCGGGCGGCCTCGTCAGTACCGACTTCATCGACAACTCGGGTGGGGTCGACTGCTCCGACCGGGAGGTGAACATCAAGATCCTGCTCGACGGCGAGGTCGCGGACGGCGACCTGACACGCAAGCAGCGCGATGCCCTCCTCGCCGAGATGACCGACGAGGTGGCCGACCTCGTGCTGCGCGACAACTACCTGCAGGCGCAGGCCCTCGCCCGGACGGTCGCGTCGACCCGCGAGCGCAGCCGCCATCTGGGGTTCCTCCGCTCCGTGGAGCAGGCCGGGCGGGTCGACCGGGGCCTCGAACCCGGCGCGGAGTCCACTGAGACGGAGAGCCAACGTTCAGCCGGCGAGACGCTCACGGTCCCCGAGCTGGCCTTCCTGTTCGCCCACACCAAGATCATGGTCTACGACGCGCTGCTCGAGTCGGACGTGCCCGAGGACCCGTTCATGGCGCAGGAGCTCGGGCAGTACTTCCCGACGCCGCTGCGGGAACGCTTCGCGCGACGCATGCAGGTGCACCCGCTGCGCCGCGAGATCATCGCCAACGCGGTCGCCAACGAGGTGGTCAACCGCCTCGACTTCACCGCCACCTTCACCGTCGCCGACTGGATGGGGGCGACGTTGGCGGAGGTCGCTCGGGCCTTCACGGTCGTCCGCGAGATCCTGGGGCTGCGCCGGTTGTGGGCCGAGATCGAGGCGCTGGACGATCGGGTCCCGATGGCCGTCCAGACGGAGATGGTGGGTGATGTCGGCAGGGTGCTCACCTCGATGATGCGCTGGCTCCTGCAGCACCGCTGCCCGCCGATCGAGGTCGAAGCCGAGGTGACCCGATTCCGCGATCAGGTCACCACGCTGGCGCCGGTCCTGCGCGCCCAGCTCGCACCGGGCGACCGCGAGCAGTGCGAGCTGCGCGCCGCGCAGTTCGTGGGCGAGGGGGTACCGGCCAGCCTCGCCGACGAGGTTGCGTGGCTGGGCGCGGTCATGCCTGCACCCGACGTCATCGAGGTGGCGGCTGCGGTGGGCGAGCCCGCCGGGACGGTGGCTGCGGTCCAGGCGGGCCTGAGCGATCGGCTGCGTCTCGACTGGCTGCGCGCGCGGATGGATGCGCTGGCGTTCGCGACCCGGTGGGAGACCCTGTCCAGGCTCGGAGTGCGCGACGAGCTGTTCGACCATCGTCGGGCGCTCACGGCCACCGTGCTGCGCGCGATACCGCCCGGGCAGTCGCCCGAGGCCCGGATCGACGCCTGGCTGGCAGCCAACCCGGTGGCCGTGGCGCGGTTCGAGCGACTGATGGCCGAGATCGAGCGCAGCGGCACGTTCGACATGACCACCCTGACGGTGGCGTTGAGCGAGCTTCGCAACCTCGTCCCCCACGACCCACTCGGCTGAACCCCTCCTCG
>JBKPHT010000239.1:0-8756 GCA_046730015.1 Actinomycetota bacterium
GGCTGGCCCCACATGTCGGTCGGCTCGCCGGGCGTCCCGGGACGGACCGACGGGGGCGGCGGGGGCGGCCAGTCTTGGCCGTGGCCCTGGCCGTTGCCGTTCGCCGAGGCGCCCGCGGGGGCGCCCCAGGGGTCGGCCCCCCAGTCCTCGTCGGGCCGCGGGGCGGGGCCCCAGTGCTGGCCGGTCGGCTGACCTGCCCAGGCGTCGCCGCCCGGCGCCTCGTAGGGCCCGCCGTCGGGCTCGCGCCGGGGGCGGCGGGACGGCTCGGGGTAGTCCGCGGGCACGCCGTGCTGGCGCCGCCACGACTGCTGGACCGCGGCCCAGGAGTCGTCCTCCGCCGGCCGGGTCTCGCCCCCCTGCGGCCAGCCGCCGGGCTCCTCGGGCGTGTCCTGGGGATCGGGCCACGCGCTGGTCGTCGACATCTGCAGTCCTCCGCCATCGAAGTCGCCGGCCCGCCGATACGTCCGGCCGCCGGGCGCCGGCCCGCGGTCACGGGGCCGGGAGCGGGCCGCCGCGGGCGCCTCGCCCAGGTACGAGGTGGCGCCCCGGGTGAGAGCGCCGATGTGGGCCGCCACCGCGTAGGCGATGCCCCGGGTGACGACCAGGACGGCGGCGTTGGCCGTGCCGGCCGCCTCGAGGTCGGGCCGCCGCAGCGCCACGTACAGCGCCGTGGCGGCGAACGCGGTCACGAGGCCGGCGGTCCGGCCGCCGAACAGCGCGGCCGCGAACACCGGCAGGAACAGGGCCGTGGCCAGCACCTCGCCGCTGGCCACCCCCGCAGCCTGGAGCCCGCCCGCGACGATACCGACGACCGCGGTCGCCACCACGACCAGGATCGCGCGAGCGCTCCCGGCGTTCTGGCCGGCCAGTCGACCCGTCAGGGTTTGCCCCATCGGGGACAAGCCTAGGTGCCTGGTGACCGTCGTGTAAGTTCGTCAACCCCCCGGATTCGTGATGTCACGCTGCGCGCGACCGCGACCACCGCCGACGCTCGGCGGGCGGGACCGTCAAAGATAGGTGCCGGGGCGGCTCTCGCCCTCGGGCGCCGGCTGCGGCGAGCCCGGCGGGAGCCGCCGACGCATCTCGTCGAGCTGCTGGCGGGCCGCCATCTGCTGCGCGAACAGCGTGGCCTGGATGCCGTGGAACAGGCCCTCCAGCCAGCCCACGAGCTGGGCCTTGGCGATGCGGAGCTCGGCCTCGCTGGGCGCCGAGTCGCCTTCGAACGGGAGGGCCAGCCGGCCCAGCTCCTCGCGCAGGTCGGGCGACAGCGCACTCGACAGCTCGGCCACCGACGTCTCGTAGATCTCGCGCAGCCGGTCACGGCTCGGCTCGTCCAGCTCGGCCTGCCGCACCTCCTCCAGCAGCAGCTTGATCATCGAGCCGATCCGCATCACCTTCGCGGGCTGCTCGACGGCCTCGCCCGACTCGGCCCCCTCGCCCACGCTCACCACCTCGGCGTGTTCCACCTGGGGGGAGGACACTGCCGGCCGGCCGGGGCCGAGGCCGGAACCGGGCTGGGCATCACTGGGGAACGACATAGGTTTCCATCCTGTCAGCTGGGTGCGGCAGGGTCGACGGGACCGTCGCCCGCACCGTCGATCCGACGCTCGAACACGTCATACCCGGGCTGCCAGCAACGGGACGAGCATCTCGGCCGACGTCAGGGCCCCGTGCCGCCCGACCAGCTCGTAGGGGCCGGTGTCCAGAGGGTCGTGGAACGCGACCGGCCTCCGGGCCACCAGGGCCACGTCGCCCAGGCGGGCCCGCGCCGCCTCGGTCACCAGCGGGCCGAACCAGTTCTCGTCCAGCACCTGGTCGCGGGTGCGGACCCAGGCGTCGTCACCGTGGTGCTCCTGCGCCGCCTCACACAGGGCCCGGCCCCGGCCCGAGCGGGCGTGCAGCCAGCGGAACCGTCCCTCGCCCGACTGCATCGACAGCTGGCTCAGCACGTCGGCGGCGAGGGGGACCACGTTGCCCCCGACGTCGACCTGGCCGTGGTCGGCGGTGACCAGCAGGACGCCGCCGGGGCGCGTGACCGCCAGGAGCCGCTCGACGATGTGGTCGATCCACTGCAGCTCGGCGTCGTAGTGCTCGTCGAGCCCGTACTCGTGGGCCACCTTGTCGAGCCCGTCGTAGTAGGCGTACACGAACGGCTCGGACGACCGCAGCAGGCGCCCGACCTCGGTGACCATCGTCGCCGACGTCCGGTAGCCCCAGAAGCGGGCCGGGTCGAGGTGGGCGCCGGTGAACCCCGAGCGGCGGTACTCCGCCCGGGTCACCACCGGCGGCCGCTGCCCGAGGAACGGGGCGGTCGGCTGCAGCTTGGAGGGCGGGATGCTCTGCTGGGCCGGCCCGGCGGCCGTCGACCACTGGAGGACGTTCAGCACCTCGCCGTGCACGGCGATGCGGTACCCGACGACGCCGTGCTCGCCCGCCGGCAGGCCGGTGGTGATCGACGTCAGGCAGGTCGACGTCGTCGAGGGCACCGCGGTGGTGATGGCCCGGCCGTCCATCGAGGCCAGGGTCGGGACGAGCGGCAGGCGGTCGGCGAGCTGCTCCCAGCCCAGGCCGTCGATCACCAGCAGCACCACCTGGGGCGCGTCGGCCACGACCGCCGGCATCCAGGCGGGCGTCTCGTCGGGGGGGCCGAGCAGCGCCGGAACGATGTTCGTGATGCAGGGCCCGCCGTAGTCAGGAAGAACGAGCTGATCGACCACGCCGGATGTGTCTCCTCGCCCCACCGTAACAACGCGCGGACCCGTCGCGAACGGCGGCTCCGAGGTTCGATCGGGCCGAGACCCTAGAGTTGGCGGTCGTGAAGGTGTCGACCCGGGGTGACTACGCCAGCCGGGCCCTCCTGTCGTTGGCGCTCCACGCCGACGAGGCCGGGCCGACCTCGGTGCGCGACATCGCGGAGCGGACCGGGCTGCCCCAGCCCTACCTCGAGCAGATCCTGCTCGCGCTGAAGGGCGCCGGCCTGGTTCGGTCCAAGCGGGGTGTCGGCGGCGGCTACGTCCTGGCCCGGGAGCCGTCGACGATCACCCTGGCCGACATCGTGAGCGCGGTCGACGGCCCGATCGCCGTCGGCGACTTCGGCGAGCCCCACCAGAACGGCGCCTGCGACCACGAGGGCCAGTGCGTCCTCCTGGCTATCTGGGCCACGGTGAGCGACCACATGCGCCGCCACCTGGGCGAGCTGACGCTGTCGGACATCGCCGCCATCACCCGGGGCGAGCGGGAGTGGCCGGCCGTGGCCCCGGTCGACTGACCCCCCTCAGCGGAGGCGGGCCAGCACCGCGGCGAGGTCGCCCGGCAGCGGCGAGGTGAACGTCAGCGGCTCCCCGGTCACCGGGTGGTCGAGCCCGAGCCGGCCGGCGTGGAGGAACGGGCGGGCGACCGGCAGCGACTGGCGATCGCCGCCGTAGCGGGCGTCCCCCACCACCGGGTGGCCGATCGACCGTAGGTGGACCCGGATCTGGTGGGTCCGGCCGGTCTCCAGCCTGCAGGCCAGCTCGGTGACCTCGACCGGCTCGTGGTACGCCCGGACGACCTCGTAGCGGGTGCGGGCGTCCCTGCCGGCGACGGTGACCGCCATCCGGGCGCGGTCGCGGGACGACCGCCCCACCGGGGCGTCGACCAGGCCGGTCGGCGACTCCGGGATGCCCCACACCAGGGCCCGGTAGCGGCGGTCGACGGTCCGGGCCGAGAGCATCCCCACCAGCGCGTCGTAGGCCCGGGCCGACCGGGCGACCAGCAGCAGGCCCGACGTCCCCTTGTCGAGCCGGTGGACGATGCCCGGCCGGTCGGGCTGGCCCACCCCGGCGATCTCCGGGTAGCGGGCCAGCAGCCCGTTCACCAAGGTGCCGCCCTCCCGCCCGGCGCCCGGGTGCACGACGAGGCCGGCCGGCTTGTCGACCACCACCAGGTCGGCGTCCTCGTGCACGACCGGCACGACCACGGAGGGGTCCGGGGCCGGTCGGGTGTCGCCCGTGACCTCGGGGAGGTCGATCTCGACCACGTCGCCGTCGCTGACCCGGTGCGACCTGGTCGTGACCACCTTGTCGCCGACCGCCACCGCGCCGCCGTCGACCAGGGCCGCGGACTCGGTCCGGCTGCGGCCGGTGACCAGGGCGACCACCCTGTCGAGCCGCTCGCCGTCGAGCGCCCGCGGCACGACCTCCCTCACGCCCGGTCGGCGCGCGGGTCGGGCTCGCTCCACTGGGCGAAGAACAGCACGATCGCTCCGACCACGATGGCCGAGTCGGCCAGGTTGAACACCGGCCACCACTGGAGGTCGATGAAGTCGACGACGCCGCCGCCCAGGAACCCGTCCCCCGGCCGGAAGGCGCGGTCGACGAGGTTGCCCAGCGCCCCGCCGAGCACCAGACCGATGGACACGGCCATGACCGGGCGGGTGGCGTTGCGGCCCGACACCAGGAGCACGCCCACGATCACGAGGGCGAGCAGCGAGATCCAGGCCCCCCGCCCGTTGCCCAGGCTGAACGCCGACCCGAAGTTGAGGGTGAGGTGCAGCCGCAGCGATCCGACCAGGTCGATGGTCCGGGAGTCCAAGGCCTCGACCGCCCACCACTTCGACAGCTGGTCGAGGGCGAGCACGGCCGTGGCCACGCCGAGCAGCAGCGGCCAGCGGGGTCGGCGGCGGTGGGGCGCGGCGCCATCCGGGGAGCCGGCCGGCGCCTCGGCGTCGGGGCTGTCGGTGCTCGCCTGCGGGTCGGTCATCATGTCCGCGCCCCCCGGGGACGGTGGCTCGGGCGGCGGCTGGTCAGCGACCGAGGCCGAGGCCCCCGCTCTTGCACTTCACGCACAGGGCAGCATACGGCAAGGCCTTCAGCCGCTCCTTGGGGATCGTGGTGCCGCAGTTGTCGCACCGGCCGTAGGTGCCACCGCGGATCTTGGCCACGGCCTCGTCGATCTGCTCGATGGCGGCGCGGGCCTGGGCCGACAGCGCCAGGTCGCGCTCCCGCTCGACGGCCAGCGTGTCGCCCTCGCCCGACTCCTCGTCGAACTGGACGTCGCCGGGCTCCCGGTCCTCGGTCAGCGAGTCTGCCTCGGCCTGGAGCGACTCGGCCTGGCGGAGGTAGTTGGCCCGCTCCCGCTCGAGCTCCTCGAGCTGGCCGGCGAGGAACTTGTCGAGGACGGGGGCCTTCTTCTTGGCGCCGCCCTTGGCGGAGGTCGACTTGACGGCAGCGTCCTTCGTGGCTCTGGGCATGAGATCTCGCCGTCCTCGGGGGAAAGGGTGCCGGATCGTATTGCTGACCCTCACGGTGGGTCAAGGAATCCGTGCAGGGTAGGGGGTGGCGCGCGCGTTCCCACCCGGCGCCCGCCCCCGGCGCCCAACAAGGGCCTGACCAGGTGATATTGGCGGCAGGGAGTGGGGCGCGCGTGCCCTAGCCTGGTGGACCATGCCGTTCGGTCCCGTCGACCCCGATCTCGACCTGCCAGCCCTCGAGCAGCGGGTGCTGGCCCGCTGGCGCGAGCGCGAGGTCGTCGAGGAGGCCTCCCGCCTCCGCAAGGGCGGCGCGCCGTGGATCTTCTACGAGGGCCCGCCCACCGCCAACGGCCAGCCCGGCCTCCACCACGTCTGGGCCCGGGCGTTCAAGGACCTGTTCCCCCGGTTCCAGACGATGCGCGGCCGCGACGTCCCCCGCAAGGGCGGGTGGGACACCCACGGCCTGCCGGTCGAGCTCGAGATCGAGAAGGAGCTGGGCCTCGGCACCAAGGCGGAGATCGAGGCCTACGGCATCGAGGCGTTCAACGCCCGGTGCCGCGAGTCGGTCACCCGCTACGTGGAGGACTGGTCGGCGCTCACCGCCCGCGCCGGCGTGTGGATCGACACCGCCGATGCCTACTGGACCCTGTCCAACGACTACATCGAGTCGGTCTGGTGGATCATGCGCCAGCTGTGGGACAAGGGCCTGCTCTACGAGGGCCACCGGGTCACCCCCTACTGCGGCCGGTGCGGCACCGCGCTGTCGAGCCACGAGGTGGCCCAGGGCTACGAGGACGTGGTCGACCCGTCGATCTACGTCCGGTTCCCGCTGGTCGGCGACGGCGGCGCCCCCGACGCCGACCTGCTGGTGTGGACGACCACGCCCTGGACGCTGATCTCCAACGTCGCCGCCGCCGTCGGCCCCGCCTTCACCTACGTGCAGGTGGCCGATCCGGCGGGTGGGCGCGACCTGGTGCTCGGCGCCCGCGCCGCCGAGAGGCTCTACCCCGAGGCGCCGGTGGTGGCGACCTGGAGGGGGGCCGACCTGGCCGGGTGGCACTACGCCCGCCCGTTCGACTTCCTCGAGCCGGTCGTGGGCAAGGACGCCTGGCGGGTCGTCCCGGCCGACTACGTCGCGGACGACGACGGCTCCGGCATCGTCCACATCGCCCCCGCCTTCGGCGAGGAGGACGCCCAGGTCGGCCGGGACGAGAACCTGCCGGTGCTCAACCCGGTCGACGCCGACGCCACCTTCGACCACCGGGTGCCGCCGTGGCAGGGCCGGTTCGTCAAGGACGCCGACCCCGGCATCATCGACGACCTTCGGGCCCGGGGGCTGCTCGTGGCCGAGCACCCGTACGAGCACAGCTACCCCCACTGCTGGCGGTGCGGGACGCCGCTCGTCTACTGGGCCAAGACGTCGTGGTTCGTCCGGACGTCCGAGCGGCGCGGCGACCTGCTGGCCCAGAACGAGACGATCGGCTGGTACCCCGAGCACATCAAGCACGGGCGCTTCGGCCGCTGGCTGGAAGGCAACGTCGACTGGGCGCTGTCCCGCGACCGCTACTGGGGCACGCCGCTGCCCATCTGGCGGTGCCGGGGCTGCGGACGCGACACCTGCGTCGGCTCGGTGGCCGAGCTGTCGGGGCTGGTCGGGCGCGACTTGTCCGACCTCGACCTGCACCGGCCGTTCGTCGACGACGTCACCTGGACCTGTCGGGAGGACGGCTGCCTGGGCACGGTGCGGCGCCTCCCGCCCGTGCTCGACGCCTGGTTCGACTCGGGGTCGATGCCGTCGGCCCAGTTCCACCACCCCTTCGCCGACGAGGGGCGGTTCGAGGCCAGCTTCCCCGCCGACTTCATCTGCGAGGCCATCGACCAGACCCGGGGCTGGTTCTACTCGCTGCTGGCGGTCAACACGCTGGTGTTCGGGTCGACGCCCTACCGCAACGTCGTGTGCCTGGGGCTGCTGGTCGACGAGCAGGGCCAGAAGATGTCCAAGTCGCGGGGCAACATCATGGACCCGTGGCACGTCATCACCACGTTCGGCGCCGACGCGCTGCGGTGGTACTTCTTCGCCACCGGCCAGCCGTGGGGCCAGCGCCGCGTGTCCGAGGACGGCATCCGCGAGTCGACCCGGCAGACGCTGCTGACGCTGTGGAACGTCCACAGCTTCTTCGTCACCTACGCCGACCTCGACGGCTGGCGGCCCACGCCCGACCAGCCGGTCGAGCCGACCCACGTGCTCGACCGTTGGATCCTGGGCGAGCTTGACGCCACCGTGGCCGAGGTCACCGAGGCGCTCGAGTCGTTCGACGCCCTCGCCGGCGCCGCACGGGTGGGCCGGTTCGTCGACGACCTGTCCAACTGGTACGTCCGCAGGAGCCGGCCCCGCTTCTGGAAGGCCAGCGACCCGGCGGCCCATGCCACCCTGCACCGGGCCCTGGTGGTGACCGCCCAGCTGCTGGCGCCGTTCACCCCGTTCCTGGCCGACGAGCTGTACGTGACGCTGACGGACGAGTCGTCGGTCCACCTGTCCGACTGGCCGGAGCCGGCCGGCGCCGACGACCCCGAGCTCGGGGCCGAGATGGAGGCCGCCCGCCGGCTGGTCGCCCTCGGGCGGGCGGCCCGCACCGACGCCAGGGTCAAGGTCCGCCAGCCGCTGCCCCGGGCGCTGGTTCTCCACCCCGGCGCGACGCTCCGGCCCGACGTGGTGGCCGAGGTCTCCGGTGAGCTCAACGTCAAGGCGGTCGACGACGTCGACACGCTGTCCGGGCTGATGTCGTGGACGGTGGTGCCCAACTTCCGGGCCCTCGGCCCCCGGCTCGGCCCGAAGGTGAACGAGGTGAAGGCCGCGCTGGCGGAGGCCGACGGCTCGGCCCTGCAGGCGGCGCTGGCCGCCGACGGGTTCGTCGAGGTGGCGGGCGAGCGCCTGACCGCGGAGGACGTCGAGGTCCGGGCCCACCGCCACGAGGCGTTCGCCCTGGCCGAGGAGGGCGGCTGGGCCGTCGCCCTCGACCTCGAGCTCGACGACGACCTCCGCCGCGAGGGCCTGGCCCGCGAGCTGGTGCGGGCCCTCAACGACCTCCGCAAGGAGGTCGGTCTCGACATCGCCGACCGCATCACCGTGACCCTCGACCCCGGCGACGACGAAGCGGTCCGGTCCGCCGTCGAGGCCCACCGGCCCTACGTCATGGCCGAGGTGCTGGCCACCGACCTGGCCTTCGCCCCCGGCGGCGACCACAGGCTCACGGTCGACGGCCACGATCTCCGGGTCACCATCACCAGGGCCTGACCCGTCGGCCCCGATCGCCTCCGGCAGCCGCGTCGCATGAGGCGATAGGGGTTGACCGCTGGTTCTCGAGGCGATGGTGGTCGGGGGCCGGCCCGTATCGCCTCGAGAACAGGGGAACGACCCCTATCCAGCCTGTTGGGGATTGGCGTCACCGGGTGGGTTGGGTGACCGCGGAGGGGGCGTGGGTGGGCGCTCGAGGTTGGCCGTGGACCTTCGAGTGGGTCGGTGGCG
>JBKPHT010000240.1:0-6523 GCA_046730015.1 Actinomycetota bacterium
CGCCGCGGTGCCCTGGTCGCCGTAGAGGAGTGGCATCAGGGACTCGAAGGCCAGCGTCTTGTCCGGTGGTCGCTGCAGCTCCGTGTCGATCCTCGCCCGTTCGTTGGCCAGCTCGGGGTCGGTCCGGAGCCGTTCGAACTCGCGTGAGAACGATTGCTCGATCGGGTCGTCACTGACGCTGATGGTGCCGAGCTCGTAGGTGTGGCCTGGCGTGCGGTGCTCCAGCGGCACCGGGCCGGGGGTATCGAACAGCACGTCGAGGACAGCTCGCTCGGACGGCGCGAGCAGGACCTCCTCGACAAAGGTCTCGTGCTCGTAGCGGCCGCTGTCGCCGCCCACCAGCTTCATGCGGGTGCCCGGCAATGCGACGTTGAAGATCCGGGTGTTGGCCGTGTTCGTCAGGTAGAGGCGCACCACCTCACCGACCCGGGCCTGGTGCTCGAACCTGGCCTCGCCTCCCGTGAGCATGACGTTGCCGAACCGACCCATCGCCACATGGGTGGGACCGGCGTGATGGAACGGCGCGATCTGCCCCTCCTCGATGAGGATGTCGTCGAGGGTGATGGCGACCTCCCGGTTCACCGGTGGCCAGTAGCTCTCGTCGGCTGGGACCACCACGATGTTTCCGTAGAGGCCCATGTCCAGCCCGTAGTCCTCGCGGATGTGCGGGTGGTACCAGTAGAGACCGGCGTCGGGGAAGCGGAGGCGGTACGTGAACTCACCGCCGAGCGGGATCGGGTCCTGGGTCTCGTACGGCACGCCGTCGTACGAGTTGTCGAGGCGCAGACCGTGCCAGTGGACCGTGGCGTCGACATCGGCATCGTTGCGCACGCGCACGCTGATCTCGGCCCCTTGAGGGACCCGCAGCGTCGGGCCCGGAATGGAACCGTTGTAAGCGAGCATCCGAACCCTGTCGTCGCCGATCGTCTTGACGACAGGCGCGATGCGCAAGTCGAAGCTGTCCCCGTCAGCGAGCTCGACGAGCGCCGGCGCCACGCAGTCCTGCAAGTTCGCGGTGTCGGTGGAGAAGGTCGCCGCCGGAGCGGCCGAGTGATCACGTGTCTCGTCGTTCATGGCCCCCCTCCGTGTACGTCGGTGGCTAGCGCCTCGATTCGAGGACCGCACGAAGGTCGTCGGGCACGGGCATTGGCCGGAACGCGCTGACGTCGGCTCCGCCGGTGTTCCCGACCGGGTAGCGCCCGGTCCACGACCCGGGACCCGCCACGACGAGCCGCAGCATCTGCCCGACGACTTCGCGAGACCTGCGTCGCCGCAGCGCGCATGCCAGCATCGCCAGGTGAGTCCGCACGTGGGCGCCCGCCATCGGTTGGCTCAGAATGTGCGCCCTTTCCAGGTGCTTCCATTCTCCGGCGACATCGCCCCGGCCCCTGGCGGAGCGCGCCGCAGCTCGCTCATCGGACCACGCCGCCAGTAGGGCATTGCGCGCAGATGCCGCCGAGGAGCTGTCACGCGGGATGCCGCGCGTCGTGGAAGTCCGTGCCATCGCTGATCCCCTTCCCTTGCGGTGCGACGATGTCACCGCTGGATCTGCGGTTCGTGTGCCACTTCCAGCGTCTGCTTCGCCGCGTACGGTATCCCCGGTGCCCTGACGAGGCAACGGGCACGGCCGCATCCAGACGTCCAGGCTCTTGTCCGGCTCCTCGGCTCTTGTCCTCCTCGGCTCTGCTCTGCCGAATTTGGCTCGACGGGGTCGCGGCGCCGGCTTCGTCGGCGCCGCCGCCCGCCCTTGCGGGCGGCACCTCCGGCACCGTCCTCGGCAGGGCGTGGCTCCGGTTGACCTGACCTCAAGGAGGCGTCGAGTTCTCAGCGGCGTCTCGTCGTCACGGCTGTTGCCGCTCGTCGACCGCCGCCCGACGCGCGCCAGCTCGCCGCTGATTACCCGACCGGGGGCCAACCGAAGACGAGTGGGGCGCGGAAGTCCCGGCGTTCGTACGCATCGATGTCGCGCTGGTGGCGGCGCACCCACCAGCCGGCGACCAGGGCAGCCCCAGCCGCTCCGTTTAGGAGCGCAAGGGAATACCACATCGCTCCACCCTTCTTCGTCCGCCACCATCCTAGGGCCGCCGATCGCCGCAGACCCGGTCGCGCCATCGCTGATCTTCCCTCCTCGCGATGCGACGATGTCACTGCCGGATCTGGGGTTCGTGTGCCAATTCCAGCGTCTGTTTGGCTGTGGCCGGCACGCTTGCCGCGGTGCCCAGAGGGAAGCCGGTGGGCCGGATCGGCTCGCGGCCGTGACCCCGCCGAGCCGGTGAGCTCATGCCGTGGTCTCGGACCGGTCCTCGGACCACAGCGTGTGGAAGGTCCCGGTGCGGTCGACGCGCTGGTAGGTGTGCGCGCCGAAGTAGTCGCGCAGGCCCTGGACGAGAGCGGCCGGCAGGCGGTCGCGGCGCAGCGCGTCGTAGTAGGCCAGCGCCGACGAGAAGCCCGGCGTCGGCACCGCGAGACCGGCGGCGGTCGCCACGACC
Organism: Actinomycetota bacterium; assembly: GCA_046730015.1. Lineage (GTDB taxonomy): Bacteria > Actinomycetota > Acidimicrobiia > Acidimicrobiales > VFJN01 > ZC4RG19. Next base: position 2,490 of record JBKPHT010000240.1, read on the forward strand.
CTGCGCCAGGCGTCCTGGGAGCCGGCGAGGGCCTCTCTGAACGACGGATCGACCAGCAGCGTGGACACGTGCCGATCGGCGTCGTACGCGGCCCGGATGCGGTCGAGGAAGCGAGCGCGGATGATGCAACCCCCTCGCCAGATCGTGGCCAGGGCGCCCCGGTCGATGTCCCAGTCGTACTGGTCGCTGCCGGCCGCGATCTGGTCGAAGCCCTGGGCGTAGGCGACGATCTTCGAGGCGTAGAGGGCCCGGCGCACGTCGTCGACGAAACCGTCTGCCTCACCCGCGGTCAGGCCCGCGGTCGACGGGCCGGGCAGCGATGCGGCCGCCCGTCGCTGGGCGGCACCAGCCGACAGCGAGCGGGCGAACACCGCCTCCGCGATACCCGTGACCGGCACGCCCAGCTCCAGTGCCGCCTGCACGCCCCAACGGCCGGTGCCCTTCTGCTCGGCCTGGTCGAGCACGACGTCGACGAAGGCGCGTCCGGTCGCGCCGTCGACGTGCTCGAGCACCTCCGCCGTTATCCCGATGAGGTAGGACTCCAGCTCGCCGGTGTTCCACTCGCGGAACACCGCTGCCAGCTCGGCGGGAGTGGCGCCGAGCGCCTGGCGCAGCAGGTCGTAGCTCTCGGCGATGAGCTGCATGTCGGCGTACTCGATGCCGTTGTGCACCATCTTGACGAAGTGCCCGGCGCCGTCGGGGCCGATATGGGTGCAGCAGGGCGTGCCGTCCACCTGCGCAGCAATGGTCTCGAGCAACGGGCCCACCGACGCGTACGCCTCTTCGGAGCCGCCCGGCATAATGCTCGGCCCCTCCAACGCCCCCACCTCGCCGCCCGAGATGCCGGTCCCGACGAAGTGGATGCCCCGCTCGCGCAGGTCCGCCTCCCGGCGGCGCGTGTCGGCGAAGTGGGCGTTGCCGCCGTCGAGGATCATGTCGCCGGCATCGAGTCGTGCGGCCACCTCGTCGACGACCGCGTCCGTCGCCGACCCGGCCTCCACCATCACCACCACCCGGCGGGGAGCCTCGAGCGCGGCCACGAAGTCCTCGGTGCTCGCCGCGGGGGCGAAAGAGCCCTCGTCGCCATGGTCCGCCACCAAGGCCTCCGTGCGGGCCAGGGTGCGGTTGTGCAGCGCCACCGTGTAGCCATGGCGGGCAAAGTTGCGGGCCAGGTTCCTGCCCATGACGCCCAATCCGGTCACGCCGATGTCGGCCTTCATCATGAGGACCGTATCGGCGCGCCCCGCCGGTTCGCCTCACGCGAGCGCGTGGTGTTGCGCGGTCTACGCCAACGGCCGTCGCCTGTTGGCCAACGGCCGTCGCCGACTTGCACACGAGCTCCGCGACGACGAAGGGCGAGCTGAGCCGGGTGGATGTGACCGCCCACCGCCGCGACGGTCACTCGGCGGACCCACCGAAGGTGCGAGCGACGACGGTGACGTCGCTCTGCCCCTGCCCCTGGTCGACGGCGTCGCGCCAGACCGTGGCGAGCTGGTGACTGGCGGGCGGGGTCGGCGGCATCGAGCGCCAGGTCGACGTCCTTGAGCGCCAGGGCGAGTTGCCCGTCAACGCGCAAGAAGTCCTGGAACCGTCGAATATCACCGGAACAATCCAACGAGTCCTTGACCGGAACCGTCAACACTCTCCCAACTCTCCCAACTCTCCCGGAACCCCCCTGTCATCAGGGCCAAGGTAGTGGTCGAGGCCGGCTGTACGTCGTTGCGGGGCCGCGGGCGCGGTCGGGGGGTACGTCATCCCGCTCGCCCAGGACCGTGGCTGGCGGGTCACCGGGTTGGCGCGGGCCAAGGACGAGAAGTTCGTGCGTGCGCTCGGCGCCGACTTCACCGTCGAGGCCGCACCCGGCTGGGACGCGGTCGGCGACGGTGCCGCCCTCCAGGAGCGGGGAGACGCGCTGGTCCGCGACGGCGGCCTCTTCGTCGGTGTCCAGCCGGGCACGGCGCCCGCAGAGGAGCGCGGCGACGGTGTCCGCATTTGGTCCGCGGATCCACCTTCTTCTGCCGGGCATTCCTCAGTCGCGTGTAGACGTGCGTGGCGCGGACGCAAGCGCGCCGTCGTGGTACACGTCCATCGCGACGGCGAGCCCGTCTTTGAAGGAGTAGACGTGCTGCACGTCTTGCTCCGAGAGCAGGTTGCCCTCCTTGTCCCTCACGATCTGATGCACGTCAACCACGATCTGGCCCGTTGCACCCTCCGCGAATGCTGTCGGGGTGACGGTTGGGTCGATGAGGTCGAACTGCGCCGACCAGTAGCGGCGAACCGCTTCGCGTCCCACGACTCGCCGGTTGGCGATCATGTCGGGCCAGTCGACGTCGTTGTGCATTGTCGCCACGGCGGCGTCCATGTCTCGCGTGTTGAAGGCCGCGTAGGAGCGGCGAAGCAGGGTCTCGAGTTGCGGGTCGACAGACATCGACGGCAGTCCTTCCGTCTTCCTCGTTGCATCCTTCGTGGGCGTGACGATCATGCCCAATCCCCGCCCGCAGGGATCCCATCCGATGAGCTGGCGCGCTCAGGTCCGTCTGTAGCGATATGGCCACTTACGTCATGATCCAGGGGGGCGGATCCGACTCGTGGTACTGGCACCTCGTCACACCACTGCTCAAGGTCAAGACCAGCTCGAGGAACTCTCTGGCGCCGCCGTGCCAACATGCTCGCGGCGCAGCGAGGAGCGAGGTGGAACACGAATGCCCGTGACGCTATGTGTCCTGCTGTGGGCCCGTGACGGCAAGGCCGAAGCGCTCGCCACCTACGAGGACCGCGTCCTCGAACTCCTCGATGACCACGACGCCCGGGTGGCGTTCCGCGGTCGCGCCAGCGGGGAAGGCGACACCCCGACCGAAGTACAGATCCTCACTTTCGCGTCCGGTGAGGCCTTCGACGCGTACATGCAAGATGAGCGCCGCCTGGCGATGAGTGGCCAGCGAGAGGCAGCAATCGCCCGAACGCAAGTCATCCCGGTCGAACCCGCGCCCCGATCGCCGTGACACCGTCTAGGACAGCGTGACGGCACGGTCGGTGTGGGCACGGGTCGGCTCACTGCCATCCCGTCACCTACCGTGCGCGTGGCAGGGCCACCGCACCTCGCCCGATCCGTCATCTACCGGCACTTCCGGGACGCTGCCAGCACGCCGCGTTCGGGTGCATGACCGCGGTCAGCCGGTGCGGGTGCCGATGACGAGCACCATCGGCGGGTCGAGGTCGAGCTGACGGGTCTCGATGTCGGCCAGCCCGACCTCGGTGAGCAGCCCGGCGATCTCCTCGACGGCGCGTCGAGCGGTCTCGGCGTCCGCCCCCGTCCCCCGTGGCTGCTGCCCGATGGCGATCCTTCCCCCCAGCCTCAATAGGCGCTCCAGGCGTTTGAGCTGGGCGGGTGGGTCCGGCCACATTCCCAGGTTGTTCACGGCGAGGATCAAGTCGAGGGGGGCCAGCTCGTCGTCGAGGTCGGCCACGCTGGCCTGGGTCAAACGCAACCGCCCCTTGGCGAGGGCCTTCGCATTGCGCCTGGCCGCCATCCGCACCATCAGCTCGGAGTGGTCGATGCCGTGGACGATGCCCTCGGTCACCCGGGCGACCAGCGCCTCGATGGCGACGCCGGGGCCGAAGCCGATCTCCAGCACCCGGTCGGTGGGGCGGACGGCGAGCTGGTCGACGGCCCAGCGGTTGCGCTGCACGTTGGAGCTTCGGGTCGCCATGACCCGGCCGACGACGCGGCCTAGCGGGCCGGACGGACGATGGAACTGACGGACGAGGCCCAGCCTCCCAAGGCTGGTCTCGAGCCGCTGGACGACACGCCGACGGAGACGGGCAGAGGGTTTCATCACGCCAGCAAACCTCTTCAAGTACGCTTGAAGTCAATGGCTGAGTCCGACCCGGATCTGTTGACGATCGGCGAGCTCGCCGAGCAGGCGGGCGTGGCGACATCCGCGCTGCGCTACTACGAGGAGCTCGGCCTCTTGGAGCCCGGCGAGCGCCGGTCGGGACGGCGGTACTACCGCCGCGCTGCGGTCGAGACGGTG
>JBKPHT010000241.1:0-5394 GCA_046730015.1 Actinomycetota bacterium
GCCGTGACCAGGGCGCCGATCAGCGACCCGATGCTGACGACCGAGAACAGCACGGTGAACACGGCGTCGCCGGCGCCCAGGCTGCGGGTGACGAACAGCGGGAAGACGGTCTGGAAGTTGTACGAGAGGGTGCCGACCACGGCCATCATCGCCATGGGCACGAACAGGTCCGGCCGGCGGCGGACGTACCGGAGGCCCTCCCGCACCTGGCCCTTGGCCTTCGGGGTGACCGGGGCCGGCCGCAGCTCGTCGGTCCGCATCATCCAGAGGCCGGCGAGCACCGCGAGGTACGAGATGCCGTCGCCCAGGAACGCCCAGCCGAAGCCGACCGTCGACACGAGCAGGCCGGCCAGCGCCGGGCCGACGACCCGGGACGAGGTCATGAGCGCGCTGTTGAGGCTGACGGCGTTGTTGATGTCGCCGGGCGGCACCATCTCGACGACGAAGCTCCGCCGGGTCGGGTTGTCGAACGCCATCGTGACGCCGCCGAAGACCGCCACGGCGTAGATGGCGCCGACCGGCGGGTCGCCGGAGAACGCCAGCGCGGCCATCGTGAACGACTGGACCATCGCCAGGGTCTGGACGATCAGCAGCAGCCGCCGCTTGTCGGACCGGTCGGCCACCAGCCCGGCCCAGGGCCCGAGCAGCAGGATCGGCCCGAACTGGGCGGCGGCCAGCACGCCGAGGGCGATGCCGCTGTCGGTGAGCTGGAGCACCAGCAGCGTCTGGGCGACGAGGGTCAACCAGTTGCCGGTCTGGGAGACGAGCTGGCCGGTGAAGAACAGGCGGAAGTTGCGGTAGCGGAGCGATCTGAAGGTCTCGCCGGCGGCGACCCGCAGCAACCTCATGGGCCCTCCTGCCGGGTGAGGTCGTCGATCACGTCGATAGCGGCGGCCAGGCGGGCTCGCCGCTCGGGGTCGAGGCCGGCCAGGCGGGTGGCCAGCCAGAGGTCCTTGCGCTTCCGCACCTCGGCCAGCAGCGCGGCGCCGGCGGGGGTCGTGACGACCTGGGTGACCCGCCGGTCGCCGGCGTCGGCGCGGCGCTCGACGAGGCCGAGCACCTCCAACTTGGCCACCACGTTGGTGATCGTGGGCGGGGCCACCTGCTCGTGGTCTGCCAGGGCGCCGAGGGTCAGGGGCTGGTGCCGGTCGACCGCGGTGAGGGCGGAGAGCTGGCTGGGCGACAGCCCCGTGTCGCCCTGCCGGCGGAGGATGCGCGCGAGCCGGGTGACGCCGATGCGGAGTTGGGCCGCGACGGCGCCCACGTCGTCGGCCGCGGCCAGGGTGTCGGGAGGCGGCGCAGAGCTCACGCATCCACCCTACCGACGAATACTTAGTTTCAATAACGAAATGCGGGCCTGCTCCCCGGCGCGGTACAACGGGGAAGGATGATCCGTCGACTGCGGGAACGGCAGGACTGGCAGTTCTTCGCCGTCCTCCCCCGCGCCGACCGCCGGCTGGCCGTCCTGTGGTGGGCCGTGCTCGTCGCCCGGGGAGTGCTGCCCGCCGTGTTCGCCGTGGCGATGGGCGTCACCGTCGGCGCCGTCCAGTCCGGCGACGACCTCGCCGCGCCGCTCGCCCTGGTCGGCGCCACCTTCGTCCTGCTCCAGGTGCTCACCCCCATCCACCAGGCCGTCGGGGCCAACCTCGGCGATCGCGCCGCCGCGCACCTCTACGACCGGCTGACCGAGGCCTGTGTCGAACCGCCGGGCGTCGGCCACCTCGAGGACCCCGACCTGGCGGGCGATCTCAGCATGGCCCGCGACTTCGACCTCGGCATGGCCGGCCCGCCGCTGTCGATCAGCCTCGACTTCATCGCCACCGGGCTGGTGGAGATGGTCGGCGGCCTGACCGCCGCCGCGGTCCTGTCCGGCTACACCTGGTGGGCGCCGCTGCTGCTGGCCGGCGCGTGGCTGTCGACCCACTGGCTGCTCCGCGAGAGCGCCGTCTGGAAGGACCGGGCCACGCCCGAGGTCCGCGACGCCCAGCACCACGCCGACTACGCCTTCCGGCTGGCCGTCGACCCCGCCCCGGCGAAGGAGCTGCGCCTGTTCGGCCTGGCCGGCTGGACCGTCGACCGGTTCGTGGCCCGCCGCCGCCGGCTGTTCGACCTGCAGCAGGCGGCCACCCGGCTGCGGGAGCGACCGGTGCTGCTCAGCGTCGTCCTGGTCACCGCCGCCAACGTCGCCGTGTTCTGGTCGCTGGCCGACGCCGCCACCGACGGCCGCCTCGACCTCGGGCGGGTCGTGACCTTCGCCCAGCTCGCGCTCGGCACGTCGATGATCGCCTTCGGCGGGCTCAACTGGTCGCTCGACGGCGCCGCGGCCCCGGTCGCCGCGGTCGGCCGGCTCGGCCCGGCCATGGCTCCCGCCGGGGCGCTGCCGGGCGGCGAGGAGCCGGCCACCGGGATGCCCGCGGCGGAGATCCGCCTCCGCGACGTGACCTTCGCCTACCCGCGCGCCGGCCGCCCGGTGCTCGACGGCGTCAACTTGGTCATCCCGGCGGGGTCGTCGCTGGCCATCGTCGGCCGCAACGGCGCCGGCAAGACCACGCTGGCCAAGCTGCTCTGCCGGCTCCACGACCCCCAGGGCGGGGCCGTACTCGTCGACGGCGTCGACCTCCGCGGGCTCGACCTCGACGCGTGGCGGCGGCGGATCGCTGCGGTGTTCGCCGACTTCGTACGGTTCGAGCTTCCGCTGCGCGACAACGTGGCGCCGGGCGGCGCGCCCGACGCCGCGGTCGTCGCGGCCCTCGACCAGGCGGGCGCCGGGGATCTGGCCGACCTCGACACGATCCTGGCCAAGGGCTACCCGGGGGGCACCGACCTGTCCGGCGGACAATGGCAACGGGTGGCCCTGGCCCGGGCGCTGTGCGGCGTCCGGCTCGGCGCCGGGCTGGTCATCCTCGACGAGCCGACGGCCCAGCTCGACGCCCGGGGCGAGGCCGAGATCTTCGAGCGGCTGCTGGCCGCCACCCGCCAGTGCACCACCGTGCTCATCTCCCACCGGTTCGCGACCGTCCGCCACGCCGACAGGATCTGCGTGCTGGAGCACGGCCGGGTGGCCGAGCTCGGCACCCACGACGAGCTCATGCTCCTGGGCGGCCGCTACCGGACGATGTTCGACCTCCAGGCCAGCCGGTTCGCCGACGACGGCGACGACGGCGCCGACGACACCGAGGACGAAGACGAGGAGGAGCAGAGCGCCCATGACCTCCTTGCGTGAGGGTGTCGACCCCCGGCGCGACGCCGACCTGCCGCCCGGCCTGCGGTCGATGGGGCGGATGCTGGTGCTCGGCTACCGGGCCGAGCCGCGGCTGCTGGTCGTGGCGTTCGGCTTGGCGCTGCTCGCCGCCCTGCCCGACGCGCTGCTGGCCGTCTGGCTCATGCTCCTCGGCCAGGGCCTGGTCGACGGCGACCGCACCCTTGTGCTGGCGGCGGCCGTGGGCCTGGCGCTGTCGTCCACCGCCACCTGGTTCCTCCGGGTCGTCGGCACCCGGGTCGAGCGCCGCTTCCGCGACCGGGTGACGATCGCGCTGGAGGCCCACGTCGCCCGGCTCCAGGCGTCGGTCGCCACGGTCGAGCACCACGAGCACCCCGAGCACCTCGACCGCCTGTCGGTGCTGCGCGACCAGGTCTTCGTGCTCGACCACATGTACATGTCGCTGTTCTCGACCTGCGGCTGGATCCTCCGGCTAGGCGTCACCGTGGCCCTGCTGGCCTCGATCTCCCCGGTGCTCGTGCTGCTGGCCGTGTTCGCCCTGCCGACGGTCGTGACCTCCTCGTGGCGGCCCGGGGTCGAGCGGGCCGTGCAGGAGCGGGGCGCGGCGGCCGAGCGACTGGCCCGCCACCTGTTCGAGACCGCCACGACGGCGCCGCCGGCCAAGGAGGTCCGGGTCACCGGCATCGGTCCCCGCCTGGTCGACCAGCGCCGGGCCGCGTGGGAAGCCTGGTACGGGCCGATCGCCGCGGCCCGGTGGTGGAGCGCGCTGTGGCACAGCCTGGCCTGGGCCCTGTTCGGCGCGGCGTACGTCGCCGCCGTTGTCTACGTCGCCGCGGGCCTCGACGCCCCGGTCGGCGACGTGCTGCTGGTGCTGGCGGCCGGGGCCCGGCTGTCGGCCTACATCGGCGCGACCGTGGGCGAGATCGGCTTCCTCCGGGGCATCTGGCTGGACGGCGCCCGCCGCCTGTCCTGGCTCGAGCGGTACGCGGCCGCGTTCGCGGAGCGGGCCGACACGCCCGTGCCCGACCGGCTGACCACCGGCATCCGGCTCGACGGGGTGTCGTTCGCCTACCCCGGCACCGACCGGCTGGCCCTCGACCACGTGACCGTCGACCTGCCGGCGGGCGCGGTGGTGGCCCTGGTCGGCGCCAACGGCGCCGGCAAGTCGACGCTGGTCAAGCTGCTGGCCAAGCTGTACGAGCCGACCGCCGGGCGGATCACGGTCGACGGCGCCCCCCTCGCCGGCATGCCGGCGGACGGGTGGCGCGCCCGGCTGGCCGGCGCCTTCCAGGACTTCTACCGGTTCGAGCTGCTGGCGCGGCAGGCGGTCGGCGTCGGCGACGTGCCCCGCGTCGACGACGACCGGGCCGTCACCGCGGCGGTGGCGCGAGCCGGGGCGGGCGACGTGGTCGAGCGGCTGGAGCAGGGCCTCGAGACCCAGCTCGGCCCGGCCTGGCCCGGCGGCGTCGAGGTGTCGTACGGGCAGTGGCAGAAGGTCGCGTTGGCCCGCGGGTTCATGCGGGACGAGCCGCTGCTGCTCGTGCTCGACGAGCCGACCGCGTCGCTCGACGCCGAGACCGAGCACGCCCTGTTCGAGCGGTTCGCGGGGGCGGCCCGGCGGGCGGCGACCAACGGGCGGGTCACGGTCCTGGTGTCGCACCGGTTCAGCACGGTCCGGATGGCCGACCTGATCCTCGTGCTCGACGGCGCGCGGGTGACGGAGGTCGGCACCCACGACGAGCTGATGGCCCGGCAGGGCCGCTACGCCGACCTCTACACCGCCCAGGCCGCGGGCTACCGCTGACCCCGCCCGATCACCCCGCCCGACCACCCGGATCGGGTGGCCGGGGAGCGGGTTGCGCGACCTGCGCCCGGCACGAGCAGCCAGGATGAAGCACCTTGGCGCGTGGGTGAGCGCTCGTGATTGCCGAGCCGCGGTTCTTCTGGCACGGATCTGGCACGCCGCCGCCCGGCATGGTCCCTCAGAACCACACGATCCCGGCATCGTCTGCCACGCAGTTCTCTGGAGCGGGAAGTCCGTATCCGGCGGCCTCGACATCCTCCATGAGGTGGATGTCGGCGTACTCCAGGTCGTGTGGGTCACCGAGATCGTCGTACAGCGGCCAGCGACGTCCGAACTGGACACCGGGATGGCTCTCGGCGTGGAACAGCGC
>JBKPHT010000242.1:0-1177 GCA_046730015.1 Actinomycetota bacterium
CTCATGACCGATGCATCTTCTGTTGTCCCGCCGCTCACGTTTTGAGCGTTGCCGACGTCGCGTGGACCTACCACAGGGCAACCTGCCGATGGACATACAACACCAGCCAAGTGGTGGACGACCGCCCCGAGCAGCCCGAACGCCACCCGGGCCTCTTGGCGGTGCAGCCGCGGGCCGTTACGCTCCGGTGCCGGGGACGGATTGAGTGCGAGGCCATACGGAATCCACATCGCGCAGCACGGTCGTGGTCACTGGCGCGTTCGGCAACGTCGGCGCCAGCACCGTCGGTGCGCTGCTGTCCCGCGGTCACCGCGTCGTTGCGCTCGACTTGCCGACCCTGCCGCATCGGGCGGCCGCCGTCCGCTTGCGTGGCCGTGGGGTCGAAACGGTCTGGGGGGATGTGACCGACTCCAGGGCTGTGGCCGCGGTGGTCGACCGGGCCGACGCCGTGGTGCACCTGGCCGCACTGATCCCGCCGCACAGCGACCGGCGTCCGGAGCTGGCGCGGCGAGTCAACGTCGAGGGCACCCGAATCGTCGCCGGGGCCGTGGCCCGCGCCCCGCGCCGGCCCCGCCTGGTCCATGCCTCCTCGCTGTCGGTGTATGGCCGGACCCAGCACCTGCCGGCGCCCCGGCTGGTCACCGACCCCGTCAACCCGATCGACCCGTACGGGCGTACCAAGGCCGCCGCCGAGGAGATTGTCCGCGGCTCCGGGACGGACTGGGTGATTCTCCGGTTCGCCGCGGTGCTCCCGCTGCGTCTGCCGCTGCTGATCGACCCGTTGATGTTCGAGGTGCCGCTGACCGACCGCGTCGAGTTCGTGCACACTCGTGACGTGGGGTTCGCCGCCGCCCGCGCTTGCGAGCTGCCTGAGCTGACCGGGATGACGCTGCACGTCGGCGGCGGGCCCGGCTGCCAGCTGCGGCAGCGGGAGATCCTCGGGCGATCGCTTTCCCTGCTCGGCGTCGGCATGCTGCCGGAGGCGGCGTTCAGCACGGCCCCGTACCATTGCGACTGGCTCGATACTCGCGAGAGCCAGCAGCTGCTCGGCTTCCAGCAGCGCAGCTTCGCCGACTACCTCGTCGACCTGCACCGTCGCTACCGGTGGCGGCGCCCTGTGGTGTGGGCTGTGGCGCCGCTGATTCGCTGGGCGATGCTGCGCGGCTCGCCGTACTGG
>JBKPHT010000243.1:0-7212 GCA_046730015.1 Actinomycetota bacterium
ACCTCCGCGAGCTCGTCGGCGAAGCGGAGCGGCTCGGCCTGCTGCACCAGCGCGACGGCGTGTGGTGCATCGACACGCTGCCGCCGGGCTCGCCGCGGCTGGCAGAGCTGGTGGGGGCCCGTCTCGACGCCCTCGACGAGCTGTCCCGGGCGCGCGGGCCACTGGCGACGGCTGGAGTCTGTTCCGCTCGGGGTCCGCCTGGGCGACGGATTGGCCGACCGCGGCGCTGTCCAGCCCGTCCATCACCACGGGACGGGCACCGAGCGCCCGCAGCTCGTCCGTCATGTCCGGTGAACGGCTGCTGGCCGTGACCTCGTGTCCCGCGGTCACGAGCGGCCACGGTCCTGTGACACTCGGGCACCGACGCTGTCGGGGGGTGGGCACTACCCTCGGGGGTGCGCGACGGGGGTCCGCGATGCATGTGATCGCTACTGCTGGCCATGTGGATCATGGCAAGTCGACCTTGGTCAGGGGGCTCACGGGGGTGGAGCCCGATCGGTTCGCCGAGGAGCGGCGGCGCGGGTTGACGATCGACCTGGGCTTCGCGGAGATGGTCAGCCCGTCGGGGATGTCGATCGCGTTCGTGGACGTCCCCGGGCACGTGCGGTTCATCAAGAACATGCTGGCCGGGGTGGGCGCGGTGGACACCTGCCTGTTCGTGGTGGCTGCGAACGAGGGATGGAAGCCGCAATCCGAGGAGCATCTGCGGATCCTCGAGCTGGTGGGTGTCCGCCGCGGCGTCGTCGTGTTGACCAAGATCGATGTGGCCGGTGCCGACCTGGTAGGGCTGGCGCTGGCCGAGGTGGCAGAGGCGCTCGCGGGAACCCCGCTCGACCGGGCCGAAGTCGTTGCCGTGGACGCAAGGGACCCGGCAGGACTGGCGGAGCTGCGGTGGGCCCTCGATCGTCTGGTGACCACGGCGCCACCCGCGGCCGACCGGGGGCGGCCCCGCCTGTGGGTCGACCGGTCGTTCTCGATCCGGGGAGCGGGCACCGTGGTGACCGGGACCCTGACCGACGGATCCATGGCCATGGGTGAGCAGGTGGAGGTCGCCAGCCGAAAAGGTGCGCAACGGGTGCGGATCCGGAGGCTGCAGTCGTTCGGGCGCGACCGGGACGTCGCCGAGCCGGGGTCGCGGGTGGCCCTCAACCTCGCTGGGATCCACCACGGGGCGGTGCGGCGCGGCAACGCGGTGGTCCGGCCGGGGCAGTGGCAGTGCACGCGGCGCTGTGACGCGTCGTTTCGGGTCCTGCCGGCCGTGGCCCACCGGGTGTCCCGTCGAGCGGCGCTCGCGGCGTACATCGGTAGCGGCGAGTTCCCAATCCGCCTCAACGTCCTGCGCGGTGACAGCATCGGCCCGGGCGAGACGGGGCTGGTGCGGATGCGGCTGCCCGAGGCCCTGCCGCTCCTCCCGGGCGACCGGTTCGTGGTGCGCGACCTGGGTCGGGCAGAGACGGTCGGCGGCGGCGAGGTGTTGGATGTCGATCCCGTGTTGCCCGCCAGGCGCGCCCGCCCGGACCTCTCGGTCGATCGAGTGATCGCGGAGCGTGGCTGGGTGCGTCCGGACGAGCTCGAACGGCTCACGGGGGAGCGCCGGGAGCCGACCGTCGGTTGGTGGGTCGTGGATTCCGCCCGGTTGGATTCAGCTCGCGCCGAGCTCGCGGCGCGGATCGAGGCGGCGCCCGCGCCCGGGTTGGACGTGGCCGAGCTCGAGGACCGTGACCGGGCAGTGCTCGCCACGCTGCCTGACGTCGTCGTCAGCCATGGGCGGGCGCGCACCTCGGCGTCCGCAGCATCGGACCTGCTCGAGCACCATCCCTTCGTGGCAGCGTTGGAGGCGGCTCCGTTCTCGCCGCCGCCGCCCGCGGAGTTCGACATCGACCCGGCCGAGGTCCGCCAGCTCGTACGCCGGGGCCGGGTGATCGAGCGCGGCGGCCTCTACTTCGCGCCGGCGGCCATCGAGCAGGCCGCCGCGCTCGTCGAGCGGCTGTGCGACGATCACCCGGACGGCGTGACGGTCGGCCAGCTCCGGGAGGCCATGGGAACAACCCGCAAGTGGGCGGTACCGCTGGCCGGGCTCCTCGACGCCCGGGGCATCACCCACCGCCGCGGCGACCTCCGCGTCCCCGGCCCCCGGCTCGCAACCCGCGGCCGCGCCTGAGCTCGACCCGTCGTTCACCCCGGGGGGTGTGTCACACGCCGGCCACCGACGGCACAGATCGGGAGAAGCCGCGCTGCTGAGCCCACACGTCCAGGGTCAGCGTCGCGACGTCGTCGACCAGGGGAACTATCTCAACCGCACCGCGCTCCCGGAGATCGAATGTCTTGATGTAGCCGCGGCATGTGGCACACGTGTCGACCCGGACCGATCGCCGCCCCTCGACGAGGAACGACTCGATGAGCCGGGAATCGTCCTCGCCGCAGGAGGGACACGTGACGCGCGGGTACGGCCACCAGGTGGCACATCGGCCGCAGATGAGCGAACGCGGTGACCCCGCCATGAACTCGCCGCTCTCCTCGGCGATGGCCGACGCCTGCGGCTGTCCACCGCACGCCGGACAGGCGGCACCCTTCCATTGGCCGGGCACCGCTACGCCGGCGGCACCGGTCTCGAGCACGGGACCGGCGGCGACTCGCACCCAGAAGCCAAGCCGCGGCTCGACCAACGCCGGGTCGTCGAGCCAGGTCTCGATGACCGCCGCCGACTCGGACGGCGCGAGCGCCCGCAGGGTGTCCCCGGCCTCGGCCAACGCCGGCGGGACGGCGGCACCGAGGGCCGCGACCGCGAGCTCGACCTCCTGCACGATGGACGGCGCGGCGGCCTCCACATCGAGCAGCGGGAAGCCACCGGCGGCGGATCGAGCCGCCGCGATCGGCGCCACAGGGGCCCGTGCCTGCTGGTGCCGAAGGACGTCGACGAGCATCGACAGCGGGGCGTGGGCGGCGCCGCCCTCGCCGTCGAGGAGCTGTTCGGCGCGGGCGAGGCGGAGCCCGAAGGCACCCGGACCACCCCGCGGCCCTCGTCTCACGGTCGCGTCACGGCGTGGGCTCCGCCCGTTCCGTGCCTTCCACCTCGTGCCGGCCGGGCCTGTCCGGCCCGCCGTCAGGCGTCTCGCGGAACCAGCGTGGGTGGTGCCAGGCCGCCCACGCCCGGGTCACCTGGCCGTTAGTCATGCCGGTCAGCGTCCCGGGGAACAGGAACACGAGCAGGACGTGGATGATCAAGCCCCCCACCATGAGCAGGTAGGCGGCGTGGTGGATGAGCCGCGACCATTCCCGAACCTCCGCACCGGCGGTGGAGGGGAACCACAGCGGGATGCCCGACACCAACAGCACGATCGCGAGGACCAGCGATGCCCAGAAATAGCCCTTCTGCCCGCCGTTCCAGCGCCCGATGTCCAGCCCGACGTGCCCCGTGCGGGAGTACGCCCGCAGGCGCCGGAACCAGGCCCGGTCGCTCGCGTCGAGCAGCATCCCGCGTCCCCATATCACGAGCATCACCACGATCCCGACGGTGAAGACGATGCCGATCCACGGGTGCGCCGCCCGCATGGTCTGCCCCCCGCCGAACAGGACGGAGAGCCATGCCAGCCGTGGGTAGGCGAGCGCCATGCCCGACAGCAGCAGGGCGATGAAGGTGATCGCTACAACCCAGTGGAGCACCCGCTCGAACAGGCCGTAGCGGGGGACGAGTGCCGTCTCGGGCTCGACGACCTCGGCGCGCTCCCTGTCGACGGCACCGCCGCGGCCTGCGGTTGCGGTGGCGCTCACCGTTCGACCTCCGCAGTCTCGGGCCGCTCAGACTCGGGCGGCTCCCGGCCTACGCGCTCGGCCTCGGCCACCGCCTCCGCCTCGGGCGGTGGCGCCTTGCGCCCGACCCGCAGCCAGTAGAGGCCCGCACCGATGAGCCCCGCCCACGTGGCCACCGCCCCGATGCCCCGCAGGGTGCGCAGCTTGCCGATGAAGCTCAGGTTGGCCGTCACGTCCGGGTCCTCTGGGAGGCCGTAGTCGTCGAGCATGTCGCCCCGTGGCACCACGTACATCATGTGGAGCCCGTTGACGCCGGACGGGTCGTACAGCATGGCGTCGGTGAACCCGCGGCTGTGCAGCTTGTCGACCTTGGCCTCACCGTAGGCGAGCATCTCCTGCTTGGAGCCGAACCGGATCGACCCGGTGGGGCAGGCCTTGACGCAGGCCGGCTCCAGGCCCCCGGCAACGCGGTCGACGCACATCGTGCACTTGTAGACCTTCTTGGTCGTGCGGTCGAAGCGGGGGATATCGAAGGGGCAACCGGTGACGCAGTACTGGCAGCCGATGCACTTCGTCTGGTCGAAGTCGACGATGCCGTTCTCGTACTGGACGACCGCACCAGGCGCCGGGCAGGCCAGCAGGCAGCCGGGCTCGTCGCAGTGCAGGCAGCTGTCCTTGCGGATGAGCCACGCCAGATCGCTGTTGTCGAGCTCGACCTCCTTGAAGCGCATGAGGTCCCACGTCGAGGCGGTGAGGTCCTCGTGGCTCTGGTAGCTGCCGAAGTTCGCGGTGTCGTCGGAGTCGAGGTCGTTCCACTCCTTGCACGCGATCTCGCAGGCCTTGCACCCGATGCACAGATCGATGTCGACCAGCTTGGAGACCTCGACGCTCTCGCGGCGGATGTTGGTGCCGGACGAGGGGGTGGCCGACTTCCGGCGGACGGCAAGACCGAGCTCGGTGGACATGCCGGCCCTCCTATGCCTTCTCGATGTTGACGAGGAAGCCCTTGTACTCGGGCGTGCGGACGTTGGCATCGCCGATGTAGGGCGTCAGCAGGTTGGCCATCATGGGTGTGGCCTCGCCTTCGCCCTTGCCACCGGCGTAGTGCCAGTGCACGGGGATGCCGACCTGGTAGACGACCTTGCCGTCGCCGATCCGCAGCGGCCGCATCCGCTTGGTGACCAGGGCTACCCCTTCCACCTCGCCTCGCTTCGACCGAACCTTGACCCGGCCGCCGTTGCTGATGCCCTTCTCCTCCGCAAGCTCGACGGGCAGCTCCACGAAGAAGTCGGGCATCGCTTCGACGAGCTGGGGCACGTTCTGGGTGACGTAGTGCTCGTGCTCGGTGACGCGATAGGTGGTGGCGACATAGGGAAAGTCGGCGTCGTCCTCCGCAAAGCTGGCCGGAGCGTCCTCGTAGAGGAACGCGGCGGGATTGCGCCGGGTGCCCGACAGGAGGTTGTCGATAGGCGCCTCGGTCTGCTCGTAGTGCTCGGGGAACGGCCCGTCGTTCGTCAGGTTGAGGGGGGCGAAGAGACGTGCCACACCCTCACCGGTCATGATGAACGCGCCCTTGCCCTCCGCCGGGTTGGACGTGACGGGGAAGTCGGGCACGTCGCCGATCCAGGTGGTCCCGTTCCACTGCACCCCGGGCCGCGTGGGGTCCCACGGGAGGCCGGCGGCGTCGGCCGAGGCCCGGTTGTAGAGGATGCGCCGGTTGAGCGGCCATGACCACGCCCAGCCGTGGAAGTAGCCGAGGCCGGTGGGGTCGTCGACCCCACGCCGGTCCATCTGGTTGCCTTCCTCGGTCCAGGAACCGCAGTAGATCCAGTCCCCTGACGAGGTCGTGCCGTCGTCCCGCAACTCGGCGAACGAGGCCAGTTGCGCGCCGCTGGTGATGTTAGCGCCGTTCACCTCCTGAGCCAGCTCCTCGAGGCTCGGATTGTTCGGGTCGGAGTACGGCCAGTGCAGGTTGAGCACCGGATCGGGGAACGCGCCCCCCTCCTGCTCGTACAGGACCTTCAGCCGCTGGTAGAGGTTTCCGAGGATCCAGTTGTCGTCCCGGGCCTCCCCCGTCGCGGGCAGGACTTTGTGCTTCCACTGCGCCCACCGGCCGGAGTTGGTGAACGAACCCGACTTCTCGATCCAGTGGGTGGCCGGGAGGAACAGCGCCTCGGTCTGGATGCTCTCGGGATCGACACCTGGCGCGTGCCAGAACTCTGATGCCGCGGTCGGGAGCGGATCCATGATCACCAGCCACTTGAGGTTGGCGATCGACTCTGCCATGCGGGTCGAGTCGGGGCCGACCGTGACGCCGGTGAACCCCCCGTAGATGATGCCGTCGAGCCGGCCCGCCCGAGCTTCGTCGTGGACGGTGAGCCAGGACGAGTTCTTCTCCGGCTTCGGAATCCATGAGTAGGCGAAGTCGTTGGCGGCGGTCGCCGCCTCGCCGAAGAAGTCCTTCAGCTGGCTGACCAGGCACTTCTTGTAGTTGGCCCCCAAGAAGTTGATCGAGTTGGGGCGCAGCTGCTTGGAAGGGACCCTGTCGATGTAGGTGGCCATGGTCTCCATGCCCGGCCGCGGGATGGCCAGGTAGCCCGGAAGGATCTCCCACGAGATCGCGTTGTCGGTGTTGCCCTGGATGTTGGCGTGGCCCCGTTCGGCGTTGACGCCACCACCGGGGATGCCGACGTTGCCGAGCAGCATCTGCAGCAAGCCGATGCCCCGGATGATCTGCACCCCGGACGTGTGGTGCGTGAGCCCGACGGCGTACACGACGCTTCCGGACTTGTCCGGAGTGCCGGTGGCACCGAACTCCTCGGCGACCGCGACGAACTTGTCCTCGGGGATCCCCGTGATCTGCGAGACGACCTCGGGCGTGTACCGGCTGTAGTGCTCCTTCATCAGCTGGAAGACGCAACGCGGGTCCTGGAGGGTGGGATCCACCCGGGCGAACGAAGGCTGGGCGGCCGGCCCGACGCCTTGGCTCAGCCCCGGCTGCGGAGCGCCTCCCCCGGCCGCGCCGGGCTCGCGCTCGTAGTCCCACGTGGTGGTGTTGTAGGTCCGCTGGCCCTCGTCGTAGCCGGAGAACAGCCCGTCGTCGAATGAGAAGCCTTCCGACACGATGAATGACGCGTTGGTGTGCAGGCGGATGTAGTCCTCCTGGTACAGCTCATGCTCGAGGACGTAGTTGATCAGGCCGCCGAAGAAGGCCGTGTCCGTGCCCGCGCGGATGGGCACGAACACATCGGCGATGGCCGACGTGCGGGTGAAGCGGGGATCGACGTGGATGATCCTCGTGCCCCGCTCGTCACGGCCGACATGGGCCCACTTCCACCCGCATGGGTGGTTCTCGGCCGGATTGGCCCCGATGACAAGGATGACGTCACTGTTCTTGAAGTCACGCCAGTGATTCGTCATGGCCCCTCGGCCGAAGCTGGCGGCCAAACTGGCCACCGTGGG
>JBKPHT010000244.1:0-4165 GCA_046730015.1 Actinomycetota bacterium
CGCCGGGCTCGGGCTGGCCGACGGCGACATCGACGGGGCGGTCGACCTCGTGCTCCGCAGCGGTGGCGGGTCGGCCCGCGACACGCTGTCGGCGCTCGACCAGGTGGCCGCGCTCGGGGAGGTGATCGACGAGACCCGGCCGGTGGACGCCGTCCTGGACGCGCTGTGCGAGCACGACCCCGGCAAGGTGTTGGTGGCCGTGGCCGACGCCATCGCCGCGGGGCGGGACGCCCGGTCGTTGGGCGAGGCGGTGATCGCCGGGCTGCGGGACGGTTTCCTGGCCGTGATGGGTGTTGCCGACGAGCACCTGGCCGCGGCCGAGCGCGAGCGCGCCACCCGGGTCGGCGAGGCGCTCGGGCCGGCGGGGCTGACCCGGGCGCTGGACATCCTGGGCGAGGCCCTCACCGAGCTGTTCCGCAAGCCCGACCCCCGGATCGTCATCGAGGTCGCCCTCGTCCGCATCACCCAGCCAGCCGCCGACAAGACGCTGGGCGCGGTGCTGGAGCGGCTCGACCGGCTCGAGCGGGGCGGCGCCGCCGTCCCGCCGCCCGAGCCCGGGCCCGGCCCGACTCCAGCGCCGCCTCCGGCGGCTGGAGGAGCCGCGGGCGGTGGGGGCGGGCGGCCTGGTGCGGCCTCCGCCCGGGACGCTCTCTCCGGAGCCCGCGGGTCGAGCCGCCCGGCTGAGCCGGCGGCGGAGGACGCGAGCGGGAAGCCGAGCCTCGGGTCCGTCGTCCGGGGTCGGAAGTCGCGGCCCATGCCCGAGGCGGACCCCCCGCCGGCCCCGAACGAGGAGCCGGCGCCCGGGCCCGGCCCGGCGGCGCCGACGGACGCCAACGCCGCGGGACCGCCCGGGCAGCGGGAGGTGGAGGCCGCCTGGGCCGCCGGGGTGCTGGCCGGGCTGCCGGTGAAGATCCGCAGCAAGTGGCGGGGCGGCCGCTGGGTCGAGCCCGGCGGCGGCGCCGTGCGCTTCGCCGTGCCGAACGAGTGGCACCAGAAGGCCTGCGACGAGTCGCGCCGCGACGTCGAGCAGGCCCTGGCCGCCCACTTCGGGTCGCCCGTGGTCGTGGCCGTGGTGGTCGAGGGCGGCGCCGCTCCGCCGACCGGTGCTGGCCTCCCGGGCCCGGCCGCTGGGCCCGGGCCGGCGGGCGACGACGACGAGCACGCCCACATCGATCCGAACGAGCTGCGTGATGCCGACGACGCCCCGACGAACGGCGTCGACCTGCTGCTGCGCGAGTTCGGCGGCGGAGAGCTCGTGGAGGAGGAGCAATGACCGACGACGCGACACCACCGGAGCCGACCGGTACGCCGGGACTCGGCGACCTGGGCGGGCTGCTCGAATCGGCTCAGCAGGCGTTCAGCGCCCAGGCCGAGGCCGCGACCGAGATCGTCGAGGGCAGCGCCGGCGGCGGTGTGGTCACGGTCGAGATGACCGGCGGCGGCGAGGTCACCGCCGTCCGCCTGGCCCCCGAAGTGGTCGACCCCGACGACATCGAGATGCTCCAGGACCTCATCGTCGCCGCGCTCCATGACGCCGGCCTCAAGGTGACCGAGCTCCAGCGGAAGGCGCTGGGTGCGCTCGGGGGGCTCGACGTCGGCGGGCTGGGCGAGATGTTCGGCGGGCTCGGCCCCGGCCGGGACGGCTGACGGCCCCGGTGGCGGTCTACGCCGGTCCCGTCCAGGACCTCATCGACGAGCTCGGCCGCCTCCCCGGCATCGGCCCCAAGTCGGCTCAGCGGATCGCCTTCCATCTGCTCAAGCTCGACAAGCAGGACGCCCTGCGGCTGGCCCGCGCCATCGCCGTGGCCAAGGACAAGGTGTCCTTCTGCCAGACCTGCTTCAACGTGGCCGAGGGCGACCTGTGCGGAATCTGCGCCGATCCCCGCCGCGACGCGACCCTCGTGTGCGTCGTCGAGGAGCCCCGCGACATCGTCGCGGTCGAGAAGACCGGCGAGTTCGGCGGCCGCTACCACGTCCTCCAGGGCGCCATCAGCCCGATCGACGGCGTCGGCCCCGACCAGCTCCGGGTGCGCGAGCTACTCGACCGCATCGGGCGGGAGGAGGTGGCCGAGGTGATCCTCTGCACCAACCCCAACCTGGAGGGCGAGGCCACCGCCATGTACGTCGGCCGGCTGCTGAAGCCGATGGGCGTGAAGGTGACCCGGATCGCCAGCGGGCTGCCGGTGGGCGGCGACCTCGAGTACGCCGACGAGCTGACGCTCGGGCGGGCCCTGGAGGGCCGGCGCGAGGTCGAGGGCTGAGCCCGAAAACGCCGACGGCCCGTGGTCCCAGGTGCGCCAGCCCGGCGATCGAGGCGGGCGGACGGGACCGACCACCGGACCAGCGCACCTCGAACCACGAGCCGGAGCGGATCCTGGGCTCATCGCCGAGGTGTTGCGCTGACGTTACACCTGTAACTCGGAGCGTGCCAAAGAGTGCTCAGCGCGTCTGCGCGCCTTCGAAGCGTGCGAATGCCGCACGCGCGCAGCGTCTCACGCGGAGAGATGTGACCGCAGTGCCGCCAGCATCTCCGCCCTGGTCGACGCCCCGAGCTTCTGGCGGATCTTCGCCACATGGTGCTCGACGGTCTTGGGCGAGATGTAGAGCTGGGCGCCGATCTCCTTGTGGGTCAGCCCGTCGACGATGTACTGGGCGACGAGCTGCTCCCGCTCCGACAGGACACTTACCGCGGTGGCCGTCTCGGCCGGGTCGGACGTCGGAAGCGCGGCCTTCAGGTCGCGGGCCTGCTCCAGCAGCGCCCGGGTGACCGACGGATCGGACGACCGGATCGCCGCCTGCCCGGTCAGCCGGGACGCCTCCCAGGTCAGCCCCAGGCTCTGCAGGCCCCGGGCCGCGTCGGCCACCGCGCCCGGCTCTGCCGTCCCGCCCAGGATCGCCACCCACGTGCGGGCCGCGTCGGCCAACGCCCCCAACCGCGGGTGCACCGGCCGGGTCGCCTCCACCTCGGCGGCCCGCCGGATGGCCGCCTCCCGGTCGTCGGTCGCCAGCGCCACCTGCAGTCCGATCCACCGGAGCGGCAGCAGCCACAGCGGCGGCTCCCCCAATGACCGGACGACGTCGCCGAGCTCCCGGGCCTTCGGCGCCACCCGGTCCCACAGGCCGAGCCGGGCCGCGCCGATGGTCAGCTCGCTCACGATCTCCAGCGAGAACAGGTCGACCGGATGGCGGAGCAACACCCCCTCGGCCCGGTTCCAGGCATCTCCGAGCCGTCCGAGGTCGCCCGACCGGCGGGCCAGCCCCGCCTCGATCGCCGCCGCCGCAAGGATCTCTCGGGGCGCCAACGTCACGCCCTTCACCTCGTCGAGCGCCGCCTGGGCCGCCGTCCACCGGCCGCTCCGGACCGCCACCCAGCCGAGGCCCAGCCGGTGATGGGCCCGGAGGGTGGCGCCGCCCACGTCGTGATCGCGGGCCCGGGCCAGCAGGTGCTCGGCCGTGGCCAGCTCGCTCAGGGCGAGCGCCACCGTCGCCCCGATGGCGTGAGGCGTCGTCGGCAGCACGAGCGTGGTGTGGGCGGACTCCAGCAGCTCGGCCGCCTCGAGGATCGCGACCAGGGGCGGCCCGCCCTCGCCCGCCACCGTCGCCTCCAGCGCCCCGCAGGCGAGCCGCAGCGACTCCACCTCCAGCCCCGATGCCGAGGCCGCCGGCGGGCCGGCGGGGCCTGCCGCCGCCAGCTCGCGCGCGGGCGGCGTCCCGGTGGTGATCGCCCCGACCTCGGCGAGCAGCGGCCACGCGGCCGACGTCCGGTCGACCGGCCCGTCGCCGGCCAGCTCGCGGTAGGCGGCCGACGACCGGCGCCAGAAGCCGCGGCCGGGCAGCAGCGCGGCGAGGACCGCCAGCGCCTGGGCCCGGTCGGCGGCGTCGGGGTCGGATACCACGGCGTCGGCCAGGCGCAGCGCCGTCACGGCGTCGCCGACCAGGGCCGCGGCCTGGGCCCGGCGAGCGGCGAGGCCATCCGGCGACATGCCTGTGGCGATGGCCCGCTCGTACCAGCCGGCCGCCAGCTCCGGGGCGTCGAGCAGGGTGGCGTCCCCGGCGGCGACGAACGCCGCCGCGGCCTCGGCTCCCTGGGCGCCCGCAGCCGCCAGGTGCTCGCCCGTCCGGGTCGCCGGCGCGCCCCGGGCTGCCAGGGCCGCCGCCAGCCGGG
>JBKPHT010000245.1:0-8151 GCA_046730015.1 Actinomycetota bacterium
TCGGTGAGCCGGGCGGACACCGGGCGGGGACGGTTGCGGTGCAGCACCTGCTCGGCCCGGAGCATGAGGCGGGGGAAGTCGAGCTCCCACTCGTGCTGCCCGGGGGTGTAGGGGCAGTTGACATAGCAGAGCTTGCAGTTGAAGCACTCGTCGACGACCTGGTCCTGCTCTGCGGCGGTCATCTTCGCCGAGTCCTGGTCGTCGTGCTGGTCGATGGCGGCGAACAGTGTGGGGAAGGCGGTGCAGAACTTGAAGCAGAGCCGACACCCGTGGCAGAGGTCGTAGACCCGGTTCATCTCCTGGCGGAGGTCGCTCTCGTCGAAGTAGGCGGGGTGGAACGGGTCGTACGTGGTCGTCATCGGTTCCCTGAGCGAGGTGGGACGGGGAGGGCAGCGCTCGGGCCCCGGCGGGACGGGCCCGCCGGGGACCCGGGCGCGGGGTCAGGAGATGCTCTCGAGGCCCTCGGTGAAGCGGCCGGCGTGGCTCTTCTCGGCCCGGGCCAGGGTCTCCAGCCACTCAGCGACCTCGTCGAAGCCCTCCTCGCGGGCGGTGCGGGCGAAGCCGGGATACATCTCGGTGTACTCGTAGGTCTCGCCGGCGATCGCCGAGCGGAGGTTGTCCTCAGTGGCGCCGACGCGCTCGTCGGTCACCGGGTCGCCGGCCTCGGCCAGAAAGTCGAAGTGGCCGAACGCGTGACCGGTCTCGCCCTCGGCGACCGAGCGGAACAGCGCGGCGATGTCCGGGTAGCCCTCGACGTCGGCCTTCTGGGCGAAGTACAGGTAGCGCCGGTTGGCTTGGCTCTCGCCGGCGAACGCCTCCTTCAGGTTCTCCTGGGTCTTGCTGCCCTGAATCTCAGGCACGTGTGGTTGCCTCCTGGCTGTTGCTGTGCTGGTGCATGGGTGCTCGCGAGGACCCCGCCGCGCCAGTCGCCTCCCCCGCCGAGGCCGCCGTGCACGCACGGCACTTCCCGCGGAAGACGATCTCTGTGGTGGTGACCGTGAACCCGTAGGGGTTCCCGGCCGGGACGTCGACCCCGGGGAACTCGACCTCGAGATCCTGGACGGCGCCGCAGGACTCGCAGACGAGGTGGTGGTGAGGGCCGGTGTGGGGGTCGAACCGGGCCGAGCCGGTGCCGAGGTCGATGGCGTGGATCTCGCCCATCGCCGCCAGGTCGTTGAGGGTCTGGTAGACGGTGCGGAGCGAGATCGTCGGCATCTCGGCGCGGACGACGTCGTAGACCGCCTCGGCGGTCGGGTGCACGGTCGAGCCGTGGAGCACACGGAAGATCGACTGTCGCTGGGGCGTGACCTTCAGCCCCCGCGCTCGGAAGATCCGGGTGAGCTCCTCGGGCGATCGCACGAGGAGGAACCTACCGGCGCCGCGCTTGTTTGCAACAATTGTTAGATAGCAGTAACTGACGGTTAACAGGCGTTCCCGGCAGAACGTTCCATCATCGCGCGGCGATTCGGCGCCGGACACCGCCGTTAGGCTCTGGGCGACCTCCCCCCAGGAGTGGCATGGCCCTCGGCACCTTCGACCGCACCGACAATCTCGCCCGCCTCGGCGCCGGCCGCTACGACCTGCTGGTCGTGGGCGGCGGCATCACCGGCGCGGGCGTCGCCCTCGACGCCGCCGCGCGCGGGCTGCGGACCGCCCTCGTCGAGCGCGACGACTTCGCCTCCGGGACGTCGTCCCGGTCGTCGAAGCTCGTCCACGGCGGTCTCCGCTATCTCCAGAACGGCGACGTCCGACTGGTCTACGAGGCCCTCCACGAGCGCCAGCGCCTGCTGCGCAACGCCCCCCACCTGGTGAAGGTGCTGCCGTTCCTCATCCCGGTGTTCACCGGCAAGGGCGGCATCATCCCCAAGCAGGTGGCCCGGGCCCTCGGCTCGGCCATGTGGATGTACGACCTGACGGGTGGGCTGCGCATCGGCAAGGTCCACCGGCGGCTCAAGGCCGACGCCGCCCGGGCCCACATGCCGACCCTCGACGACCGGCTCGCCTGGGCCTACCTGTACTACGACGCCCAGACCGACGACGCCCGGCTCACCCTCGCCGTGGCCCGCACCGCGGCCGTCGACTTCGGTGCCACCGTCGTCAACCACGCGGCGGTCACCGCCCTCCGCAAGGACGGCGAACGGATCGTCGGCGCCGCGGTCGACACCGGCTCCGGCGAGGTCGAGGTCGACGCCCGGGTGGTCGTGAACGCCACCGGCGTCTGGGCCGACGACGTCCGCCAGCTCGACGAGGGCATCCACCCCCGGACGATCCGCCCGGCCAAGGGCATCCACATCACGGTGCCCTGGGACAAGGTCCGCAACGACATCGCCGCCGTGGTTCCCGTGCCGACGGACCGGCGGTCGGTCTTCGTGGTCCCCTGGCCCGGCGCCGACGGCATCGTCGGGGGCGAGGGCTCGGTCACCTACATCGGCACCACCGACACCGACTACGACGGCGACGTCGACGAGCCTCAGTGCACCCCCGAGGACGTGGCCTACCTCCTCGACGCCGTGAACCGCTCGCTGCGCGAGCCGCTCGGCCCCGGCGACGTGCTGGCCACCTGGGCCGGGCTGCGGCCCCTGGTCAGCGACGCTGACAGCCGCCGTACCGCCGACCTTTCGCGCCGCCACCGGGTGACGACCTCCCCGGGCGGCATGGTGACGGTCACCGGCGGCAAGCTGACCACCTACCGGGAGATGGCCGAGGACACGGTCGACACCGCCGTCGCCGCCATCGCCGCCGCGGGCGACCCGCTCCCCCGCCGGGCCGGGCGCAGCCGCACCCGCCGCCTCGCCCTCCGGGGCGCCGAGGGCTGGGAGGAGGCCCGCGAGACCGACCCCCACCTGGCCGGCCGCTACGGCGGCGAGTCCGGCGTCCTGACCGCGATGGTGGCCGCCGACCCGGCGCTCGGCGAGCCGCTCGTGCCCGGGCTCCCCTACCGCCAGGTCGAGGCCCTCTACGCCGCCCGCTACGAGATGGCGACCACCCTCGACGACGTGCTGTCGCGTCGCACCCGGGCCCGCCTGCGGGGCCGGGACGCCACGGCCGCGGCGGCCCCGGCGGTCGCCGAGCTGGTCGCTGCCGAGCTCGGGTGGTCGGTCGAGGAGCAGGCCCGCCAGGTCGCGGACTACCGGGTCGCCGCGGCCCGGGAGCGTGAGGTCCCCGGCCTGCCCGAGACCGCCGTGCTCACCGGAGGCGCCTGAGATGGACCACCTCGCCGTCGACCCGGAGCACCTGGCCGCCCCGCCGGTCACGACCGCCGCCGCCATGGATGGCTGCCGAGCGGCCCACGCCCGGTTGCTGGCCTCCGTCGACGGCCTCGACGACGCCGCCATGACCCGGCCCAGCCGCCTGCCCGGCTGGACGGTGGGTCACGTGGTGACCCACCTCGCCCGCAACGCCGACTCGCATGTCCGCATGATCGACGGGGCCCTGAACGGCGACGTCGCCGACCAGTACGAGGGCGGTGCCGAGGGCCGGGCCGCCGAGGTCGAGGCCGGTGCCGGCCGCCCGGCCACCGAGCAGCTGGCCGACCTCGTCGCGTCGATCGAGGCGCTCGAGGCCGCCTGGGCCCGGGTGCCCAGCGAGGTCTGGGCCCAGGGCTTCGGCCGAAGCACCCGGGGCGAGCTGTTGCCGTGCGCCGACCTGCCGTTCCGGCGGTGGCGGGAGGTCGAGGTCCACCACGCCGATCTGGGCCTCGACATCGACCACAGCTCGTGGACCGCCGCCTACGTCGACACGGAGCTCCCGCTGACGTTGGCCGAGCTGCCGGCCCGACTGACGCTCGACGACCGCCGGGTCCTTCTGGCCTGGCTCATGGGCCGGACGGACACGCCGCCCGCCCTGCCCCCGTGGTGACCGCCGGGAGGAGCCCGATGACATCGCCGCACCCGCTCCCGCCCGCCGGCCCCGCCGCGCCCACGCCACCCATCCCGCTGGCCGGCGGGGCCGCCGCCGCCGAGCCCGCGCTGGCCGCGACACGGGTCGAGGTCCCCGACGACCTTCTTGCCCGCCTGCGCGACGCCTGCGCATCGGTCACCGTCGAGCCGGCCATCCGGGCCGAGGCGAGCCGGGACTGGTGGCCCCTCGCCATGGCCTGGGCCACCGAGGGCCGGGTCGCCGGCCTGGCCGCCGCCGTCGCCCGGCCCACCGACGCCGGCCAGGTCGCCGCCGTCCTCGCGCTGTGCGGCGAGGCCCGGGTGCCGGTCACCGCCGCCGGCGGTCGCAGCGGGGTGTGCGGCGCCTCCGTGCCGGTCCACGGCGGGGTTGTGCTCGACATGACCGACCTCGCCGGCATCGTCGACGTCGACACCACGTCGATGATCCTCGACGTCCGGCCCGGCACGTTCGGCGACGTGCTGGAGCGCGACCTCCGGGCCGACCACGGCGTCACTCTCGGCCACTGGCCCCAGTCGGTGGCCCTGTCGACGGTCGGCGGGTGGCTCGCCTGCCGGTCGGCCGGCCAGCTCTCCGGGCGCTACGGGAAGATCGAGGACATGGTGGTCGGCCTCGACGTCGTGCTGGCCGACGGGCGAGCGATCACGACCGGCGGCTGGCCTCGGGCCGCCGTCGGGCCCGACCTCACCCAGGTCTTCGTCGGCAGCGAGGGAACGCTGGGGATAATCACCGGCGCCCGGCTGCAGGTGCACCCGGCCCCCTTGCGGGAGCGGCGGGGCGCCTGGCAGCTGGGGACGTTCGACGTCGGACTCGCCGCGATGCGACGGATCGTCCAGCGGGGCGCCCACCCGGCGGTGCTCCGCCTCTACGACGCCGCCGAGGCCGACCGGACGTACCACACCGGCGACAAGGCCCTGCTCCTCGTCCTCGACGAGGGCGACGGCGCGCTCGTCGACGCCACCTTCGAGATCGTCGCCGAGGAGTGCCAGATCGAGGCCGGCGGCCACCGTGCCGACGACGCCCACGTCGAGCACTGGCTCGAGCGACGCAACGACGTCGCCGCCCTCGAGGCGCTGACGGCCAAGGGCTACACCGTCGACACCATGGAGGTGGCCGCCCCGTGGGCGAACCTGCCCGCGGTCTACCGGGCGACGCTCGACGCGCTGCAAGGGGTGGAGGGCACGCTCGCCGCCTCCGCCCACCAGTCGCACAGCTACCCGACCGGCGGCTGTCTCTACTTCACGTTCGCCGGCCAGGTGCCGGGCGAGCGGCGCGATGCCTACTACCGGGACCTGTGGAACGCCGGCCAGCGGGCGGCGCTGGCCAACGGCGGCGCGCTCAGCCACCACCACGGGGTCGGCCTCAACCGCGCCCGGTTCCTACCCGAGGCGCTCGGGCCGGCGTTCGACGTGCTGGTGGCGACCAAGCAGGCCCTCGATCCCCACGGCATCCTCAATCCCGGGAAGCTCGGCCTGCCGTCCCCGTGGGGACCGGTCCCCGGCTGGTGAGCCCGCCACGGACCGCCTGGCGGGGCATGCCAGACTCGCAGCCGTGAGCGGACCGATCCTCGTCGTCGACGTAGGCACCTCCGGCGTGCGGGCGGCCGTGGTCCGCCCCGACGCCTCGGTGACCGCGGTGCACCACCGGGCGACGCCGCCCGACACGCCCGCCCCCGGTCTCGTGGAGTTCGACGCCGTCGCCCTGGCCGAGACCGCCCTCGACGTGGCCCGCGCCGCCCTGGCCGAGGGCGGGCCCGTGGCGGCCGTCGGCATCGCCAACCAGCGGGCCTCGACCGTCGTGTGGGACCGGGCCACGGGTGTGCCCGTCGGCCCCGGCCTGGGTTGGCAGGACCTCCGCACGGTCGGCGCCTGCCTCGTGTGGCAGGCCGAGGACCTGCGGTTCGCGCCCAACGAGTCGGCGACCAAGGTCGTCCACCTGCTCGACGAGGCCGACCCCGACCGCCGCCGCGACCTGTGCGTCGGCACGGTCGACACCTGGGTGGCCTGGCACCTCTCGGGCGGCGGGCTGCACGTCACCGACCCGTCGAACGCTGCCGTCACCGGGCTCACCACCCGCGACGCCGTCTGGGACGACCGGATCCTCGACGCCCTCCGCATCCCGCGCGCCGCGCTGCCGACCATCGTCGACTCCACCGGCATCGCCGGGGACGCGGTCGCCCTCGCCGGCGCCCCGCCCGTCGCCGCGCTCGTCGGCGACCAGCAGGCCTCGCTCGCCGGGCAGGGGTGCGTGCTGCCGGGCCTGGCCAAGATCACGTTCGGGACCGGCGGCATGCTCGACGTGTGCCTCGGGCCCGATCGGCCGGCGCCGGACCGCCAGGCCGCCCACGGCACGTTCCCCATCGTGGCCTGGCGCCAGGCCGGCAAGCCGACCTGGGGCACCGAGGCGGTCATGCTGGCAGCCGGCACCAACGTCGAGTGGCTCTGCGACGACCTCGGCGTGATCGACAGCCCCGCGCAGTCCCACGACGTGGCCGCCGCCTGTGACGGCACCGACGGCGTCGTGTTCGTGCCCGCGCTGCTCGGCCTCGGCACCCCCCAGTGGGACTACGGCGCCCGGGGCACACTGCTCGGCGTGACCCGCGGCACCGGCCGGCCCCAGCTGGTGCGGGCCGTGCTGGAGGGCGTGGCCCAGACCGGTGCCGACCTCGTCGAAGCAGCTGAGGCCGACACCGGGCTGATGCTCAACCGGCTGCGGGTCGACGGTGGCATGAGCGCCAACCCCACCTTCGTCCAGGCGCTGGCCGACGCCACCGGCCGTCCCGTCGAGGTGTCGCCCGAGCTGGAGGCCACGACTCTCGGGGCCGGGTTCCTCGCCGGGCTCGCGGTCGGCACCTGGGCCGGCTGGGACGAGCTGGCGGCCACCTGGCGCCCCCGGGCCATCGTCGAGCCTGCCCGGGCCCTCGACCGAGACCGCTGGCGGGAGGCCGTCCGCCGGGCCGCCGGCTGGGAGCCCGACCTCAGCGCGATCACGTTCTGATTAGCCCGGTCGCGCGAACCGATCGGCCGTCCGCCACCGTAGAGATCATCTGACGACCGACCCGGTGCCGCCCGGCACCACGACACAAGGGACCCTGAGGACGATGGCACTCTCGCGACGAACGCTCGGTGTGGGCGCCGGCGTGGCCGTGGTGGTCCTGCTGGCCGTCGGCTTCGGCGGCTGGTGGTTCTTCATCCGCGACGACGCGCCGGAGGCCGCCAGCATCGAGGCCGCCGGCGAGACCCTCGACCAAGCGGGCGCGGGCGATGCGTCCGGCGCCGCGACGGACGTCAACGGGACCTGGGCGGTCGACAACTCGGTCGGCTCGTTCGACGACTTCTCGGGCACCTGGGCCGGCTACCGGTTCGACGAGGAGCTGGCCAGCATCGGCACCAACACCGCGGTCGGGCGGACCCCTGACGTCACCGGCTCGATGACCATCGACGGCGACAAGGTCACCGCCGTCGACGTCGAGGTCGACCTGACGACCCTGAAGAGCGACAGCGGAAGACGGGACGGCGCGCTGCGGAGCCGCGGCCTCGAGTCCGACCGGTTCCCGACCGCCACGTTCACGCTGATCGAGCCGTTCGCGCTGCCGGCCGACCTCGCCTCCGGCCAGCAGGTGTCCGCCAGCGCCACCGGCGACCTCACCATCCACGGGGTGACGAAGCCGGTCACCGTAGACGTCCAGACCCAGCTCGAGGGTGGCTCGGCCGCAGTGGTCGGCTCGGCGCCGGTGAACCTCACCGACTTCGGGATCGAGGCGCCCACCGGGCTCTCGGTGCTGTCGATCAAGAACGACGGCACCTTCGAGTTCCAGCTGTTCTTCACCCGCCAGTAGCGGCGGCGGCCCGACGGTGCGGCGCTATCCTGGTGGGTGACGGTGAGCCGGCCGGGTGGCCGCGGCGCCTGGGCCTCCGGGCCCGGGTGTCGAGGAAAGTCCGGACTCCACAGGGCACGGGTGCTGGCGAGAGCCAGGACGGGGCGACCTGCCGGAACAGGGCAACAGAGAGCAGACCGCCGATGGCGGCACGCCGGAGACGGCGGGCCGCACAGGCAAGGGTGAAACGGTGCGGTAAGAGCGCACCAGCGTCGGGAGCGATCCCGGCGGCTGGCAACCCCCACCCGGAGCAAGGCCAAGCGTGGGACGGCCGGCCCGGCCGATGTCCCCAGGTAGGCCGCACAGATGGATGGCCACCGGGGCGGCGCTAGGGCGTCGCCCTACAGAATCCGGCTTACAGGCCGGCTCACCGTCAC
>JBKPHT010000246.1:0-6669 GCA_046730015.1 Actinomycetota bacterium
CGCCGGCGGTGCGCGACGCCCGGGGCGTCGTGGTGGCCGGCCGGCCCGAGCCCGGCGGGACCGTGGCCGTCGTCGACGACGAGGGGGGCGTGTACGTGGTGGCCCGGCGGCTGGAGGTGCCCGCGGGGCCTCCTCCCGCGCCCGGCCGCCTCGTCGTGGCGGTGCGCCGGGCGGTCGCGAGGTTCACGGGCTCGCCGGGCCCGGCCCCAGGAGGGGCGACCCCGGGGGCCGGGGTGCCGCCGTGACCTGAACGGTGTCCGGGGCGTCGATGTCGACGTGGTCCCGGTCGACGGCGACGTCGAGGCGGTGGGGGCCGAGGGCGATGCCCTGCACCGACAGCCGGCGGATCGACCGGGGCAGGACGGGGGCGACCCACACCCGGCCGCCGGGGACGCAGGGGTCGACGCGCAGCAGCGATCGCAGCCACAGCAGCGGGGAGCCGGCCGCCCATGCCTGGGGCGAGCACGACGCGGGGTAGCTGGCGGGGATGCCGACCTCGGTGCGGGAGAAGCCGGCGAAGAGCTCGGGCATGCGCTCGAAGTGGGCGGCCGCCGCGAGCTGGCCCTCGATGACGCGGTGGGCGTGGTCGACGAAGCCGTAGCGCATGAGCCCGGCCGCGACGAGGGCGTTGTCGTGCGGCCACACCGAGCCGTTGTGGTAGCTGACCGGGTTGTAGGCGGCCATGCCGGCGGACAGGGTCCGGACCCCCCAGCCCGAGAACGAGTCGGGCGCCAGCAGCCGGTCGGCCACCAGGGCGGCCCGCTCCGGCTCCGCGATGCCGGTCCACAGGCAATGGCCCGGGTTGGACGTGACGGCGTCGATCGGCCGCTTGTCCCCGTCGAGCGCCAGCGCGTAGGTGCCCTGGTCGTCGAGCCAGAAGTCCTGGTTGAAGCGCTGCCGCAGGTCACGCGCCCGCTCCCGCCAGCGCCGGAGTGCCTCCTCGTCCCCCGCCGCCTCGGCGATGTAGGCGCGCGCCAGGTACGCCGCGTAGACGTAGCCCTGTACCTCGCAGAGGGCGATCGGCGGGCTGGCCAGGCGGCCGTCGGCCGTGCGGATGGCGTCCCACGAGTCCTTCCAGCCCTGGTTCTCGAGCCCGGTCGGGGACTGGCGGGCGTACTCCACATAGCCGTCGCCGTCCCGGTCGCCGTAGTCCTCGATCCAGTCGAGGGCCCGGTCGGCGTGGGGCAGCAGCCGGTTGACGAAGTCGTCGCCCATCCCCCACCGCCTCGCCTCGCCGAGCAACATCACGAACAGCGGCGTGGCGTCGATCGACCCGTAGTAGGCGTCGCCGAACCGGACCTCATGCAGGATCTTGCCGGGCTCCTCCTCGGTGGTGGGGTCGACGTTCCGGCCCTGGAGCCGGGCGAGCGTGTCCAGCACCCCGGCGGTCAGCGAGGGGTCGGCCGGCAGGGCCATGTACCCGGTGAGCAGCGAGTCGCGACCGAAAACGGTCATGAACCACGGGGCGCCGGCGGCCAGGATGGGCGCGTCGGGACGCTCCCGGTCGAAGATGCGGAGCGCCCCGAGGTCCTCGCCCGATCGCCGCAGCGTGGCCGCCAGGACGGGATGGCCGGTGGACACGGTGGGCAGGCGGGCCCGCCACGCGGCCATCCGCTGCTCGGGCAGCGCCGGGCGGTTGGACTCGCCGCAGACGAACAGCGGCTCCACCTTGGTGTCGTCCCGGGTCACGACGACGTCGACGCACAGCTCCCAGCGCTCGCCGGGGGCCATCGTCCGTCGCCACCGGGCGGCGCCGGGGCGGACCTCCGCCGGCTCGGAGAGGCGGACGGTCGACTCGGTGGTGCCGAGGGGGCCGTGGTGGCCGAAGATCAGCGTGCGGGGGTCCCCGTCCTGGTGGTGCCGCCCGTGGCGGTGGACCCGCCGCTCCTTGACCTCGAACAGGCCGGCGAAGTCGGCGTCGACCCGCAGCTCGACCGTGACCGTCGCCGCCTCGAGCCCGTAGTGCACCAGCGTCACCCGCTCCCGCATCCCGGCGCCGACGTCCCGGCGGCGGAGCACGACCAGCTCGGAGTCGGCGCCGTCGCCCTGGGCGGCGCGGGTCACGAACGTGGCCGAGAACGGCGAGGTGACCTCCACCGTCAGGGGCTCGAGCGGCTGCCTGTCCACGTGCAGGTCCCACCCGGAGATCACCCGGGTGTCGAGGACGAACAGGCCGTGGGGCAGCTCCGGCACCATGTCGCCGCCCTGGGTCGAGATGCAGAACGACGTCCCCTCGACGAGCGCCACCTCCCCGCTCGGCGTCGACACGGCCGGCGCGGGCGTGGTCGGCTGCCAGGGGGAGGGTGCCACGTCACGCGGCGGGCACCGCCACCTCGGCGGTGTCGGCGCCCGCGATCCGCTCGAAGAGGTCGAGGTGGTCGCGCACCATCCGCCCCGTGGTGAACCGAGAGGCGACGGCCGCCCGGCACACGTCCCGGTCGAGCCGGTCGACGACGGTCAGAGCGGCGGCCAGGCCGGCGAGGTCGTCACATAGCAGGCCGGTTCGCCCGTCGTCGACGATCTCCGGCGCGGAGGCGGTGCGGTAGGCGACCACCGGCGTCCCGCAGGCCAGGGCCTCGATCATCACCATGCCGAACGGCTCGGCCCACCGGAGCGGGTTGACGAGGGCGGTGGCGCCGCCGAGCAGCCGCAGCTTGTCCTCCGGTCTCACCTCGCCCACGTAGACGACGTCGTCGCCCAGCAGGGGCTCGACCCGCTCGGCGAAGAACCGCCGCTCGGCGGGCTCGCGCATCTTGGCGGCGATGAGCAGCCGCCCGCCGATCGCCCGCACGGCCCGGGCGGCGTGGTCGACGCCCTTGTCGGCCACGATCCGCCCGAGGAAGAGGAAGTACGACCCACGGTCGTCGCCCCCGCCGTCCCCCGGCGGATAGGCGTCCAGGTCGAGGCCGTGGTGGATCACCGCGGCGAGGGGGAGGTGAGGTCCGGCCCTCCGGGCCTGGTCGTGGCTGATGGCGATCACCGGGACCTGCGGCGCGAGGACCCGGTACAGGTCGACCAGGTCGCCGTCGAACGGGCCGTGGTTGGTCGTGACGACCGTCGCCGCCTGGTCGCCGGCCGAGCGGCTGTGCGCGTAGAACGGCCCGAGGTTGGTGTGGTCGTGCACCACGTCGGCGCCCCAGCCGGCGAGCGTCTCGTACGCCGCGATGACGTGGCGGAGCTCCGTCGTGGCCTGGCCGATCCGGTGGCTCTGGGCGCGCTCGAACGCGTGCCGTCGTGACACCGGGCAGGTCGAGTCGCCCGTGGTGCACAGCATCACGTCATGCCCGGCGGCGGCGAAGCCCCGCGCCAACTGGTCGATGACGGCTTCGGTGCCCCCGTAGCCGGACGGGGGCACCGACACCCAGGGCGGCGCCACGATGCCGATCTTCATTTCCTCACCTCTCTGCTGGTTTCTGCGTGGTCGGCAGCTACCCGGGTAGGTGGGGGCCAGCGCGATTTCCCCACTAGCCTCGATCGACGTGCTCGATCGCCTCGCTGAGCTGGAAGGGGAGTTCCACGACCTCGAGGCGCGCCTGGGCGACCCCGATCTGATCGCCGACCAGCCCCGGTACCAGCAGGTGGCCAAGCGGTACCGGGAGATCGAACCGATCGTCGAGCGGTCGCGGGAGCTGGCGCAGCGGCGCGACGACCTGGCGACCGCCCGCGAGATGCTGACCGACGCCGGCGGCGACGACCGGGAGATGCTGCGGGCCGAGGTCGACCAGGCCGAGGCCGCCATCGTCCGCCTCACCGACGAGCTGCGGCTGCTGCTCCTGCCCCGCGACCCCAACGACGCGCGCAACGTGATCGTCGAGATCCGCGGCGCGGAGGGCGGCGAGGAGGCCAACCTGTTCGCCCGCGACCTGTTCGAGATGTACCGGGGCTTCGCCGCCCGCCACGGCTGGACGGTCGAGGTGCTGGGCGCCGACCCGTCCGACCTGGGCGGATACAACGAGATCGTGCTGGCGATGAAGGGTGAGGGGGTGTGGGCCCGGATGCACCACGAGGCCGGGCCCCACCGGGTGCAGCGGGTGCCGGTGACCGAGAGCCAGGGCCGCATCCACACCTCCTCGGCCACGGTCACGGTGCTGCCCGAGGCCGAGGAGGTCGATGTCGCCCTCGACCCCAACGACCTCCGCATCGACGTCTTCCGGTCGTCGGGGCCGGGCGGGCAGAGCGTGAACACCACCGATTCGGCCGTCCGGGTGACCCACCTGCCCACCGGGACGGTCGTGTCGATGCAGGACGAGAAGAGCCAGATCCAGAACCGGGCCAAGGCCCTGGCCGTGCTCCGCTCCCGGCTGCTGAAGGCCGAGCAGGACCGCCAGGCCGACGATGCGTCGGCTGCCCGGCGGGGCCAGGTCCGGGGCGGCGGACGGGCGGAGAAGGTCCGCACCTACAACTTCAAGGAGAACCGGGTAACCGACCACCGGATCGGCCTCACCGTCTACAAGCTCGACAAGGTGCTGGCCGGCGACCTCGACGAGATCAGCGACGCCCTGGTGGCCGACGAGCAGGCCCGTCGGCTGGCGGAGGCCACCTGAGCGATGACGGTCGGCGAGGACGAGGGCGTCACCTGGCGCCACCTGCTGGGCGACACCCGCGAGCGGCTGGCGGAGGCGGGGCTCGAGAACGCCGACCAGGAGGCCCGCTGGCTGGTCCAGCGGGCCGCCGACTTCGGCACGGAGGAGATGGCGCTCGGCCTCGACCAGCTGGCCCTGCTCCGGGACTCCACCTTCCTGTACAGCATGGTCGAGCGCCGGGTGGCCGGCGAGCCGCTGCAGTACGTGATGCAGGAGTGGGCGTTCCGCACCCTCGACCTCTACGTCGACGAGCGCGTGCTGATCCCCCGGCCCGAGACCGAGGTGCTGGCGGGCATGGCCCTGGAGGAGTGTCGCCGGCTCCCGGCCCGGGTGGCCGTCGACCTCGGCACCGGCTCGGGGGCGCTGGCGCTGAGCCTGGCGGTCGAGTGGCCGGGCCTGGAGGTGTGGGCGACCGACGTGTCGGCCGGTGCCCTGGAGGTCGCCAGCACCAACCTCGCCGGCCTGGGCCAGCGGGGCGCCGCGGTGCGGCTCGCCGAGGGCTCCTGGTACGCGGCCCTGCCGGAGGGGCTGGCGGGCATCATCGACATCATCGTCGCCAACCCGCCCTACGTCGCCGTCGACGAGATGGACGGCCTGCCCGCCGAGGTGCGCGACTGGGAGCCCCGCGAGGCGCTGTGCGCGGGGCCGTCCGGGCTGGAGGACATCGCGACGATCGTGGCCGGCGCGCCCGACTGGCTGGCCCGGCCCGGCGCCCTGCTGGTCGAGATGGCGCCCCACCAGTCCCGGCGGGTGGCGGAGATGGCCGGCGCGGCGGGCTTCGGGTCGGTGTCGGTGTGGCCCGACCTGGGCGGCCGGGACCGGATCCTGCTGGCGCGGACATGACCGAGCGGAGCGAGGTGGTGACGATCGCGGCCGAGCCGGCCGCCGGGGCCGT
Source organism: Actinomycetota bacterium (assembly GCA_046730015.1). Taxonomy (GTDB): domain Bacteria; phylum Actinomycetota; class Acidimicrobiia; order Acidimicrobiales; family VFJN01; genus ZC4RG19. The sequence goes on from JBKPHT010000246.1 coordinate 5,479, forward strand.
GGACGCCGCCGCTGCCGCGCTCCGGGACGGCGGCGTGGTGGTGGTGCCGACCGACACGGTCTACGGCCTGGCCGCCCTGCCGGCCGACGGGGAGGCCATGGCCCGGCTGTTCGCCCTGAAGGGCCGGAGCGCAGCGCTGCCGGTGGCGGTGCTGTGCGCGTCCGCCGACCAGGCGCTGGGGCTGGCCGACCCCTCGGCGTTGACCGGCGCGGTGCGCCGCATCGCAGACCGCCTGTGGCCCGGCCCGCTGACCCTGGTCGTCCCCCGGCGGCCCGGGCTCGGTTACCACCTCGGCGAGCCCGGGATCACGATCGGGGTCCGGTGCCCCGACCACCCCCTCGTCCGGGCCGTGGCCGGGGAGGTCGGGCCGCTGGCCACGACCAGCGCCAACCGCCACGGCGAGCCGACGCCGGCGACGGCCGCCGCGGTGGCGGCGGCCCTCGGCGACGGGCTCGCCCTGGTGGTGGACGGTGGGCCCTGCCGGGCGCCGGCGTCGTCGGTGGTCGACGCCACCGGCCGGGACTGGACGATGCTGCGCGAGGGCGGCGTGCCGCTCGCCGCGGTCCGGGCCGCCGCGAGGGGAGCGGAGCCGTGACCTCCCGCCGCCCCGCGCCGCCGGCGCTCGATCCGCTCGACTACCCGTTCGACGTCCCGCTCGTGGGCTACACCTGGCGGTCGGGCCTCCCGCCGGGGCCGGCGGCGGGGGTGGACGAGGTGGCCGGCCGGACGGCCGTGCTGGCCATCGGGTCGAACGCGGCGTCGAGCCAGCTGTCCCGCAAGTTCGCGCTGCCGGCCTTCGCCGACCCGGCCACCGAGGACGGCCGCATCCCGGTCGCGCCGGCGGCCGCGCCCGGCATCGACGTCGTGTTCGCCGCCCAGGTGGCGTCGTACGGGTCGGTGCCGGCCACGATCACCCCGTCCCCGGGGACGGTCGCGCACGTCTTCGTCACCTGGCTCACCCCGGCCCAGCTGGACCGGATGAACGAGACCGAGGCGCTGGGGCGGGCCTACCAGTTCGCCCACGTCCCGGGGGTGGCCGTCGAGGGTCACGACCCGGCGCCGGTACCGGCCTATGCCGCCACCGCGGGGGCCGCCCTGTTCGGCGGCGAGCCGCTGGCCAGCGCGGCGGTGGCCGCGGCCGGCCGGACGCTCCCGGCCGCCAGCCAGCGGGCGGTGTGGGACCGGTTGGCC
>JBKPHT010000247.1:0-4198 GCA_046730015.1 Actinomycetota bacterium
GCCCCCGCCGCCCCCACCCCAGCCCCCCGCGGGCGGGCCGGGCGGGCCGGGAGGCTTCTGAGACGCGGCGGGGCGGCCGAGCCGGTCAGCTCAGGCCGCGGGCGACCTCGACCATCAGCCGGCCGGCCTCGGTCGGGTTGAGGCCGACCCTGGCGCCGGCGTCGCGCAGGGCGTCCATCTTCGCCTGGGCGGTGCCCTTGCCGCCGGAGACGATGGCGCCGGCGTGGCCCATCTTCTTGCCCGGCGGGGCGGTGACGCCGGCGATGTAGCTGACGACCGGCTTGGACATCTTGGAGGCGATGAACTCGGCGGCCTCCTCCTCGGCCGACCCGCCGATCTCGCCGATCATCATGACGGCGTCGGTCTCGGGGTCGGCCTCGAAGGCCTCGAGGCAGTCGATGAACGACGTGCCCGGCACCGGGTCGCCGCCGATGCCGACGCAGGTCGACACGCCGATGTCGTTGAGCTTGAGCTCGTACAGGGCCTGGTAGGTGAGGGTGCCGGAGCGGCTCACGATGCCGACGGTGGTCTCGCCCTCGACCGGGGCCTTGGCGATGTGGCCGGCGGTGATGCCGATGTTGGCCTTGCCGGGGCTGATGATCCCGGGGCAGTTCGGGCCGAGCAGCTGGACCTCGGGGAAGTCGCGCTTGAGCTCGTTGTAGAACCAGGCCTCGTCGTGGGCGGGCACGCCCTCGGTGATGGCCACGATGAACGTGACCCCGCCCTCGGCCGCCTCCATCACCGCCGAGCGGACGCCCGGGGCCGGGATGAAGATGCAGCTGGCGGTGGCGCCGGTGGCGTCGACGGCCTCGCCGACGGTTGCGTAGACGGGGATGCCGTCGACGTCGGTGCCCGCCTTGCGGGGGTTGGTCCCGGCGACGACCTGGGTGCCGTACTCCCGGTTGAGCAGGCCGTAGAACCGGCCCTGGCTGCCGGTGAGGCCCTGATAGACGACCTTGGTGCTCTCGTCGACGAAAATGCTCACCGTGACGCCTCCTCCGTCGGCGCCACGAAGAGCATCCGGCTGCGCCGCGTGATCACTGTGCTGCTGGTTCGCTCACTTCGTTCGCTCACTGTCAGACCCTCACTTCCCGGCCAGGGCGACGGCGGCCTCGGCCGCCTCGACCATCGTCGGCTGCATCTGGAGCTCGTCGGACAGGTGGGGCTCGAGGATCTCGCGGCCGAGGTCGGCGTTGGTGCCGTCGAGCCGGATCACGATGGGGACGTCGATGTGGACGCGGCCGAGGGCGGTGACGATGCCGTTGGCGACCTCCTCGCCCTTGGTGATGCCGCCGAAGATGTTGATGAGGATCGACCGGACATTGGGGTCGTTGTTGATGACCTCGAGGGCGCCGGCCATGATCTCGGCCGACGCGCCGCCGCCGATGTCGAGGAAGTTGGCGGGCTCACCGCCGACCTGGTTGACGATGTCGACGGTCGACATGGCGAGGCCGGCTCCGTTGGCGATGACGCCGACGAACCCGTCGAGCCCGACGTACTGCAGGCCCTTGTCGTGGGCGGCCTGCTCGCGCTCGTCGCGGACCTGGGTGGCCTCGTACTCCGCGTAGTCCGGGTGCCGGAACAGCGAGCTGCCGTCGAGGGTGACCTTGGCGTCGAGGGCGTGGACCTCACCGGTGGGTTTGAGGATCAGCGGGTTGATCTCCACCAGGTCGGCGTCGCCCTCGACGTAGGCGGTGTAGAGCTCGAGGAGGATGTCGACGGCGCCGTCGGTGGCCTTGGGGTCGAGGTTGGCGGCGGCGACCCAGGCCCGGGCCTGCTCCTCGCTGAGGCCGTCGACCGGGTCGACCCAGATCTTGGCGATCGCGTCGGGGTTCTCTGCCGCCACGGCCTCGATCTCGACGCCGCCCTCGGCGGAGAGCATGCCGAGGTGCTTCTTGGCCGACCGGTCGAGGGTGAAGCTGGCGTAGTACTCCTCGGCGATGTCGGAGGCCAGCTCGATCCAGAGGGTCTCGACCGTGTGGCCCTTGATGTCCATGCCGAGGATGTTGCCGGCGTGGGTCCGGACCTCGTCCGCCGAGTCGGCGAGCTTGATGCCGCCGGCCTTGCCCCGCCCCCCCACCTGGACCTGGGCCTTGACCACCACCGGGTAGCCGATCCGCTCGGCGGCGGCGACGGCGTCGTCCACGGTGGTCACGGCCTCGCCGGGGCTGACCGGGATGCCGTAGCGGGCGAAGAACTGCTTGCCTTGGTATTCGTAGAGGTCCAAGGGCGGCGCTCCCTGTGCTGGGTCGGAGGCGCCGATTTCGAAGGGGGCGGCGCCGGGTGGCGATACTACGGGCGTGATGCCGACCCCTCCCAAGTCCCACCGTTGAGCGAGCGGAGCGAGCGAACCAGAGGCACAGTGCCCTACCCGGCCCGGAGGGCCGAGGACTCATTGCGTGCATCCCGAAGGGTGCACCAATGAGTCCCGTCGCCCAGACCCGCGGGCACGCGGGACGCGCCCTCGCCGTGGCCGCCGCCGGGGTCGTCGTCGCCCTGGCCATCGCGTTCGGCGTGGCCCGGCTGGCCAGCCAGGGCAAGGTTGACGTGAAGCTCGGGACCGACACGTTCCAGCAGCAGGACGCCGAGGACGCGGCGGAGCGGATCGCCGAGGACGGGCCGATCCTCTACGCCGACACGGCGGGCGGCGACCGCGACATCGTGCTCCAGCACCTGGGCGACGACCCCGAGGGCGGGTGGCTGGCGCTCGCGGCCCGGCCCCCGGGCGTGCCCCGGGAGTGCACGATCCAGTCGCGGGACCGCGACGAGCCGTTCCGCCTCCTGGACCCGGAGGGCAAGGTCACCGAGGCCTGCGACGGCCGCGAGTTCCCGCCCGACGGCGACGACCTGCCCCGCTACCCGGTCACGGTGCGGGACGGGAAGCTCGACGTCGACCTCAACGCCGCCGACCGGGCGACCTCGACCACCGAGCCCTGACGGTCACCCTCCGAGTCACCCGGGGACGGTGACCTCGACGACCCGGCCCATGTGGGGCTGGGCGACGTAGAACGTGCCGCCGCCGGCTGGCACGAGCCGGTGCAGGCCGACATTGGTGCCGATGGCAGGGCCGCTGGGGGCGGGCAGCGCCGCCTCCCGCGGCACCCGGTAGGCGGCGACCGGGTCGCCGGTGGCCGGGTCGAGCGCGACCAGCGAATCCGCCGCCCGGCCGCCGACCAGCCAGATCCGTCCGCCGTCGATCGCCACGCCGTCCACGGGGCCCGCGTGCTGGGCCACCACCCGGCCCGCAGCCACGTCGACGACGGTGACGCCGGTGCGGCGCTGCTCGGTGATGACGACGGTGGGGCCGGACGCCGCCACCGCGTACGCCTCGGTGACCGGTCCCACGGTGGGCACGACGAAATGGGCCACGCGGGCCATCGACACCGGGTCGAAGCCGACCAGGTGACGCTCGGTCTGGGTGGACACCACCGCCCACACCCGGTCGCCGCCGAAGGCGAGGTCGACGCCGCCCGCCGACCGGCCCGCCTCGGGCAGGGGGCCCGCGGAGGTCACCGCGCCGGTCGCCGCCTCGATCCGGCGGACGAGGCCGTCGTCGCCCGCGGCCCACACCACCCCGTCACCGGCGGCCAGGGCCTCGCCGTCGACGCCCCCCTCGATCGGGACGATGATCGCCTCCCCGGCGGCGACGTCGATGCGGAGCAGCCCGTCGTCGATCAGCGGCGCCCAGGCGTAGCCGCCGGCGAGCACGATGCCATGGTGGCGGAGGGCCACCGGGTGGCGCCCCGGGATCGGCACCTCGGCCAGCAACGCAGTCGGGTCGGCAGGGTCGAGCCGGACGGCCTGCCAGGCGCCGTCCGGGCGGAGGGCCGTGACCCACAGCCCCTCGGCCCCGGTGGCGACCGCGTAGGGACCGTTCATCCACGACCCGCCGTTGCTGACGAAGGCGAGCGGGACCGCCTCGGTGGGTTGCCAGCCACCCGGGGGCTCGGCGACCGGGATGTCGTCCGGCGCGTCGGCGGCCGGGGCATCGAGCCGGACCGGGGCGGGTGCGCCCGGGACCGCCGGGATGGCGTCCCTGGACGGCGGGATGTCGCGACCGGCTGCGTCCTCGGCAGGGGCACCGCCGTCCGGCCCCGCGTCGTTCCCGGCGAGGGCCACGACCGCGGCGACGGCGAGCACCGCCACCACGGCGGCCGCGGCCACCCGGTGGGCAGGATCGCCCCGGCCGCGGGCGACC
>JBKPHT010000248.1:0-7746 GCA_046730015.1 Actinomycetota bacterium
TGCCGGGGCCAGCAGGTCAAGGCGCGACACGACACCGACCAGGCGACCGTCGGCGTCGACCACCGGGAGCCGCCGGTACCCCGACTCCAGCAGCCGCCGGGCGGTGCTCGGCAAGTCCGCGTCGGGCGACGTCGTCACCACGTCCGGGTCATCAGGTCCGCGGCCGTGATCGCCGCGGCCTTGCGCGGTGACGATGCCGACCAGTCGCCCGCCCTCGTCGGTCACGGGGAGCCCGCTGACGCCGCGGGCCGTCAGGACGTCGACGATCTCGTGGTAGGTGGCGTCCGGGCGGACCGGGGCCACGTCGGTGGTCATCACGTCGCGCACCCGCCACCACTCCGGGTGGTCGCCGAGTCGGGTCGGAGCCATGGTGCCCTTCCTGGCGTCGAGGCCTGCGGTCGTTCGGTCCCATCGACGCGGCGCTGCCCCGGGGATCACAGGGTCGGACGGCGGGGCCCGTCGGGACCTTCGGCCCTACGGCGCGCCCGGGCGCCGTCCGTACCGTCGGTGGTGGAACGGATCGTCGGATCCGGCGAACGAAACGGAGGACATCAGATGGGTGTTGCAACGGAGGATCGCCCGCTCACCGCAGCACCGGCACGGGCACCGGCCGGGGACGACGTCGTCCAGCTGCACCGCCGCACGATCGACAAGGTGCTCATCGGGATGGGGACCGTCGCCGCTCTGGTGTTCGCGGCCGCGGGCGGGTTGCTCATGGGGGGCTCGAACTTCGCCGAGGACTACGTGTACGACGAGCTGTCCTCCCAGAACGTCACCTTCCCCGACGCCGCCTCGCTCACCGAGGAAGGCCGGGACGACCTGGTGAAGTACGCGGATGAACAGGTCACCACCGGCGACGAGGCCGAGGCCTACGCCGGCTTCATCGCCGGCCACATGGAAGGCATCGCGGATGGCAAGACCTACTCGGAGATCGACGACCGGGGCGCCGCCCAGGCCGTCACCGACGCCCGGGAGGCCGGCGCCAGCGAGGCGGAGATCGCCGAGCTCCAGGCGACCGCCGACGAGCTCAAGGCCCAGCGTGGCGACCTGTTCCGGGGCGAGACCCTGCGGGGCCTGTTGCTGACCAGCTTCGCCTGGGCCACCGTCGGCGAGATCGCCGGCATCGCCGCCTGGGTCGCCTTCGCCGGCGCCGCCCTGATGGCCGCCCTGGTGCTCGCCGGGCTGGTCCACCTGCGCCGCTCGCCGGGTCGCTCGAAGGCATGACACCTGCGTCGCCCCGGAGGCACGGCCCGGGGCGGCGGCGGGAGACGGGCGCCGGGTCCCTGGGCCCGGCGCCCCCGCGCGCGCCGGTAGATCCCGACGACCGGCGGCCCGCCGCCGCGCCCCGGTAGCTTCGGGGTGCGATGGGCGAACATGCCGGCCCGCGTGGCCTCCGCAGGTTGCTCGACGCCGTCGTGACGGTGGGCAGCGACCTCGACCTCCCCGCCATGCTGCAGCGGATCATCCAGGCGGCGGTCGACCTGGTCGACGCGCGCTACGGCGCGTTGGGCGTGCTCGACGAGAGCCGGACCCGGCTGGCCCAGTTCCTCACCGTCGGCATGGACCTCGACACCCGCGCCGCCATCGGCCACCTGCCCGAGGGCCACGGCATCCTGGGCCTGCTCATCGTCGACGCCCAGCCGCTCCGGCTCCCCGACCTTCGCGAGCACCCCCACAGCTACGGGTTCCCGCCCCACCACCCGCCGATGCGGTCGTTCCTCGGTGTCCCCATCCGGCTCCGCGACGAGGTGTTCGGCAACCTCTACCTGACCGACAAGACCTCCGCCGAGGTCTTCTCCGACGTCGACGAGGAGCTGGTCGTCGGGCTGGCCGCCGCCGCGGGGGTCGCCATCGACAATGCCCGCCTCCACGCCCGCGTCCAGGAGCTGGCGCTCGCGGAGGACCGGGCCCGCATCGCCCGAGACCTCCACGACACCGTCATCCAGCGGCTCTTCGCCACCGGCCTGTCCCTGCAGGGCGCCGCCGCCCTCGTCCGCAACGACCCGGTCGAGGCGGGCAAGCGGTTGGAGTCGGCGGTCGACGACCTGGACGAGACCGTCAAGCAGATCCGGTCGTCCATCTTCAGCCTCGCCACCGCGGCCTCCCCCGGCCCGGCGGGCGTCCGCACCCGCGTGCTGGACCTCGTCGGCGACGTCGCGCCCTCGCTCGGCTTCGAGCCGACCGTCGTGTTCGAGGGCGCGGTCGACGCGGCGACGCCCGGCGCGATCGTCGGCGACCTGGAGGCCACGCTGAGAGAGGCGCTCGCCAACGTGGCCCGCCACGCCGGCGCCCGGCACGTCGCCGTGCGGGTGACGGTCCGGGACGGCGAGCTCGTGCTGTCGGTCGCCGACGACGGCGCCGGACCGCCTCCCGCCGGCCATCCGCGGGGCCACGGGCTCGTCAACATGACCGAGCGGGCCGCCCGCCACGGCGGGACGTTCGAGCTCCGGGCCGGCCCGACCGGGGGCACCGAGGCCGTGTGGCGGGTGCCGATCGGGTGACTGGCGCGGCCCGGGCGGCGCTCAGTCCCGGGGACGGGCCCGCCGGTCGGCCTGCCGGGCGGCGTAGACCGCCGCCTCGGTCCGGCGGTGCATCCCCAGCTTCATGAGCAGGTTCGAGACGTAGTTCTTCACCGTCTTCTCGGCCAGGAACAGGCGCTCGCCGATCTGGCGGTTGGTCAGCCCCTCGGCCAACAGGTCGAGGATCCGGCGCTCCTGGTCGGTCAGGTGCGCCGCCCCGGCCTCGTCCTCGGGGCCGCGGCGCAGCCGCTCCAGCACCCGGGCCGTCACCGTCGGGTCGAGCAGCGACTGGCCGGCCGCTACCCGGCGCACGCTGTCGACCAGGTCCGGGCCCCGCACCTGCTTGAGCACGTACCCCGACGCCCCCGCCATGATCGAGTCGAACAGCGCCTCGTCGTCCGCGAACGAGGTGAGCATCAGGCAGCGGATCTCCGGGTGCCGCGAGCGGATCTCCCGGCACACCTCGACGCCGTTGCCGTCCGGCAGCCGCACGTCCAGCACCGCCACGTCCGGGGACACCGCCGGGATCCGTCCCAGCGCCTCCTCCGCCGTCCCGGCCTCGCCCACGACCTCGACCTCGCCACCGCCCTGCCCCTCCAGCAGCTCGCGCACGCCGCGCCGGACCACCTCGTGGTCGTCGAGCAGGAACACGCGGATCGTCACGATGGCGCCGCCTCCGGCGAGCGAGGCGGGATGCGCCGGCCCGACACGAGGTCGGTCGAGATGGTGACCACCCGGGAGTCGCCCGCGGGAGCCCACCGGGGCGGCGGGTCGTCCCGCACCGCCGCCAGCTCGGCCGGGTCGGTCATCTCGTGCGCCACGCCGGTGACCAGCACGCTCCAGCCCAACTCGGTCGCCGCGTCGATCTCGTCGGCCTCGAAGGCGACGACCGCGTCCACCGTGGCCGCGTCGAGCTTGGTGCCCCGCCCGGTCCGGATCACGATGCGCTCCCCGTCGAGCCGGAAGTTCACCGGCAGCACCTGGGGCAGGGCGCCGGTCGTCACCCCCACCCGCCCCAGCGTGGCCGAGCCCAGGAGGCGAAAGCACTCGTCCCGAGCCAGCACCTCCAGTCCGTTGCGGTCGACGTCCACCCCCCGATCCTCGCGCTCCGGAGGCCCGGCCGTCAGGGACCAAGGTCCCGAGGGTCGGTCTCCGACTGCCCCTGACGGTCGGCGGCGGCGACGAGGGTCAGCAGCGCGGCCGTCAGGCCCGCCACCAGCAGACCGTCGGCCCGGGCGCCCAGCGGCACGGCGGCGACCAGCACCGCCGCCGCGGCAAGACGGGTCCAGGGCGGATGCCGGCCGACCCGGGCGCCGAACGCCACGAGGCCCAGCAGGTACAGCGCAGGCCCGCCCAGGGCGACCAGCGCCCCGGCGGTGCCGAGCGGGTCGCCCGGGTGGGCCAGCACCAGCTCGTCGCCCACGGCCGACAGCAGGACGCCGGCCACGATGGGCAGGTGGAGGTAGGTGTAGGCGTCGCGGCCCGTCTGCCCGGGCAGCTTGTCCTGGGCGATGCGGCGCATCGCCGAGGTGGCGGTCTGGCCGAAGTACAGCCACCACAAGGCGACAGTCGATAGGAACGCGAACCCGAGGGCGACGACCACCCCCGCGTCGAGGCCGGCGTCCGACGCGGTGGCGCCGGTGACCACGATGCTCTCGCCCAAGACGATGATCACCAACAGCTGGAACCGCTCGGCGAAGTGGCCGGGGTCGATCTCCCACTCCACCAGGGGCGTCCGCCCCATCCCCGGCAGCCAGAAGCGCACCAGCGGCCCCGCCAGGTCGATCCCCAAGGCGGCCAGCCACCAACCCCAGCGGGCGCCGCCCTCGACCAGCGCGCCGGCGACCCAGAGGGGAACGGAGAGCGCGCTCCAGGTCAGGATCTGGCGGAAGTTGCGGTTGAACGCCCCGGGCGGCGTGACGGCCACCACGAACGCGTTGCGAACCAGCTGGAGGGCGCAGTAGCTGGCCGCCAGCAGCAGGCCGTGGTCACCGAACGCCTCGGGGACGGCCACGGCCATGAGCAGGCTGGCCAGCATGACGAATGCCAGGACCAGGCGCACGGCCGCGACCTCGGGGTCGAACCAGTTGGCCATCCACGTCGTGTAGTTCCAGGCCCAGTAGACGGCGAGGAGCAGGAAGGCCGTCTCGGCGGCGCCCGACCACGTGAGGTCGGCCAGCAGGTGGTGGGACAGCTGCGTGATCGCGAAGACGTAGACGAGGTCGAAGAACAGCTCGAAGTACGTGGCCCTCCGCTCGCCGTCACCGCGCCGGACGTAGGGGATGTCGGGGACGACCGTCGAGCGATCCTGTGCACCGGGCATGAGGGGAGTATGCGGTCAGCTGACCACCCCGGCGATCAGGTTGATGCTGGTGGCCACGATCACCACACCGAACACGTACGACAGCAGCGCGTGGGCGAGCACGGCACGCCGGAACCGACGGTCGCGCAGCGTGGTGTCGGACACCTGATAGGTCATGCCGATCGTGAACGCCACGTAGGCGAAATCACGGTACGAGGGCCGCTCGGACTCCCCGGCGTCGCCGAAGTCGATGCCCCCGGCCGGCGAGCTGAAGTACAGGTCGGCGTAGCGCAGCGTGTAGACCGTGTTGACGACGATCCACGACACCACCAGCGTGAAAATGGCCACGGCGATCAGGCCGAGCCGCGCGTTCCCGCTCTCCCGGCCCGCCTGGCCGAGGGCGAAGGCGACGGCCAGGATGCTGACGAGGCTCGCGCCCACCAGCAGGAGCGAGGCCGTGCTGCGGGTCTCGTCCTCCCGCGTGGCCAGCAGCGACGTGTGCTCCGGGCCGGAGCGGGTGACGATCGGCACGACGGCCAGCAGGAAGACCAGCGCGCTCGCGTCCCAGCCTGCGATGAGCGCCAGCTCCCAGGTGGCGGGGGCGAGGAGCACGAGAGCGACGGTCAGCCCGATCGACCCCGCCACCACCAGTCGCCGCATCGCCGGTGCGTGCCAGCCGAGCCAGCGGTGGTACAGCGTGCTCGCGGGGACGGCGGTCATGCCCCCGTGGCCTAACCGATTCCGGCACCGGCGTCGAGACCATCAGCCGACCGTGAAGCCGACCTCGGTGAAGGTGCGGTTGCCGCTGACGTCGGCCGCGTGCACCTCGATCTTGTACTCGACACCCGGGTCGAGGAACTCGGGGGGCACGGTCAGGCTCGTGTCCTCGGGCGCCAGCCGGATGTCCATGACCCGCAACGGGTCCTCCCGGGTCACGATCACCTCGTAGCTGGCCGCTCCCGCCACCGGCGCCCACTGGATGACGGCGGCGTCGGCGGGCAGCGTCCCCCCGTCCTGCGGCTGGACGAACTGCGGTGGGTCCAGGACGGTGTGCGAGAATGGCACGTCCGACGCCATGCGGAGCCCGTCGATGGTCTCTCCCTCGAAGCGGTAGTCGCCCTCCGGGAACAGCTCCTTGAACTCCTCGAACGGCAGCTCGGTGAACGGTGGCTCGCTGCTCTCGGAGAAGAGCTCGGTCAGGCCGAAGTCCCGGAGATTGCCCTTGACCTCGAAGTCCACGATCCTGCGACCATCCGGCCGGAAGATCTCGAAGTCCTTCCATTCCTCCGCGTCGACGAACACCTGGAAGCCGGCGTCGCCGTCGGTGGCATTGAACTCGATCTCCAGCCGCGCATCGTCGAACGGGATCGGCGGCTCCCGGCGGGCATGCGCCGTCGCCGGGACCACCAGGGCCGTGGCCCCGAGCACCCCGAGCACGGTCGCGCCGACGAAACGATGTGAACGCATGGTCTTCCCTCTCGACTCCCGAGCTGCCGCCGCGGCAGCCCGGCCGAGAGCGTCGTAACAAACCGGGCCTGAACGCGGCCTGAGCGTCAGCACGATGAGCCTCGGGCAATTCTCCGGAACGGCGGCGAACGGCCCGGGTACGATCGCCGCCGTGTCCGGAGAGATGGCCTGGCGATCGAAGGTGACGAAGCTGAACGGCTGATCCCGCCGCTTCCACGCAGTGTCGAAGGAAGCGGCGGGGACACGACGCGGCCTGCCCCGACCCACGAGCGACGGGGCCGTGACGTCGCGGTGCTCCTGCCCCGAACGAGGAGGAGCGTCGGATGCCGATGCCGCACCGGACCTTTCGCCAGGTCGTCAACCGCCGGCTCGCCGGCAAGGAGGGCACCGCCCGGGCCCGTGAGCTACGGGCGATCCTCGCCGAGATGCCGGACTACCGCAACGGCCCCTACGCCGACGTGCGCAAGTGGGTCGTCGACCAGATCGGCGAGACCCACCGGCGCGCCGGCGCCACCCACCGCGACTCGATCGCGGTGCGGCGCCACGGAGCGGCCCAGATCGCCCTGGTCGGGCCGCCCAACGCCGGGAAGTCGAGCCTGCTCCAGGCGCTGTCCGACATCACGATCAAGACCGGCGACTACGCGTTCACGACCACCCGCCCGGTGGCCGCGGCCACCCGCGCCGGCGGGGTGCTGGTGCAGCTGGTCGAGATCCCCGGGCTGATCGCCGGGGCGAGCGAGGGGCGGGGCGGCGGCCGGGCGCTGCTCGGCGTGCTGCGGGCGGCCGACGCCATGGTGCTCTGCCACGATCTCACCCTGCCGCCCGACCGCCTCGGCGGCCTCCGGGCCGAGGTGGCGGCGGCGGGCATCGACCTGCCGGCGATCGTGGCCGGCACCAAGGCCGACGACGCCCCGCCGGGCGCCGCCCGGGCGCTGCGGGCCGCGGTGGGCGGGCTCGACGTCGTCGAGGTGTCGGTGCTCGACGATGCCAGCCTCGACCGCCTCCGGGACGCCGTCTTCGCGCTCACCGGCCTCGTCCGGATCTACCTGCGCCGGGCCGGCGCAGCCGGGCCCGACGCCGAGCCGGTCGCGCTCCGGCCGCCGGTCACCGTGGCCGACGTCGCCGCCGGCATCCACCACGAGGTCGGTGCCCTCTGCCGGGGCGCCCGGTTGTGGGGTGGTTCGGCCCGCTTCCCCGGCCAGCGCGTCGGCCCCGGCCATCGCCTGGCCGACGGCGACACGGTCGAGATCGTTACCTAGTGGTTCTCGAGGTCATAGTGGTCGGGGGCCGGCCCCTATCGCCTCGGGTACAGGGGAACGACCCCTATCGCCTCGGGCAACGCGGTGCGCAAGGCGAGAAGGACCCGCCCCACCGGGTCAGCCGGACTCGAACTCCAGCACCCGCAGGAGGTGCTCGCCGTAGCCGCTCTTGGTCAGGTCCTGGCCGTGGGACTCGGCC
>JBKPHT010000249.1:0-12130 GCA_046730015.1 Actinomycetota bacterium
CCTGTTCCAGCAGAACTACCTGTCGCTGCCCCACAACGGCGCGGCCGCGATCGAGTACCCGTACCGCTTCGTCGCACCGTCGAACACCGGGATCCCGTCCGGCCTCGACCTGAACAACAACGGCTCGGTGGGCGGGCCCGACGACGCCTTCGGTTTCGGCTTCTTCCCCGGCCAGTTCGGCATGGCCGTGTACTCGATGCACCCGATCGAGGTCGACGACGTCCGCACGTTCCAGATGTTCCTCTGGGCCGACATGCCCGGAGCCCTGCTCCCGGACGATCCGTCCACGCCGGAGCCGGCCGACTGGTTCTCCGCCGAGGAGCTGGGTGCCGTGCGCCTGTCGTCGAAGTCGCACTGGGACCTGCCGATCGACATCGACGGGCGCATCGTGCACTTCCTCGTCAGCCATCCGACGCCGCCGGTCTTCGACGGGCCGGAGGACCGCAACGGGCGACGCAACCACGACGAGATCCGCTTCTGGGCCGACTACGTCACGCCAGGGCAGGCGTCGGCGTACATCTACGACGACGCCGGGCGGCGGGGCGGACTGGCACCCGGGGCCCGGTTCGTCATCGCCGGCGACCAGAACGCCGACCCGCTCGACGGCGACAGCGTGCCCGGCGCAGCCCAGCTGCTGCTCGACCATCCACGGGTGAACACGTCCGTGACGCCGGCGAGCGAAGGTGCCGTCGACGCGTCCGAACGCCAAGGAGGCGCCAACCTCACGCACCGCGGCGATCCGGCCCTCGACACGGCGGACTTCGCCGACTCGGCGCCGGGGAACCTGCGGGTCGACTACGTGCTGCCGTCCCGTCCGCTGCGCATCCTCGACGGCGCCGTGTTCTGGCCGACCGCGGAGGACCCACTGTTCCGCCTGGTGGGTGACTTCCCGTTCCCGAGCTCGGATCACCGCCTCGTCTGGATCGATGTCGCCGTGCCCGGCGGGCCGCCGCGGTAAACGTCCGGAGGCTCCCTGGCGGTCGCTGAGCTCCTGGACGCGGGCGCCGTCTCCCGTTCTCGAGGCGATGGAGGTCGGCCCCCGATCCCTATCGCCTCGAGAACCACGGAACGGCCCCAGTTGCCGCCGGTCCGTTGACTAAGTAACGACCACTCTTTATGTTGGAGCTGTGGGTCGGATCGCCGGGGTCAGCCCCCAGGAGACACGGGAGCGCCTCCTCGACGCCGCGGCACGCGTGTTCGAGCTCAAGGGCTACGAGGGCGCGACAGTCGCCCAGATCGCCCGCGAGGCCGGGGTGACGAGCGGGGCCATCTACGCCCACTATGCGAGCAAGGCCGAGCTCATGGTCGACGCGCTCCGGGCCCACAGTGAACGCGCCACCGCATCGGTCCTCCCCCCGGGCAGCCGGGCCAGCGTGCAGACCGTGCTCGTCGCCTTGGGCACCCGGCTCGGCACCCGCGAGCACGAAGCAACCGCGCTGCTGGTCGAGGCGCTCCTCGCGTCCCGGCGGGACGCCGAGCTGGCGCAGGTGCTCGCCAGCGCGCTCGGCGAGCGCGAAGCGCTCATGGCCGCCCTCATCGCCGAGGGCCAGGAGACGGGCGAGCTCGTCACCGACGTGTCGCCCGAGGTCGCGTCCCGCTTCGCCCTCATGCTCAGCCTCGGTTCGATGCTCGTCCGCAGCCTCGACATGCCGGTCGCCGACGCCGCCGACTGGAGCGCCTTCATGCGCCGCCTGATCGGCGCCTTCACCCAGGAGAGGAACCCGTGACCCACCTCGAGCGCGATGTCAACAGCCCCGACGCGATCGTCATCGACCGCGACCCCGCCCTCCTCCAGCGGATCGTGCACGAGGTCGAGCTGCACAGCGACGTGCTCTTCACGTGGGACTACGAGCGCAGCCGCACCGCGCTGGTCAAGCTCTACGAGAAGGCCAAGACCTCCCAGTGGAACGCCACCACCGACCTGCCCTGGGACACCGAGGTCGACTGGGACCGCCTCGCCGAGCAGGCCGCCGGTCAGACCGAGCGGTTCCAGCACCTGCGGACCATGGAGGGCTCCCCGCTCGCCCAATGGGGCGACAAGGAGTGGCGGCAGTTCGCCATCGAGATGCAGACCGCCACGCTCTCCCAGTTCCTTCACGGCGAGCAGGGGGCCCTCGTGTGCACCGGCCTCATCACCGCCACCGTGCCCTGGATCGACGCGAAGTACTACGCCGCCACCCAGGTCATGGACGAGGCCCGCCACGTCGAGGTCTTCGGCCGCTACATCCAGGACAAGACGAACGGCGCCTATCCGATCAGCCCGCAGCTCGGTGCCCTGCTCGACACCATCATCGCCGACGGCCGCTGGGACATCACCTACCTCGGCATGCAGATCATGGTCGAGGGCCTCGCCCTCGCCGCGTTCGGCTTCATGCACATGCTCACCACCGAGCCGCTGCTCAAGCAGCTCCTGCGCTACGTCATGAGCGACGAGGCCCGCCACGTCGCCTTCGGCGTCCTGTCCCTCAAGGAGTTCTACGAGGGCCTCGATGCCAAGGAGATCCGGGAGCGCCAGGAGTTCGCCTTCGAGGCCGCCGTCCAGCTCCGCAACCGGTTCATGGTCCAGGACGTCTGGGAGCGCCTCGGCGCCGACCCCAAGGAGGTCGTCGCCTTCCTCAACGCGAACCCCGATCCCGGCCGGCAGATGTTCCAGACGATGCTGTTCTCCAAGATCGTCCCGAACGCCAAGAAGCTCGGGCTGCTCGACGCCGGCGACGGCTGGCTGCGCACCAAGTTCACCGAGCTCGGCATCATCCAGTTCGAGGACTGGACCGACACCACCGAGGAGTACGCCAGCCTCGACGCGATCGCCGCCGACGGCGCCTGACGCCGACGGCGCAGGGACCGCGATCGGTCGGTCAGCCGCGCCGTCGTCGACCGAGCGCCGTCCGAGAGTGCGCCGGGGCGGGAGGAGCCCGAGCAAGGAGGCACTGGGCATGTCCGCTGCCGTTCGCTACATCGTCGAGGACGTCGCCGCCGCGGTCGACTTCTACCGGGACCGCCTCGGCTTCGAGGTCGTCATGCATCCCGCCCCGGGCTTCGCCGCGCTCAGGAGGGACGACCTGACGCTGTACCTCAACGCGCCGGGCGCCGGCGGCGCCGGACGCGCCGGCGGCGAGCCCGCACCCGGGGGCTGGAGCCGGTTCCAGCTCGCGGTCGACGACCTGGACGCCACGGTGGACCGGCTGCGCCGCGAGGGGGCACGGTTCCGCGGCGAGCTCGTCGAGGGCGCGGGCGGCCGCCAGATCCTGGTCGAGGACCCGTCGGGCAACCCGGTCGAGCTGTTCGAGCCCGCGCCGCGCGGCTGATCGCCGGGGCCGCCCTGTGCCATGGTCGGGGATGGCCGACGACCGGCAGCAGGCCCGCCTCACCTTTCGGCCCCGGCCTGCGGCCGCGTCGGGCCGGCGACCCGACGGGGGGCGGGACGAGCCGCTCGGCCTGGGCGGCGACCGCGACGGGCTGCTCTACGTTCCCGACACGGCCGAGCCCGGCGCCCCGGTCCTCGTCTTCCTCCACGGCGCCGGCGGCAGCGGCCGGGCCCACCTGCGGGCCGTGCTCGCCGCCGCCGACCGCTACGGCGTCGTGGTCGTCGCCCCCGACTCCCGGGCGCCGACGAGCTGGGACATCATCGCCGAGCGCCGCTTCGGCCCCGACGTTGCGTTCCTCGACCGGTTGCTCGACGCGGTGTTCGACCGCCACGACGTGGACGTCGACACGGCCCGGCTGGCGGTCGGCGGCGTCTCGGACGGCGCCTCCTACGCCCTCTCGCTGGCGCTGAGCAACGGGGACGTCTTCCCCACCGTGCTCGCGTTCTCGCCCGGCTTCCTCGTCGTGCCCGACCCGGCGGGCCGGCCGCGGATCTTCGTGTCCCACGGCACGACCGACCCCGTCCTGCCGATCGACGCCTGCAGCCGGTCGTTCGTCCCCGCGCTGCGGGAGGCGGGCTACGACGTCCGCTTCGACGAGTTCGACGGTGGCCACACCGTGCCGCCCGCCGTCTCGGACGCCGCCGTCGCCTGGTGGCTCGGCCCCGACGGCCCCTGACCCGCCTCGAGCCGGGCGAGCGCGTCGCCCGCCGGGCCGAAGGTCATGGCTGGGCGTCGATGAAGCCGAGGGCGGCGTCGACGAAGCCGAGGTTCTTCGGCGTGGCGAAGTGGTCGACGCCCCGCAGCGGGCGGAACGTGGCGTCGGGCAGCGCCTCGACCAGCGGGTCGGCGGGCCCGGCGAAGTCGCGGTCGCCGAGCACCACCAGCACCGGGCAGGTCACCTTGCCGAGGGTGGCGGCGTCGAGCGGCGGCCGCGGGTGGCGGATGCAGGCGGCCAGGGCCGCCCGGTCGGCGCCGGGTTGGGCGGCGAGCCCGGCGAAGTACTGCACCACCGGGTTGGCCGGGTCGCCCGTGCCCTCGATCGCAAGGGCGATGGTGCCGGAGCCGTCCTGGCGGAACAGGTTGGCGCCGACGCCGGCGACGACGATGCGGCCGAACCGGCCGGGGTCCTCGGCCGCCAAGGTCAGCACGATCCGGGCGCCGAGCGAGAACGCGATGGCGTCGACGGGCCGGTCGGACAGCAGCGCCGCCACGTCGCTCTCCAGGGTGGCGTAGGCCTCGGGGTCGTGGGGCTTGGGGGCGTCGCCGTGACCGAGCAGGTCGGGCGCGATCACCTCTCGGCCGGCGTCGTCGAGCAGGTCGATCCACCCGTTGTCGCGCCAGGTGCGGGCGGCGGAGGTGGCGAAGCCGTGGACGAGCAGGACCGGTTCGTCGCGCATGGCCGCCGTTCTTACCGGAACCCGGGGGCGGCGGACCAGCGCCGGGGGCGAAGATGGGACATGACCGAGCGGAGCGAGGTCCCGGAAACACAGTCTCTCTTCGCCACGAAGTGGCGATGTGGTCATTGGTGCGCCCGAAGGGTGCACCAATGACCTCCCTACGTGACCTCCTGGTGCACGCCGCGTCGCGTGCCGCCGATCACCGTGAGCAGGCCGGCGAGCGGCCGGTCCACCCGGGCGACGTCGACCTCGACCGGCTCCGGGCCCGGCTCGGCCTGCTGCCCGACGAGCCGACCCCGGCGGCCGCGGTCGTCGACGAACTGGCCGACGCGGTGGAGCCGGCGCTGGTGGCCACCACCGGGCCCCGCTACTTCGGCTTCGTCGTCGGCGGGGCGCTCGACGCGGCGACGGCGGCCGAAGTGCTGGCCACCGGCTGGGACCAGCCGGCGTTCAACCCGACGACGTCGCCGGGCGCGGCGGTGGTCGAGGAGGTGGCTGGGGCGTGGCTGACGGAGCTGCTCGGCCTGCCGGCGGGCGCGTCGTTCGGGTTCGTCACCGGCGGGCAGGGGGCCAACACCGTCTCGCTCGCCGCGGCCCGCCACCACGTCCTGGGCCGGGCCGGGTGGGACGTCGAGGCCCACGGCCTCGCCGGCGGACCGCCGGTGCGGGTGGTGGCCGGCGCCGAGCGCCACGCGACGGTCGACCGGTCGCTGCGCCTGCTCGGCTTCGGCGCCGGGGTCGTCGAGCCGGTGGCCGCCGACGCCCAGGGGGCGATCGACGTGGCGGAGCTCGGGCGGGTCCTCGCCGCCGGCCCGGCGGGGCCGACGATCGTCTGCCTGCAGGCCGGCAACGTCGATAGCGGCGCGTTCGACGACCTCGCCGCCGCCACCGCGGTGGCCCACGAGCACGGCGGCTGGGTCCACGTCGACGGCGCGTTCGGGCTGTGGGCCGCGGCCAGCCCGGCGACCCGCCACCTCACCGCCGGCGTCGAGCTCGCCGACTCGTGGGCGACCGACGGGCACAAGTGGCTCAACGTCCCGTACGACAGCGGCTACGCCTTCTGCGCCCACCCCGAGGCCCACGCGGCCGCCATGTCGTTCACCGCCGCCTACCTGACCGGGCACGGCGTGGGCGGGACGCGGGCGCCGTCCGACTACGTGCCGGAGTCGTCCCGGCGGGCCCGCGGGTTCGCCACCTGGGCCGCGCTCCGCCAGCTCGGCCGACACGGGGTGGCCGACCTCGTCGAGCGGTGCTGCGCGCTGGCCCGCCGGTTCGCCGACGCGCTCGCCGCGGTCGACGGGGTCACGGTCGCCAACGACGTCGTGCTCAACCAGGTGCTGGTCGGCTTCGGCGACGACGACCGCACCGACCGGGTCGTCGCCCGGGTCCAGCGGTCGGGCGAGTGCTGGATGGGCACGACCACCTGGCACGGCCGCCGGCTGATGCGGATCTCGGTGTCGAACTGGAGCACGACCGCCGCCGACGTCGACCGGTCGGTGGCCGCGATCGTCGCCGCGCACGAGGCCGAGAGGTGAGCGCGGCGGCGAGCTAACTTAGCGAACGTTCGGCAAGGGCACCCACCCAGGAGGACCGCCATGCCCACGGTCGCTTCACCTCCCAGCGCGCCCGCCCGGGCGCTCGCCGGTGCCCTCGAGCCGGTCGCGGGGCAGGTCTACTTCTCGCCCGAGTGCCACGAGGCCTACGCGGCGCTCGGCTTCTCCGGCAGCCCGGGCGACATGAACGGCGTGGCGCTGCCCGACGGGCCGGCCTACTTCTGCAGCCGGGGCTCGGTGCTCGGCCAGGTCCCCGGCGAGCTGATCGCGGCGGTTTTCGCCGTGTTCAACCCCGCGGTCGTCGCCCCGGCCGTCGCCCACGGCTGGACGCTCACCGACGCCGCCACGATCTGCCGGGCCCGGACCGACGGGGCGGTCGGCCAGCTGACCCGCGTGCTCGGCGTGGCGCCCGACGGGCTCGCCCGGGCCACCGACCTGCTGGGCCGTGCGACGTCGCGGCTGCGGCCCGAGGGGCGGCCGCTCTACGCCGGGCTCCTCTCGCTCGACCTCCCCGGCCACCCGCTGGGCGACGCCTGGCGCCTGGCTGACCGGCTGCGCGAGTACCGGGGCGACGCCCACACCGCGGCCTGGACGAGCGCGGGCTTCGACGCGACCGAGATCGGGATGCTGTCCGAGCTCTACTGGGGCCTGCCGACCCGCTCCTACGTCCGGACCCGCGCGTGGAGCGACGCGGATCTCGACGCCGCCGAGGAGCGCCTGGAGACCCGGGGCCTCATGGCCGGCGGGGCGCTGACCGACCGGGGCCGGGCCGAGCGGGAGGCGGTCGAGGTGACGACCGACGCCCAGTGCGCGCCGATCGTGACCGCCCTCGGCGACGACCTCGACGAGCTGGTGGCGATCCTCCGGCCCTGGGGCGCGGCCATCCGCGCCGCCGGCGGCTACCCGGCGTCCGGCCCCCACGACCTCGCCGCCATCTCCGGCCGGCGGGCGGAGCAGGCGGTCATCGCCCCCGACTGACCCGCACCACCAACTTGAACGCCATCATTGCGGCCAGCAGCGCTCCGACGACCAGGACCGGCTGGCTGGTGGCAGGGGCGGCCAGCACGAGCCCGGCCGTCAGGGGTGCGGTGAAGCGGGGGCTCGCAGGAGCGACGTCGAGCACCAGGTGCAGGACCCACAGGGAGAGCAGGTAGACGGCCACCGGCACGGCGACGACCGCCCCCGCCCGCGCGTCGCTGACGTGCCCGTGCCCGGCGGCGTGGTCGACCGCCACCACCAGGCCCGCGCCGACCGCCGCCACCGCGGCGAACACGACCAGGTGGCCGTAGCCCCAGATGAAACCCGGCCGGTTGGACGTCAGCACCTGCGGCGTCTGGTAGTCGAAGTAGATCCACCACATCGAGAAGACGATCAGGAGCCCGCCGGCGATGATCCCGACCAGCTCGGCGTCGAGGCCCACGTCGTCGACCACGGTCTGGACCGCCACCGTGCCGGCGAGGATCGACTCGCCGAGCACGATGATCGTGAACAGCCCGTACCGCTCGGCGATGTGGCCGGGATGCCAGGAGGTCGGCGCCGCCCGCTCGGCCCACACGGGCACGATCAGCTCTGCGGCCATGAGCACGGCGAACCCCGCGATGCCCCAGGCGCCGGACAGGGCGAGACGGGCGATCCAGCCGATCTGGCAGGCCGTGATGCCGGCCGCGAACCGCAGCGCGCACCGGCGGGCGTCGGGCGGTGCGTGGGCGGCCGCCCGGAGCCAGAGGACGACCTGTGCGAGCCGCATGACGACGTAGCCGACGACGACCACGTCGAAGTCGAGGTCGTCGAACGCCCGGGGGATGCCGGCCGCGATGATCAGCGCCCCGGTCATCTGCACGAACACGGTGAGCCGGTAGGCGATGTCGTCGGTGTCGTAGGCCGAGGCGAACCACGAGAACCCCATCCAGGCCCACCAGATCGTCACGAAGACGGCGATGTACCGGGCGGTCGGCGCGGCGACGGCACCCTCGGCGAGCGCGTGGTGGAGGCTGTTGGCCGCCTGGGCCACCGCCACGACGAACACGAGGTCGAAGAACAGCTCCAGCGGCGTGGCGACCCGGTGCTCCTCGTGGGGGTCGCGGGGCTCCATCGGGCGGGCCCACTCCCGGACGCCGCCGGGGTGGACGTGCTCGTAGCTCACGGCGGGCTCCTGTCGGGTCGGCGGGCGGCGCGCCAGACGACGCGGGACCTCGGGCCATAATCGCCGCCGGGGCGGCGCCGCGCCGCCGGTGGCCCGCGGTTGACGACCTCGGGAAACCCGGAGCGGCCCTCATCGCCTCGGGTCACCCACCCGCCGGCGGCCACTCCGGGTCGAGCTGGCGGAGGAACTGGGCGCACCGCTCCGCCTCGTCGTGCTCGCCGATGGCGTCGGCCGACGCCCGCAGGCCGTCGAGGGCCCGGAGGAAGCCCCGGTTCTCCTCGTGGCGCCAGCGGACGTAGCCCGACCCCCGCCAGCCGCTGGCCCGCAGCCGGTCGAGGCCGCGGTGGTAGCCGACCCGGTGGTAGGCGTAGCACTCGACGTCGTCCCGGCCCAGCAGCCCCAGCTGGGCCCACCCGTCGAGGAACCGGGGCCAGCGGGCGACTACGGCAGCGACGGCGGCCCGCTGCTCGTCGACCGGCGCGGCCAGCGCCTCGTCGAGGGCGGCGAGCGCCTCGGCCGGCTCAGGGTCGAGCACGGTCTCGGGCGGGCCGGCGGTGGACAGGTGGACGGGGCGGTCAGTCATCGCCGCCATTCTGGCGGCCGCCGGGCGCGCCCGACGTCACCGGGGCGGCGACGCCCTCCGGCGACGGGTCGCCCGCCGGCAGCGCGGGGCGGGCCGGCCGCCCGGCCAGGTAGTCGCTGGCCGCCGCGTAGGCGACCGAGATCAGCTCCGCCGACCGGGTGAAGTCGTTGTACCGCATCGTCGGCGTCTCGCCGGTCGGCAGCAGGTGCAGGTCGACCTCGGGCGGCATGGCGGCGAGCTCCCGCTTGAACCGGTGGTGGCGGGCGATCCAGTACGACTGGACGGCGACGTCGAGCGGCCGCCGGGGCTCGGGCCGGGGCCGGGAGAAGGCGCCGACCTGGAGGACGTAGACGGTCCGGGCCCCGAGCTCGACGGCCCGACCCATCGGCACGTCGTCGACGATGGCGCCGTCGAGGTAGCGGACCCCGTCGATCTCCACCGCCGGGTAGATCGCGGGCAGCGCCGCCGACGCCAGGATCGGCTCGATTAGCGGGCCGGACGCGAACCACACCTCCCGCACCCCGATGACGTCGGTGGCGACGCACTGGAACGGCACCGCCAGCTCCTCGAACGTCCGCGCCCTGAGCTGGTCCTCCAACGCCCGGCGGAGGGGCTCGCTGTCGTGGATGGCCTCGCCCCGGCGGGCCAGCGCGACGGCGTTGGGCAGCAGCTTCGAGGGCATGAGGTCTGTGCCGTCGAGCTCGCGCCACAGGCGCTCCATCCGGGCCACGCCGGCGACCGTCGGGTCCTCCGCGAACGCCGCGCCGTTGATGGCGCCGACCGAGCAGCCCACGATCAGGTCGGGCCGGATCCCGCGCTCGGTGAGCGCCCGCAGCATGCCGATCTGCAGGGCGCCGAGGTTGCCGCCGCCCGACAGCACGAACGCCACCGATCCGGGCCTCCGGCGCCCGAGCCAGCGGCGCCGCGACCGGCCGTCGGCCGAGACGGGGCTCACACCGGCCCCTCGACCGGCAGCGCCGCGTACTCGTCGGCCCGACGCACCGCCAGGCGCACGAGGTCGGCGAACGCGTCGGGATGGTCCAGGTGGGCGCCGTGGCCGGCGCCGTCGAGCACGTGCAGCTCGCCCCGGGGCGCGGCGGCGGCCAGCTCCTCGGTGGCGCGGACGTGGTGGGGCCGGCTCTCCGCGCCGCGGGCGGCCAGCACCGGCACCTCGACCGCGCCAACGTCGTAGGGCTGCGGGTGCGGCGGCCGGACCGACGCGATCTCGGCGACCAGCGTCGCCCCCTCGGCCCGCCGCTCGGCCCGCATGGCGACCGGCAGCCGCTCCCACCTGGCGTCGCCGATCATCCGGCGCAGGAACCACTCGGCGGCGTCGCCGGTGTCGTCCATCTCGCTCGCCTGGAGACCCGCCGACCCGCCCGGCCACCACGGCGCCCACATCCGGGGCGCCTCGTAGGCCAGCACGGCCCGGACGAGGTCGGGCCGCCGCTCGGCCAGGGCGAGACCGACGACGCCGCCGAAGCTGTGCCCGGCCACCACCGCCTGCCGCCCGTCGAGCACGGCGGCGAGGTCCTCGACCTGCTGGCCGAACGAGGTCGGCGGGCCGGCCGCGAGCGACCGGCCGTAGCCCCGGCGGTCGTAGCGGGCCACCCGATGGTCGTCCTGCAGGGCCCGCCGCACCCGGAGCATGCCGCCGGAGCGGTCCATCGCCCCGTGGACGAGCACGACGAGCGGTCCCTCCCCCAGCTCCTGGGCCCACAGCCCGGTCGCGGTCAGGCCCCGGTGGTCTCCCGGTCGCATGCCCACCGGCCTACTCGACGCTCACCACTCGCAGCACGTCGGTGGTCCGGGTGACGGCGTCCGGGGCGCCGGCCAGGACTGCGATGGTGTCGCCGTGCCCGACCAGGCCCCGCTGCACCGCGGCCTCGACGACGCACCACACCATCTGGTCGGTCGACTCGTACTCGTCGACCACCAGCGGCTCGACGCCCCACGACAGCGCGAGCTGGCGGGCCGTCGCCGGCGACGGGCTGGCGCCGATGAGCCGGCAGGTCGGCCGCAGCGCGGCCATGGCCCGGGCGGTCGGCCCCGCCCGGGTGCAGCACACGATCGCCGCCAGCCTCAGCTCGTCGGCGGCGCGCAGCGCGGCGTGGGCCATGGCCACGGTCACCGCCTTGGTGGACGGCGCCCGCCGCTGCACCAGGCCGCGCTCGTGGTCGTCGTGGTGGTCGTCGAACTGCTCGGCCCGGGCCGCGATGCGGGCCATGGTCCGGACGACGAGGGCGGGGTCGTGGCCGATCGCGGTCTCGGCCGAGAGCATGAGCGCGTCGGTGCCGTCGACCACCGCGTTGGCCACGTCGGTCGCCTCGGCGCGGGTGGGGGTGGGGGCCGTCACCATCGACTCCAGCATCTGGGTGGCCGTGACCACCGGCAGGCCCCGGGCGGCGGACACCCGGATGATCCGCTTCTGCAGGTGGGGCACGTCCTCGATCGGGAAGTCGATGCCGAGGTCGCCCCGGGCCACCATGACCCCGTCGGCCTCGGCCAACAGGTCGTCGAGGTGGTCCACCGCAGCCCGGGTCTCGATCTTGGCCATCAGCCGCGGTCCGTCAGGCCCGGCGGCCTCCCGCACCCGGGAGAGCTCCTCCGGCTTGCGGACGAACGACACGGCCAGCCAGTCGGCCTCCCGGCCCACCTGCTCGACGAGCCGAAGGTCGTCGTCGGTGGGGACGGGCGGCAGCCACCGATTCGACGGCAGGTGGGCCCCCGGCCGGCCCTGCAGGCGCCCGCCGCTTCGGACGACGGCCCGGACCGTCCCGCCCTCGACCGCCGTGACCTCCAGCGTGACGGTGCCGTCGCCCACCACCACGTCGTCGCCCGGGGTCACGAAGTCGGCCAGGTGGTCCTCGTCGACCACGACGCGGTCGCTGTCGCTCGGCTCGTCCCCGGCCACCAGCGTCACCTCGGCGCCCTCGGCCAGGAATGCGCCGCCCTCGGGGAACGGGCCGGTGCGGACCTTGGGCCCCGGCAGATCGGCCAGCACGCCGACCGTCCGGCCTCGGCGG
Source organism: Actinomycetota bacterium (assembly GCA_046730015.1). Lineage (GTDB taxonomy): Bacteria > Actinomycetota > Acidimicrobiia > Acidimicrobiales > VFJN01 > ZC4RG19. The sequence goes on from JBKPHT010000249.1 coordinate 12,071, forward strand.
CGGGCCATTTCGCGGACGAGGCGGATGCGGTCGAGGTGCTCGGCCGCGGTGCCGTGGGCC